>DATHNJ010000029.1:0-8189 GCA_035486155.1 Occallatibacter sp. | reverse complement strand
GCATCGCGGCGTTTGCTCTGTCGCAGTATTGGCGAGCGGCGATCCGATGTTGCACGGCGTTGGTCCGCTGTTGACAAGGCGCCTGGACGCCGCAGAGTATCGTGTGATTCCGAATATCTCCGCGTTTTCATTAGCCTGCGCGCGGTTAGGCTGGCCGGTAGCTGAGACGACGCTGCTTTCGCTGGTGCACGAACCTGTGGAGTCAATCGTGCGGTCTCTCGCTCCTTCGCAACGGCTGATTGTTTACTCGCGGGATCGCAGTTCTCCTGAGGCCGTGGTGCGGATTTTGCAAGAGCACGGCCTAGGGCAAAGCCGCATCACGGTCTTTGAACGGCTGGGAGGATCAGCAGAGAAGAGAGCCGATCTGATCGTAGCTGAATGGATTTCCGGTGAATTCGCCGATCTGAATCTCATCGCGATCGATTGCGTCGCAGAGCCCGACACGCGATCTCTGTCCCTAGTCCCCGGATTGCCGGACGATGCCTTCGATTCCGATGGCCAACTCACAAAACGCGAAGTGCGCGCGGCGACGTTGTCGCGGCTGGCGCCGCTTCCCGGACAACTGCTGTGGGACGTAGGCGCGGGCACGGGCACAATCGGCATAGAGTGGATGCGCGTGCATCGAAGCTGCCGTTGCATCGCCTTCGAGCAGCGGGAGGACCGTGCGGAGCGCATCAAACTGAACGCAAATCAGCTTGGCGTTCCTGGGTTGCAAGTTATCGTTGGTTCAGCGCCGCCTACCTTCGAAAGGCAAGAGCGGCCGGACGCAATTTTCTTGGGCGGCGGCGTAACCGTGCCCGGACTGTTGGAAGCTTGTTGGGAGCGGCTTTCGACAGGCGGGCGGCTGGTGGCGAACACCGTAACTATCGCAGGCGAAGCATCGCTGGCCGGATGGCAGACGCGCTACGGCGGCGATCTGACGCGCATTGCCATCTCGCGTGCGGCGTACATCGGCGAAAAGCTGGCGTGGCGGCCGCTAAGTCCCATCACGCAACTCGCGGCGGTGAAGAGATGACCGAACGATGCGCAATCGGCATCGGCGCGTCGTCGCAGGCTGCATGGGCCGATGTAATCGAGCTGATTCGAAAATCCATCGACATCATTGAGCAGGACGCGCTGCTCGCGACCCTCGATCGCCGTGCGGAGATCGCTTCGCAAGTGGCCGGGGAACTCGGACTGAAGCTCGTTCTGCTGCCGGCCGAATCGCTTGCCGGCATTCGCGGCGTCAAGACAATTTCGGCTCGGTCCTCGGCTGCGACCGGCAGCAGCAGCGTGGCCGAAGCTGCCGCGCTCGCTTCTTTGGGGCCGGGAGCGCGGCTGGTGCTCGAGAGACAAGTAGGGAATCGATGCACCTGCGCGATGGCGGTTCTACCATGAAGGTTCATTTCATCGGCGCCGGCCCTGGCGCGAGCGATCTGTTGACGCTGCGTGGGCGCGATCTTATTTATGCATCGCCCGTCTGTTTGTACGCGGGGTCACTCATCCCCAGAGGCATTCTCGATCATGCTCCAGCCGGAGCGCGTATCGTCGACACGTCGGAGATGACGTTAGACGAGATCATCGCCGAGATGGTCAATGCCAGTCGCGAAAATCTCGACGTGGCGCGTCTGCACTCGGGCGATCTCTCGATTTGGAGCGCAATGGCCGAGCAGACGCGGCGTCTCGACGAACTGGGCATCGCTTACGACATCACTCCCGGCGTTCCTTCGTTTGCCGCCGCCGCAGCCGCGTTGGGCAAGGAGCTCACCTTGCCCGAAGTAGCGCAGACATTGATTCTGACGCGGACCTCAACGCGTTCAACGAAGATGCCGGAAGGCGAAAACCTGGCGTCGCTGGGACGAACCGGCGCCACGATGGCGATTCATCTGTCCATTCAAAACCTGGATCAGGTCGTATCGCAGCTTACGCCCCTCTATGGTCCTGAGTGCCCGGTCGTCGTCGTCTTTCGCGCAAGCTGGCCCGATGAACGCGTGCTGCGCGGCGCACTCAACAACATTCAACAAATCGTTGCCGATGCCGGCATCGATCGGACAGCGCTGATCTTTGTGGGCAGGTCGCTGGGGCAGCCGGAGTTCGGCGAGAGCTATCTTTATTCGAAGGGCCGCGACCGAAGCGAATAAAACCCATACATCCTCTGGAGAAAATCGCTGAAACGAATTCTCATTCTGGGTGGAACGCAGCATGCTCTCGAGCTTTCCGACGCGTTGCTGCGCGATCAACAGCTTCACCTCATCTATTCGCTGGCAGGACGCGTAGCGCATCCGCGCGCACCGCAGTGCGAGACGCGCATCGGAGGGTTCGGCGGCATCGATGGGCTCATCCATTATTTGCGCGATCATAGGATCGATGCGCTGATCGATGCGACGCATCCGTTTGCGGCGCAGATCTCACGCAATGCAGTCGAAGCTTCGCGCCAATCTGGAGCGCCTCTCATCGCTTTCACGCGGCCCCCGTGGGCGCTCGTTCCGTGCGATCGATGGAGCATGGTCGCCGATATGGCGGCTGCCGCGGACCTGGTCGCGCAACGCGGCGGTCGGGCCTTTTTATCGATCGGGCGACAAGAGGTCGCTCCTTTTGCAGTCTGCAAAGACGCCGACTTTGTCATTCGCTCGATTGAACCTCCCGATGAACCTTTGCCTCCGCGCTGCGAGTTGTTATTAGCGCGCGGACCGTTTTGCGTAGAAGACGAGCTGGAACTGTTCGGGCGCCGGAGAATTGATCTGCTGGTGACAAAAAACAGCGGCGGATCAGCGACGTACGCCAAAATCGAAGCGGCGCGCAGGCTAAAGATTGAAGTGATCATGGTGGAAAGGCCTATTGTGTCTGGTCAGCAGGCGATATATAAGGTCGAAGAAGTCTTAAAGTGGCTGGCCGCTTTGTGATCTCTTCTCAAACCTGAAAGGCCAAGTTTCGCGCCGCTGCATGGCGACGCGCTCTGCCTCGTAAACTGGAGACATGCCGCCGATTTTGATCGCGCAAAATATCTCCAAGCGCTTCGGCGCCAATCCGCTCTTCGACAGCATTTCTTTCGCCGTCCACGATGGCGACCGTATCGGCTTGATCGGGCCCAATGGCGCAGGCAAATCCACGCTGCTCGCCATTCTCGGCGCCGAGCACGAGCCCGACTCCGGCGAAGTCTCTTTTCGCAAGCGCGCCCGTATCGGCTACGTGCATCAAATCTCCGATTTCGCTCCGGGCGTCACCGTGCGCCAGAACATCGAAGAGGCTTTGGATCGCGCCGCCGTCCCTTCCGGTGAGCGCGAGCAGCGCCTTCGCGAAACACTCGGTCGCGCCGGCTTTACGGAAGACGACAGCCGCGGCAATCCCGGCATGGATCGCGAAGCGGCGAGCCTGAGCGGCGGCTGGCGCAAGCGCCTTGCGATTGCCGAAGCCCTCGTCACCAATCCTGACGTCCTGCTGCTCGACGAGCCGACAAACCACCTCGATCTTGAAGGCATCGAGTGGCTGGAAGGCCTGCTCAGGTCCGCTACATTCGCCTTCGTCGTCGTGACGCACGATCGCTATTTCCTCGAAAACGTCGCCTCGGAGGTTGTCGAACTGAATCGTATCTATGCCGACGGTCTACTGCGCGTCAAAGGCGGCTATTCCAAATTTCTCGAAGAGCGCGAGGCTTATGCCGAATGGCAGCAGCGCGCCCAGGAGAGCCTGCGCAACCGTGTCCGCGTGGAGATGGAGTGGCTCAGGCGCGGCCCGAAGGCTCGCGCAACCAAAGCCAAGGCGCGCATCGACAATGCCAACGCGCTCATCTCCGAGCTGCGTGATTCCGAATCGCGCTCGCGCACTGCAACAGCCGGCATCGCATTCGACGCTACAGGCCGCCAGACCAAGCGTCTCATCGAAGTCCATCAGGCCGCCATCACCCTTGGTGATCACGAGATTCTCCACAGCGTTACCGTAACGCTCATGAACGGTCTCAAGCTCGGCCTCGCTGGTCCCAACGGATCGGGCAAGACGACGCTTCTGCGCGCCATCACCGGCGAGATTCCCCTCAGCGCCGGCGAAATCCGCCGCGCCTCGAGCCTGCGTATCGTCTATTTTTCGCAGATGCGCGAATTGGACACATCGCTCACTCTGCGCCGTGCGCTCGCGCCCGACTCCGACTCGGTCATCTACCAGGACCGCGTCATTCATATCGCCAGCTATGCCTCGCGCTTTCTCTTCACCAGCGAGCAGCTCAATCAGCCCGTTGAGCGCCTCAGCGGCGGCGAGCGGGCTCGTGTGCTCATCGCGCGCCTCATGCTTCAGCCCGCAGACGTGCTCATTCTCGACGAGCCAACCAACGACCTCGATATCCCTACGCTCGAGATTCTTGAGGAGTCGCTTCTCGAATTTCCTGGCGCGCTGGTGCTCGTCACCCACGATCGTTATCTGCTTGATCGCGTGACCAATGCTGTTTTGGGTCTCGACGGCCGCGGTAACTCCGCATTGTTCGCCGACTATCTTCAGTGGGAGACCTGGCGCGATGAGCAGAACGGCGTCCAATCGAAGGCGCCTGCGGAAGCGGCCCCGCAGCAAGCGCCGGCGCCTGGTCCGGTTTCTCCATCTCGAAAGAAACTCTCGTACATGGAGCAGCGCGAGTATGACGCCATCGAAGCCCGCATCGAGGATGCCGATGCGCGCCTTCGCACCGCCGAACACCGCATCGAAGTTCCCGAAATAGCCACCGATCCCGAGCTCCTCACCGCTGCGCTAGCCGAACTCGAACAGGCACGAGCCGATCACGACGCAATCTATGAACGCTGGGTCGAACTCACCGAGAAGATCGGCGGCTGACGTAGCTGAGCGCATCGCAGTTGACGAATACGCTGATGTATCTGGGTCTCTCGAAACATCGCGAATCATAGCGCCAAGTTCCGAGCGCAGCTTGCAGCGTGCTCTAAGAGGGTATTGCGCGAGCCGTGGCGCGCCTATTAGACTTCCACGCGAGCAAAAGAGCGCTTGGTGACCGGTTTCGAACAGCATTCCTTGTGCGGATGCTCTAAGCAGCATCTGCAACTCAACGACGCGCCGAAAGCGAAGAAAACGTCAAAAGGAGATTTCTTGCGCCCTGTACGAAGTTTGCTCGTTCTTTTCTGCGGCCTGCTTACAGTTCTGCTTTGTATCCGGGCCCCGCGCGCTGATGCGCAGTCTTCCGCCGACGCTACGCCTCCGCCTCCTCACGCGAAGCAGATTCACTTGAAACACGTTCTCGTCATCGGCCAAACCAAGGGCTTTGAGCACGACTCGGTTCCCGACGCCATGGCTGCGATCTACAACATGGGCAAGGAAAGCGGCCTGTGGGATACGACCATGCGCACCGACACCGAGTTGCTGACCAAAAAAGATCTCGGGCGCAACACAAAAAACCTGAGCTACTTCGACCTGATCATCTTCGCCAGCACCACGGGAGAGCTGGACCTGGACGCGAGCCAGAAGCAGGACATTCTCGCCTTTGTGCACGATGACGGCAAGGGCTTCGTTGGTATTCATGCGGCGCTCGACACGAACTACCAATGGCCGGAGTACGGCGAGATGATCGGCGGCTGGTTCGACCAGCATCCATGGATGACTTTCAACGCACCCATCGTCAACGAGGATCCCGATTTTCCCGCAGTGCGTCACTTCCCCAAGTCGTTTGTGAAGTATGACGAGATCTACCAGCCTAAAGCGTGGTCGCGCGACAAGGTCAACGTTCTGCTCAGCCTCGATCCCGGCAGGCTCAACTACGAAAACAATCCGCGCATTCACCGCACCGACCATGATTTCGCGGTGGCGTGGAGCAAGATGTATGGCAAGGGCCGCGTCTTCTACTCAACGCTGGGACACACGGAAGAATCGTGGGATGATCCCGACATTCGCAAGATGTACTTCGAAGCTATCAAGTGGGCCCTTTGGATGACGGATGGAAGCACGGCAAGCCATCCACGGCCTGCAGCCGCACAATAATCGAGGCCTTACATCTTCAACTAACTCGAACATCTTGACGCTGGAGCGTTGCTTCGCGACGAAGACGTTTACATTTCCTGTCTGCGCATCGAAAATGGTTCCGCTTCGCTTTTGCCGTACATAACTAACTCCATCGCCGCGAGCACTCGAGAAGAACGCATTGAAACCTCCCGCGCCAACTCGCATCAACCGAAGAGATTTTCTCGCCTCGGCTGGGATGCTGCTTGCAACCCAATCATTGGGCGGCAAGCTGCTCGCGCAGGCAAAGCCTGCCGGCAAGGCCGATCACATCTTGCGCATCGAGCCTTGCAATCTTGAGATCGGCCCCGGCATCAACATCAAGACAGTTGCCTACAACGGCAAGGTTCCTGGGCCAATGTTGCGCCTGCGCGAAGGCGTCCCAGTCAATATTGATGTCGTCAACGCCTGCTCGAATGCGGACATTGTTCATTGGCACGGACTGGCTATCGACTCACTCAATGACGGCGCGATGGAAGAGGGTTCGCCGATGATCGCTGCCGGCGAAACTCATCGCTACACATTTACGCCCAGGCCCGCAGGCACGCGCTGGTATCACACCCATGCGAGCGCCTATGGCGATCTTGGCAAGTCAACTTATACGGGGCAGTTTGGCTTTCTGCTGATTGAAGGCAATCAGTCGCTGCCGCACTACGACGTGGAAGTGAATCTCGCGATCCACCACTGGGAGCCTTCGTTTGTGCCGATGGTAGAAACGATGCGCAGCCAATCGGCGAACATGCCGCTTACCACCGGCTCCGACGTCGGCTACAAATACGCGACCATCAACGACCGCATGCTGGGCTCAGGCGAGCCCATTCGCGTCAAACAGGGCCAGCGCATCCTGATGCGGCTGCTCAATGCCAGCGCCACCGAAAATGTTGTGCTTGCGCTGCCCGGCCATCGCTTCACGGTCCTTGCCATGGACGGCAACCCTGTGCCGAAGCAGGCCAGCGTTGAGACGCTCTCGCTCGCTGTCGCCGAGCGCGTTGACGCTCTGGTGGAGATGAACGCGCCGGGCGTATGGATACTCGGTTCGACTCTTGAAAAAGCACGGCAGATGGGTCTCGGCGTCGTGATCGAATACGCGGGTCAGTCAGGCGCTCCGGTTTGGAAAGACCCCGCTCCAGCGGAGTGGGATTACGCGCAATTCGCCAACTCGGCCGCAGCGCCAGAGCCTGATGAGTCCTTCGAGCTCACCTTTCGCGATATTGGCCAGCAGCACGGTTCACAGTTCGACACCTGGACCATCAACAACAAATCCTGGCCTGAGATCGAGCCCTTGACGGTGCACGCAGGCAAGCGCTATCGCCTCGTTTTTCGCAACGGCAGCGGCGATCAGCATCCGCTCCATCTTCATCGCCACACCTTCGAGGTAACGCGCATCGGCGACAAACATCTTAGCGGCCTCAGGAAAGATGTCATCAACGTGATGCCGCTTGATACGGTCGCAGTCGATTTCGTCGCCGACAATCCCGGCGATACCTTGTGGCACTGCCACCAACAACTGCACATGGATTACGGATTCATGCAGCTCATCAAGTATGCAACCTAGCGATTGAAGCCGCGTCGGCGATCAAGAGATGAAGATCATGTTCCAGGGGTTTCCGCATTGAACAAGGTGAAGGGGTTTCGAGTCGCGCTTTTTGTCGCAACCGCAGCCGCGGGTTTCTTTCTTGTTTCGTCTATCGAAGGACCTGCGCGCGCGGCGGATCAGGCGGAGAATGTTCCTCCAGCCACCGCGCGACCCGCGCAAGATCCCGGCGCTGAATCGTACGCACAACATTGCGCTATCTGTCATGGCGAGCAGCGCCAGGGCAACCTGCCTGGTTTTCCGCCGCTCCTCGGCGTAAGCCACCGCATGACGGAGGAAAAGATCGCCGACCTGATTCACTCCGGCAAAGGGCGCATGCCTGGTTTTCCCGCCGTGCAGAATGGCGAGTTAACCGCGCTGCTGCATTTCTTGACGACGACGGAACCCGCGGCGCAGAACGCAGAAAATGGGACGGCGCACTCGAGCCTCTCTGCAGCCGGCCAGGCGCTGTTTCAACAAAACTGCGCCTTCTGTCACGGCCGCGATGCCATGGGCGGCGAGACCGGCCCCGATCTTACGCAATCGCGCCTCGTGCGTATGGATCGCACAGGCGACGAGATCGCCAAAGTCATCCACGAAGGCCGCCCCGACAACAAAATGCCTGCCTTCAATTTTTCCTCTCAAGAGATTG
>DATHNJ010000028.1:0-2980 GCA_035486155.1 Occallatibacter sp. | reverse complement strand
TGGGCGCAGGTCGCGGACGATTGTTGCGTCAACTCCTGACCGAAAGCGTGACCCTGGCTGCGCTGGGCGGATTACTGGGCGTCGCTATCGCGTATTGGGGAACCGCCGCCGCGCTCAAAGCCTTGCCTGATACCCTGCCTCGCGCCGGCGACATCGGACTGGATAGTCGCGTCTTGCTGTTCACCGCCTGCATTTCCTTGCTCGCTGGTATTGTCTTCGGATTGGTTCCGGCGCTGCGGGCATCCCGACCCAACGTCAACGCGACCCTGACGGATCGGAGTCGCGGCAACAGCGTCGTCCATTCGAAGGCTCAGCGCGTCTTCGTTGTGCTTGAGATGGCCATGGCATTGGTGCTGATGATCAGCGCCGGCCTGATGATCCGCAGCCTCTCTGCATTGTGGAGCGTCGATCCTGGATTCCAGGCGGACCACCTCCTTACCTTCGGCTTGACGCTCCCGCCGTCCATGACGAAGGCCAGCCCGGAATCCGTCCGGGCGACCTTCCACAATCTCGACCAGGAGCTGAATGCGATTCCTGGGGTTGAGGCGTCTGCCGTGTCGTGGGGCGCATTCCCCATGGCGGGCGACGATGAAGTGGTCTTTTGGATCGACGGCCAGCCCAAGCCGGCCAGCCAGAACCAGATGAACTGGACTCTCAACTACGTCGTCGGTCCTGACTACCTACGCACCATGGGCACGGCCTTGCTGCGAGGACGCTTTCTCACGGCGCACGACAATGAGCATGCTCCGCACGTCGTCGTCATCGATGAAGCCTTTGCGCGCAAATTCTTTCCGCACGAAGACCCCATTGGCAAGCGCCTGAATCTGGTCACACCCGACGAAGAGAATGTGGAGATCGTCGGGGTGGTACGGCATGTGATGCAGTGGGGGCTCGACCCCAATAGCGACGAACAGTTGCAAGCTGAGATCTATCGTCCGTTCATGCAGCTGGCGGATGCAGCCATGATGCAAGCCGCTTCCGGCGTGAGCTATGCCGTTCGCTTAAGCCCGACCAGCCACACGGATTTCGCTGCCATTCGCCGCCGCCTGCAGCAAGGAAACGCCGAGCAGCCCGTGTATGGCGCGCAGACGTTGAATGAAATCATCGCGACTACCCTGGCGGAGCGCCGGCTGTCCATGATCCTGCTGACCACATTTGCCATCCTCGCGCTCTCGCTGGCCAGCATCGGCATCTATGGCGTGATCTCATACGTTGTGGCGCAGCGCACGCAGGAAATCGGAATTCGCATGGCGATGGGCGCACGGCGTGTCGACGTGCTCGCAATGGTGGCGCGCCAGGGCGTGCGACTTATCCTGATCGGCTTGCTTTGCGGAACTGCTGGCGCCCTGGCAGCAACCCGAGCGCTTAGTACGATGCTCTTCGGCGTGAAGCCATTCGATCTGCCGACATTCCTGGCAACCGGACTTTTATTGCTGTTGATCGGCATGCTGGCGATTTATGTGCCGGCGGCGCGAGCCGCAAGGGTCGATCCCATGGTCGCGCTGCGCGACGCATAACGCAGCCGCGCGTCCAATTCGGGAGAAGTAGCGGCGACTTTTAGAATGGGCTGTTGCGGTCGCTGCTGCCGGTGGTACTCTCATCTGTCTCGTTGAACCCGCCTATGACTCGCGACTTCCGCCGTTCCTGCCTTGTTTTACTGCTAGTCATTGCTGTATCTCATCTCGAGTTACACGCGCAGGACTCCACATCTGTGGGCAAGCTGCCGATTGCAAAGCTGCAACAGCTAGCTGATAGCGGCGATCCCGCAGCTCAAAACGAACTCGGCGTCCGTTACCGTATTGGCACCGACGTCGAGAAAGATCCGGCGAAGGCTATTCCCTGGTTTTTGAAGGCGGCCAAGCAAGGTTACGCCAAGGCCTACTTCAACTTGGGCGCGGCGTACTACAACGGCGACGGCGTTCCAGTGAATGACCAGAACTACTGCGCGTGGTTTATCTTTTCTGCCGATGCGGGCGACCAACGCGGCGTCGAAGCAGTAGCCCGCACTAGACAGGAATTACCTCCGGCACAGATGAACCGTTGCGAGGTGCTTGTCGCTACCGCCTACTTAACTGGTGGGATCGTCCGGCAGGATTACGGCAAGGCGCTGAACTGGTACGTGACAGCCGCGACAGCGGGCGATGGCGCCGCCTGCGCGAAGCTTGCCTACCTCTACGACAACGGCATTGGCGTTTCTGTCGACAAAGCGGGGAGTCTGAGGTGGCTGCAGCGTGCCGCCGATCTGAACGATCCTCCCTCGCTTTATCAGCTTGGAATGGCGTACGAGACCGGTACCGGCGTCCCGACGGATTTCGCAAAAGCAAAAAAACTTTATGAGCAAGCTTCTTACCTGGGCCTGGCACAAGCCTTCGCTGCCCTCGGCGCTATTTATGCAGAAGGACGCGGCGTAAAGCCCGATCAACAAAAGGCCCTCGCTTACTATCTTGTAGCTGCGAACAACAAAGTTACGGCGGCCCAGCAGAAGGTCGACGAGCTTTCCGCCAAGTTGTCTGCCAAGCAGGTGGCAGCTGCCAAACAGGACGCGGCGAAGCTCTCGGGATTTACCAGGGGGCCCGTGATTCTTGTTCGCAAGTGACCTGACCGCAGCCTGCACCTTGTAGCTTTCCTTCTCCCTCCCGTATAGTGTTCTCACGTTTTCCGGCCTAAAATTTTCGTGGGGTGAACCATGGAATTGCAAGCTTTCTTGACCGCGCTCGAGGAGCGCATTGCCCGTTACGATCTTCTCTGCCACCCGTATTACAAGGCGTGGACCGCGGGTAAACTGACGCGCGAAGATCTGCGCGAGTATGCCAGCGACTACTTCCACCATGTCGCCGCATTCCCGGCTTACCTAAGCGCGCTGCATTCCCGTCTGGAAGACGGCGAGCAGCGCCGCGCCGTACTGCGCAATCTCTGCGGCGAGGAGATCGAGGGGCGTCCTCATAGCGAGCTCTGGCTCGACTTTGCCGAGGGCATGGGC
>DATHNJ010000027.1:0-6097 GCA_035486155.1 Occallatibacter sp. | reverse complement strand
ATGCCTTCACTGTCCACTGGAATCTGTGCAGGACTCGGCGTTCTAGGCGCTGCCGGCCTCGCCTGGGGAGGCTTTGCCTATGCCTCTCGATGGGCTGCGTCGCAGATCTTTGGCCGCACGCTCATAGCGCCCCGCCTACCCGACGAGTTAGCGCTCACCTTCGACGACGGCCCCAACCCCGCCTGGACGCCGCAACTGCTCGATATTCTCGCCGCGCACGATGCGCACGCGACCTTCTTCCTGGTCGGCAAATTCGCGCAAACCGAATCCGCCCTGGTCCGTCGCATCGCAGACGCAGGACATCTCATCGGCAATCACTCCTGGAGTCATCCGAATCTCGCGCAAATCTCCTCGCGACGCATTCGCGAAGAACTCACGCGCACGCGCGACACGCTGGAACAACTCATCGGCAAATCCGTACATTTCTTTCGCCCGCCTTACGGCGCGCGCCGCCCCATCACACTGCGCATCGCCAGAGAACTCGGCATGAAGCCCGTGACCTGGAACGCGATGACCAACGATTGGGAAGAACCTTCCGCCGATCGAATCGCGTCGAATCTGATCGCTAAGATTGAGAAGAATCAGCAGAGCGGTTACGCCACGAATATCGTTTTGCACGACGGCAGCCATCACGGCCTCGGCGCCAATCGCGGTCCCTCCGTGCACGCGGCGCAACAACTGCTCGAACTCTACAGCGCCAGCCATAATTTCGTCACACTCGACGCCTGGCCGTCTGTCTAACTGCGCGTCAGCGCCCCAAACGCCTCGCGCGCAGCCTCGATCGTCTTCCGCACTTCCCCATCTCCGTGCGTCATCCCCACAAACGCCGCTTCGAACTGCGACGGCGGCAGCCACACGCCGCGCTCCAACATCGCCCGATGGAATCGCCCGAATGCCGCCGTATCCGACTTCGCCGCGTCGTCGTAATCCCGCACCGGCCCATCCTGAAAGAACCACGTGCCCATCGAGCCGACACGATTCAGCGTCAGCGCAACTCCAGCTCTGGCTGCTTCTTCAGCTACGCCTTCAAAGACCGCCTTCGCTGTCGCCTCGATCCTCGGATACACCTCGCCTGCATGCTCCTGCAGATAACTCAACGTCGCGATCCCCGCCGCCATCGCCAACGGATTTCCACTTAGCGTACCTGCCTGATACACCGGCCCTAGCGGCGCCAGCATATCCATATATCTCTGCTTCCCGCCAAACACGCCCACCGGCAGTCCGCCGCCGACGATCTTGCCCAGCGTGATCAAATCGGGATCCATCCCATATAACTCAACCGCGCCTCCGAGCGCCACGCGAAAGCCCGTCATCACTTCGTCCACAATCAGAAGGGCGCCCTCGCGCGCGGTCACTTCGCGCAGCCCATGCAGGTATCCCGGCGCCGGCGGAATGCACCCGGCATTGCCCACGATCGGCTCCAGAATCACCGCCGCAATCTTATTTGGATGCGCATCGAACGCCGCTTCCACCGCGGCGAGATCGTTGTAGGGCAGCGCATGCGTCAGCCCTGCAATCTCCTCCGGCACGCCTGCCGAGCCGGGAATCCCGAACGTCGCCACGCCCGAGCCGGCCTTCACCAGCAAACCATCGGCATGCCCGTGATAGTTGCCCTCGAACTTGATGACGAGCTTTCGCTTCGTCGCCGCGCGCGCCACGCGAATCGCAGACATCGTCGCTTCCGTCCCCGAGCTGACGAAGCGCAGCTTCTCGATCGCCGGATAGCACGCCACGATCCGCTCGGCCAAGTCGGCTTCCGCCGCAGTCGACGCGCCAAAGCTCGACGAGTTCCGCGCCGCGCGCTCAATCGCCTCCACCACCGGCGCAAACCCATGCCCCAGAATCATCGGACCCCACGAGCCGAAGTAGTCGATATAGCGGTTGCCGTCCGCATCCACGAGCCACGCGCCTTCGGCCCGCTCGATAAACGGCGGAGCGCCGCCCACTGCGCGAAACGCCCGCACAGGCGAATTCACGCCGCCGGGGAAAAAGCGCTCAGCGCGCTCCTGCAGTGCATGGGATCGGGTACGTGCGGGCAAGGGAACATTGGCGTTCATCGTCCGATCAGTATAGAAGCCGCATCCTGCAGCTTTGCTCGATCATCGGACTTAGTGTGAGTGAATCGCCCCACTCGGCGGTCGGCTGCTCGTCATCTTCGACGACCGCTGTGGCTTTTGTAACGGCGCCATCCGCTGGTTGCTACGCCGCAATCGACGTGACCGCTTGCGTTTCGCTCCGGCCGAATCGGAAGCCGTAGCCAATCTCCTCGCGCATTCACATCTCGACGCGCCAGCCGGCCCTGCAACCATCATCGTTATTTGCGATCCCGGAGGCGCTCATGAAGAGTTCTTCCTCCGTTCCGATGCGGCGATCGCAATGATGTCCGAGCTTCGGCGGCCGTGGCCCACTATCGCCGCAATCTTCCAGTTGGCGCCTCGTCCTCTGCGCGATCTCGCTTACCGCATCATTACCCATTTCCACTATCGCATCGGGGCCGTCTTACCCCCTGTCCGATTCCATCTGCTGATGAGCGCGCCCGCTTTTTATAACGCCTGCGAATCGGCTGAACGTCGCCCGCGCATCTTCCAAACCAGCATCAAGTTCATCCCGATCGATACGCCGATCAACATGCCGACAAGCGCATCGAACCACGCCCGTCCCGATCCCACCGAGGGCCGCGCAAAGCTCCACAGCACCAACCCTACCGCCAAAGCGCTGTTCGCTACCGCGCGTAGCCACTTGTTGCGCCCATTCCATTCCATGCACATATTGCTCTCCTCTTCGGCTTAGTCCCGCATCTTGTACCAGATCATTAGCGCCATCTTGACCGCAAACATCGTCGCCAGAATCGCCAGCAGATCCCAGCTCACTACGTGCTTGGCGAAGATTCGGTACTCGAAGACGCACAACGCGATAAGCGCGCCAGCCAGTCCCGCAGCGCTCGTCGTCCGCCGCCGGTGCTCGAGAAATCGCTCATCCACAAACTGGCCCAGAATCGGAATCCTGCTCAACAGATGACTCATGACTTACTCTCCAGTTGAAAGATCTCGTCGGTGGAACAGCCGAAGACCCGCGCAAACTCAAGGGCCAGAGGCAAACTCGGCACATAGCGATTCCGCTCGATCGAGTTGATGCTCTGCCGCGAAACCCCCGTCGCTTGCGCAAGCTCCTCCTGCGTCCACCCGCGCGCGGCGCGCAACTCTTTCACGTGATTGATGACGCGAGGCTCCATGTCAAGCTTGCTTTCCATTTGAGCATAGTTCCGGCATAGCCAGATGTCAAGCATACTTTCCATATCTCGGGCCGGCTTATCAAGAAATGCACTTTACCTCTCAACCAAAATGAGCGCATCTTTGCTGTCCGGATTGGCGAAATCCTCAGATTTCAAACGATTCACAGCCCGCCTCCGATCTTCGATCCCCTTCAAATCCTGCTAGAATCGAGCTTTCCGATCATCGCTATGCGGAAAAATCGCCTTGGACTACATGCCTGGGTCTTTGCATCCAGGGTCCCCAACGAGAGGGGCATTCAAAGAGCCCTTTGACCGTCTTCATCGCTTGGGGTGGAGAACTCCCGACCGTGCCCGAAGAAACCAAAAAGAAGTCCGTGACCTACGCCGACGCCGGCGTCGACATCAAGAGCGGCGACCGCGCCAAAGAACGCATCAAGTATCTCGCGCAGCGCACCTTTAACCGAAATGTTTTAGGGGAGATAGGCGGTTTCGGCGCACTTTTCCGCCTCGATCTCCAGCGCTGGAAGAATCCCATCCTGGTCAGCTCCGCCGACGGCGTCGGCACCAAGCTCAAGATCGCCTTTGAGCTCGGCCTGCACCAGACCGTGGGCGTCGACTTGGTGAATCATTGCGTCAACGACATCGCCGTCCAGGGAGCGACCCCGTTGTTCTTCCTCGACTACCTGGCTAGCGCCAAGACCGACCCCGAGGTGACCGAGGCAGTCGTCACTGGCCTCGCCGAGGGCTGCAAGGCCAACGGCTGCGCCCTTATCGGTGGAGAAACCGCGCAGATGCCTGGCTTCTACGCCGACGGCGAATATGATCTGGCCGGCTTCATCGTTGGCGCCGTCGATCGCGACAAGATGGTCACCGGCGTCGGCATAAAGCCGGGCGACGTGCTCATCGGCCTGCCTTCAACTGGCCTCCACACCAACGGCTACTCGCTGGCCCGCAAGCTGCTGTTTGAGGTCGCGGGCTACAAGGCCACCCAATACGTCACGGCGATCAAGGAAAAAGCCGGCGCGGCGCTGATGAAGACGCACCGCAGCTATCTCCACGTGATTCAGAAGCTGGTCGCCGGAGGCTTCGCCGCCGGCATGGCGCACATCACCGGCGGCGGCATCACCGAAAATCTGCCCCGCATTCTGCCCAAAGGCACAGGGGCGCAGATCGAACTTGGTTCCTGGCCGGTGCTGCCGATCTTCGAACACCTGCGCGACCTGGGCCAGGTTCCGCAGGAAGAGATGATGCGCACCTTTAATATGGGCGTCGGCCTCATCGCGGTAATTCCGGCGGCCAAGTTCACGCGGGCCAAGAGCATGCTCGACCGCGCCGAAGAGAAGTTCTACGTCATCGGCCGCATCGTCAAAGGCGACCGCAAGGTGCAATACACATAGAACCCGGTTGCATCAATCGGTTTTGAAAGGGCGGGGCCTGGCCCCTGGAGAGAATCTTTGCTGGAATCGACCAGCTCAACTCCGCACAAAGAAGGCGCGCAAGGCGCGCGCCCGCCCGTCCGGTTAGGACTTTTGCTCTCCGGCCGCGGCTCCAACTTCCTCGCCATCGCCGATTCAATCCGGACCGAAAAACTTCAGGGAGTTGAAATCGCGGTAGCGATCTCCAACGTCGCCGACGCGCCCGGCCTCGCCGCCGCACGCCAACTCGGCCTTCCTACAGCTCTCCATGTTTCGAAAGGCCGTCTACGCGCTGAGCACGACGCCGACGTCATCGCCTGCCTGCGCGAACATCGCATCGATCTCGTCATTCTTGCCGGCTACATGCGTCTGCTCTCGCCGCAATTTATCGCGGCCTTCCCCAATCGGATCCTCAACATCCATCCTTCACTACTGCCTGCGTTTCCCGGCCTCGACGCGCAACAGCAGGCTTTCGACTACGGCGTCCAGTGGGCCGGCTGCACCGTCCACTTCGTCGACGAACATCTCGATCACGGCGTCATCATTCTCCAGCGCACCATCCCCGTCCTCCCCAAGGACGACGCGCACTCGCTCTCCGAACGCATCCTCGCCGAGGAACATATCGCCTATAGCGAAGCCATCGCCCGCGTCGTGAGCGGCGAGTGGGAAATCCAGGGCCGACGATACGTCAGGCAGCCGGCCCCGCAGTAGTCAGCTTCTAAGCGCAAAAACTCATCGAACAGTGCATTGGTTTGCGAAGAATTTGCCTCCAATTTCCTACCCTTAAATAAGAACCCGGCAAAACAGAGTGTACTCACGTCTGCAATGGCTCACGTCGTTGCAGAGAACCTTTGCATGCCGGATCGAACGGCCTCTCGAGCGGCAAAGCCGCAACCACGGCCTGCGTCCGAAGGCCCCATCAAGAGAACCAAGAAAGAGGAACATCGCCATGGCCAACATTCTCGTCAACCTCGAAAAAGGCGTCGAAATCGCCGCCGAAGACGCGCTCCAGTGGCTCTCCGGCGCCAGCAAAGCGATCCAGGCGACGCCCGCGGTAGTCGCAGCTCTCGCCACGCTCGTCGGCGCCGTTGAAAAGCCGCTCTCAGAGCTCGCCGGCGCCGCAGCCAACCCGCTCAACATCCCTCTGGACGTTCAAACCGTCGCTGACCTCAAGGCGGTTTGGCCGCAATTGCAGTCGTTTCTCGCATCGCTCGGCATCAAGCTCTAGCGCACATGCAAAAGGGCCGCGCCATCGTCGGCGCGGCCCAATCTCTCGGCAACAAAGCTACTAAGTAGTCGACGCCTGCGCTTCGCCCAGAATCAGTTTCAGCGTGATCTGCCGTCCGCCGCGCAAGATCGTCAAGCTGATCGTATCGCCCGCCTGATGCTTGTCCAGCATTCCCGCAATGTCCTGCGAGTCGGTGATCTCTCTTCCGTCGATCGCGACAAT
>DATHNJ010000026.1:0-10817 GCA_035486155.1 Occallatibacter sp. | reverse complement strand
CATGGCCATCAGGTCTTCAAAAGTCATGGGGCGCTTGCCGGTCGCTGGGGACCCCGGAACGGGAGCTGTTTGGGCGGAGGCGAGGGAGGCAACGAGGAGAAGAGCAACAAGAATTCTGGACATGAGGATCCTCAAGGGTTTCCAGGAAGGATCAAGTGTAAATCGGGCGGGCGAATGGATTCCGTCACGAGTTACAGGGAGCCGGCTTCAGAATGCATAGCGAGAAGTGGTTTCTGCCTACACTGATTTGGCAACGCTTGCGGCAGGCCTGAACAGGGCTGCGGAGAAACTCGAATCTTGCCTGCGCAACAAGAAATACATCCCTCAGCGGCTGAAGCCGCGCGCGTTTCGCGGCCTTTACGGCACGGCTAAAGCCGTGCCCCTTCAAAACGGAGGGCCTGCAATCAGTGCGTGGCGCAGGCGCAGTCTTTGCAGAAGGTGTGGTTGAGACGGTGCGCAGTGATCATCAGAATGCTGCCGGCGAAGGTGACGCCGACTTCGGCCCAGTGGCCGGGCAGCCGGTCGCCAAAGTAGGCGGCGAAGAAGATGCAGGCAAGCCCGGCAGCCATCAGGTACAGTACCCGCATTTTGCGATGACGCCGGATTCCGCGCACCAGAGCAACGGCGCCGATGAGAGCAATGAAGACGGCGAGGGATCGATGCACTCGCTCTTCGGAGGGAATGAAGTGCACGAAGACCGCGGAAATGGAGAGAAGCACGGGCGTCAGCAGGCAGTGCACGACGCACAGCGCCGAGGCCCACACGCCGACGCGATCGGCCCAGGCTGGCTTGAAGACAGATTCCGATGGAGAGGTCATTTTTGGATAAGGCGGTCGTAATTCTGAGTAGCGGGAGGCGCTTTTGGTTTCAAAAAGTTGATCGCTTGCGCCTGCGCGATTTTCAGGCGGCCTGGAGTTCGAGAAGAATGCCGGCGCCGCGCCGCTCGAAGTTCATGGCCGAGATGCGGCCATTGTTCTCGCGCAGGATGGTGGCGCAGAGGCTAAGGCCGAGACCTGCGGTTTCACCGGCGGCCTGTGCAGGCACGAAGGGATCGAAGGCGCGCGACGGATGCAAAAAGCCCGGCCCGGTGTGGGCGATGAGAATCTTTACAGCGCCGCCTTCGGTGGTGGCCTCGATGCGAACGGCTTTCTCGCCGGGGCTTTCGATACTCTCGACAGCCTCAATGGCGAACTGAAGGCAGTAAAGGACGGCCTGACGAACCTGCTGTGCGTTGCCGAGGGCGCGCGGCAGCGCCGGCGCCACTTGAAGGCGGAAGTCGATGGAGCGATGCAGGAACTCGGAGCGATGGAGCTGCTCCATGTCATTGAGTAACTCGATGACGGAGATGGCGGCGTACTGTTCGCTTTGCGCGCGGGAGGTGCGCGAGAGGCTCTCAAGAGAAGCGCGCATGTTGCGGGCTTCGGCAAGGATGGCTTCGACGCCTTTGCGCTCCTGGGCGCTCATGGCGGGCGTGACTTCGAGCAGGGACGCGTAGCCGAGGATGACGGTGAGCGGGTTGTTCAACTGGCGGGTGACATTATTGGCCAACTGGCCGAGGCCCGCGAGCTTTTCGGCCTCGATCAGTTTTTCGAGCATCATGGTCTGGCTGCGCGAGGCCTGAATGCGTTCGGCGAGCACCTCGATGGGGAACAGGTCGTCAGCCTGCAGCGGCTGCGCGGCGCCGTTGGACGGGGCAAGCAGAAGCGCGCCTTCGGTTTCGGCGCGGCTGGCCAGCGGAACGGCGACGACCTCGGTCAGATGCAGGCGCTCGAGATCGTCGCCCGGCAAAAGCCAGGGTTCGAGGCTGAGCGAGAAGGATTGGCTCTCTTCGGCCGCGAGTGACGCCGAACCGGGCGCAAGAAAGCCGGCGATAGGAATGCGCGCGGTCAACGATTCAAGCGCGGTAAGGGCGGCGTCATCAAAACCGGCGGCCCCGATCAAACGGTAACGCCCCGTCGACTGACCGAGGATGAGGGCCGCGCGCGTAAATCGGCTGTGCTCGTTGATCGCCTGGCAGATCTGATTCGCCTGCCGATCGAAGTCCTCGACGCGGCGGCGCGGCAGGACCACCTTCATATACGCTTCGAGCTCTTTTCGCGCACGGCGTTCACGGTCCTGAACCAGGTCGCGGGCCGCGATCTGGTTCTCCAGAGTCAAGATCAACATGCCCGCTGCGGCCAGCACTTTTCCAAACACCGAGATGCGTTGCAGAGCGATAAGGAGCGCGGGATGATCGATAAAGGCCGGCAGAAGCACGGCCACGTTCAACGTCCAAACGAAGAAGCCAAGCGAGGTCAGCATGGTCCCGGCCGACAAGCGCCGGAAGAGATAAAAGACCAGTAGGGCGGTGGTCAAGTGGAGCGCACTTTCCACAAAGACCAGCGGCCAGCTGCCGCGCACGGCGATGCAGATCCAAAAGCTGAGCCCGCCCATGGCGATGCACAGCATAAGCCCGAGAGCGGTGGGCATGCTGCCGCGCGAAAACGCCCAGAAGCAGCCAACAAAAAGAGACAGCGCGCCGAGAGCCGGAAATAGAAAGAACGTAAGGCTGATGGGCATCTCGCCGCCGTAGACGCCGTCGAGCAGAAGCGCGTAAGCGGCCAAGGGAATCAGAAACGGAATGGCGTAGTAAATCCGTCTGCCCTTGTAGTGGAAACCGAGGGGCGACAGCGAGGCGAGGAAGATCGTGGCGCTAGCCAATGCAGCAATCTGTCCGCTGGCGGCGATCCAAGGATGCGTCGCTGCGCTGGAAAAATCCCAGGCGCCGAGCTTGAACACCTGCAGCATGCGCAGGCAGGCGAGGAAAAAGCCAAGCAGCCAAAGGAACGTCTTTTTGTCGCGTGAGCGCAGGTAGAGCTGGGCGAACGCCGGTAGCAGCAGCGCCGTCAAAACGAACGCGGGAAGCTGATAGCTGTCGGACATCTTCGCCGTGAATCTCCTTACGCCAACCTATACATCAATATGAAATCGAGCTGCGCGACTACTGTGGTGGTTGAGAGCCTCAGGAGGAGCAAATATCAAAAATAGCCCATAGCCCAATTCCGGGGTCGATCTTTAAACTCAAGGCGCCGTTGGGTTTCTGAGCACCATCCCAACGTAAGCCCACAGCCGGGATCGGCGGACGCACCTGACCTGCACAGGCGGCTGCCATTTATTGTTCAACCATACCGCGCTCCTGTACATGCGTCTAATGTGGTAGGAATATAACGCGTCAAGGCCGTGTCCATCTTTTGCGGCCGATGCCGGGTTCGGCGAGCCCGGGCGCCAGGGGGTCCATTGAAATTAGGAATTTCACGTCGACTGGTTCTTCCGGGACTGGTTCTTCTGGCGGTGGGGGCGTTCGCCTTGTCGGCGGCTGCCCAGGATAAAGACAGCTTCACTCCGATGGCTCTGGATTCCGGCTTCGGGCGTATCGATTTGTCGGCGCCGTCGACGCCGCCGGAAGAGATTATCCGCAAATTCGCCGCCAAAGAGTCGGAGTTTCAGGATGCTTTGAATCACTATACCTACAGGCGCACCGCCCGTGTGCAAACTTTGGATGACGATAACAAGGTCGACGGGGAATATTACGAAGTGGATGATGTCATCTTCGATCCGTCAGGAAAGCGGACGGAGAAAGTGGTGTTTGCGCCGGGAAGCACGCTGCAACGAGTGATGATGTCGCCGTCGGACCTTCAGGACATCCAGCACGGGTATCCGTTTGTGTTGACGGCCGAGGAGATTGGCGCCTACAACGTGAAGTATGTGGGAAAGCAGAAAGTGGACGAGGTCGACTGCTACGTCTTCGACGTGAGCCCCAAGCAGATCGAGAAGAACAAACGGTATCTGGATGGGCGCATCTGGGTTGACGCGCAGGATCTGCAGATCGTGGTGACAAACGGGCGCATGGTGCCCGACGATACGCGCAAGGGCAAAGAAGATCTGCATCCGCCGTTTATGACGTGGCGCGAGCAGGTCGATGGGCACTACTGGTTTCCTGTCTACACCAAGGGCGAGGGCATTCTGCACTTCTCGGGCGGCAACGGCTACATGACCGAGGACGTGCACATCCGGGACATCATCAAATACACCGACTACAAGCGATTCGGTTCGACTTCGAAGATCATCTACGAAGGCCAGGACATTACGCCGCAGCAGAATCCGCAGGGGCAGCAACAGCCGAGTCCGCAGAAGCCGCAGAAGTAGGGGGATCAGGATCAGGGATCGACAAAAACAGAAACGCCGGTTGAGCGCCGGCGTTTTTTCATACTTATAAAAAATTTGCGGTCGAATCTAGTAGAAAAGATATTTGCGCCAGCGATCGTCGCCGCGGCCGAGCATGCGCATGATCTGGCGGCTGGTGTGTAGCGAGAATGGGCGCGGCTCGCGCAGCAGCGTCATGTCGTCGATCTCGTGGAGGAGGCGATTGCCTTTGCGGCGATTGCATGAATGGCAGCAGGCGACGAGGTTTTCCCAGGTAGAGTTGCCGCCGCGCGAGCGCGGGACCACGTGATCGAGCGTGAGTTCAGCCGATGGAAGCGCGACGCCGCAGTACTGGCAGGAGTTGCGGTCGCGCAGAAGGATGTTCTTGCGCGACAGAGCGCGGGTCTGATGAGGGATGCGGCGATATTCAAGAAGACGAATGACCGAGGGCATGGCGATGCGGCTGCGCTGGGCGTGAAGGGTTGTGCCGTGTTCTTCTTCAGTGCGCGCGATGCCTTTGAGCACCAGCACTAATGCTCGCCTCGCGCCGCAGATGTTGATGGGCTCGTAGGATGCGTTGAGCACCAACACCGGCATCTGAAGAATATGGACGGATGGCGCCGCGGTCTGCTCGACAGCAGCCGCGGCAACGGCCTTTGCAACAGCTTTTTGCTTGCGTGCATGAATCATTGCTTTTCCCAGCGACATCCTTCGCTCCCCTGTCAAAAAGATGGTTGGCTTTGCGAGTTCATGGTTGCTTGCTCAAAGTAAGAACCGGATGCATAGTCGTTCCCGGCTGGCTTTGCGGCGATGACTTGCGATGAAGCGGCGCGCCCCCCGAACAGAGGATCGATACGCCTGGCGCGGGCGAGGGTTGCGACCCAGACGGATTCGGCGCCGGCCTGCAGCAGAGCGCGTGACGCTGCGCGCGCCGTGGCGCCGGTGGTCAATATGTCGTCGATGAGCAGGACATGCCGGCCGGCAACGGCCGCAGGCGCGGAGACTCCAAACGCGCCGCGCACATTGAGACGGCGCTGACGCGGAGTCAGGCCAGCCTGGCTCTCGGTGGCGCGCAGACGCATGAGCGTTGCCGGCGCAAGCGTGAGTTGAATGGCCGAGCTACGCCGGCGCAAAGATGCGATCGTTTCTGCGGCAAGAACACGCGCCTGATTGAAGCCGCGGCTCGCATTCTTCGATCGATGGAGAGGCACGGGAACCACCAGCATCTCGCCTGGCAACTCGAGAGCGAACTGCAGCAGAGTATCCGCAAGCATCCGCCCAAGCCCGCGCGCGACGGGACGTAGCCGCTCGTATTTAAGTGCATGAATGAGGTCGCGCATGCGGCCCTGATAAGAAGCGACCGCGATGGCTTTCACAAAAGGGGGCGGAGCGAGGCGACAGGCGCGGCAGAGATTGCCTGCCGGGATGGCGGAGGGCTGTCGCGAGCGATCAACGACTGCGTCTGCGGCATCCCCGCAACGAACGCAAGCGGCGGCTTCGTGGGGAACGACTTCCGACCAGCAGGCTGCGCAAATTGGAGCAAACGAGAGTTGCGGAAGGAGATATCCGCAAAGAGAACATGAGGCGGGAAAGATCGTGCAAGCGAGTGCATCCAGGGGACTTCGGAGCACGCGGGATACGGCTCGCCATCTGGAAATCTCTGATGGCGTAGCGTCGAACGTCAGTGAACCGAGGTCCCTGCGGAAGACGCACCTCTCGCGAGAGGCGGTGGCAATCACCGCCACGCACCCTCAGTATACAGTTGGCGTCAAACGGAAGCCAGTTTCAGCCCTAAGCCGGGCCCTGGAGCTGGCTCCCTAAAAGGCAATGGCGACGGGGAGAAATACCCGCCGCCATTGCTGACGAACTCCGAGTTGTGTTCGGGAGCGCTTCCCGAGGCCCTAGCCCGAGGCCCTAGGTCGATAACCGAAATCTAGCGCCGATTGTCGTGGGTGACCGCATGGGTACGCTCGGCTTCGGCTTTGCGCTGGCGCTCACGATCGGCGTCGGACTGGACGCCGTGTTGGGCATCGCGCACCGCATCCTTGACGTTGCCAATGACCTTCTCGGCCTTGCCCTTGATCTGTTGTGCGGCGCCTTCGGCTTGCGTGTTCGTGTTTCCAGTCCACTCGCCGACCTGACGCTTCGCGCGGCCCATCGCATCGTCCATTGTGCCTTTTGCCGTATCTTTGTTCATAACTCCACCTCCGGTGGTTGATTGAAAAACATAACTCCGGCGTCATTGCTTGACGCCAACTTAGAAACTTACCTTCCGGTTGCCTTTGGGTCTGTGATTAAACCGCAGCGACTAAAGTACGGACCTGCGTCCAGAGATCAACTGGATCAGAAGCACAACCAGTGCAAGCACGAGCAGAATGTGAATGAATCCGCCCAGCGTGTAGCTGCTGACCAAGCCAAGCAGCCACAGAACCAGGAGGATTACAAAGATTGTCCAAAGCATCGTTCCTTACCTCCGGCTTTCACGAAACTTCCAACGACGTAGGCTTGGACGCCACGCCTTACGGTGGGGTTGTTCGCTGTAGCGTAATAAGCCAGGACGCTCGAATCCCTGATAGACGCCAGATAAGTCGCCAGTAAGTTATGCACATTTAGGTCGGCGAAAGATAGTCGCGTTGGATTTCTATTGCATCCAAGCCAGAAGTCAATAGCACGTGCGCACTGGAGCACGCGAGTTGGCGATGGGCGATTGCAAGGAAAATAATCATTTCAGAGAGCAGCGGAATGGCATGCGGGCGCCGCGCTGCAAGGAGGAAGACATGCTGTTGATCATTATTCTGGTGCTGCTGATCTTGGGATCCGGTTACGGCGGCTATCGCGGTGGTCCCGGCTGGGGTTATTACGGGGGCGGGGGTCTGAGCCTGATTCTCACCATCGTATTGATCCTGGTGCTGCTCAAAGTCTTCTGACGAAGCATCACTGATTCAATTAAGCAGGAAACAACACAAACGCCGAGTTAGCGAAGTCCACGCAAGGAAGTGGAGTTCAGCGACTCGGCGTTTGTGTTCTGTGAGAGTTCTGCGGCTAAGAGTAAATCCTTACGCCGCTGACGACGCGATTGATGATGCCGTCCGGGCTTGGATTGTCCGGATTCAGGCCAATACGCAAGCTCAGGTGATAGCCGAGCAACTGCGGGCCGACGATCTCATACGACGTGCGCAAGGCATCGTCTTCCCGCGGCGCGATGGCGGGCATCTTCTCATCGAATAACTGATCCGATTCATCGGGATCGGCGATGCCGACCAAATACCCGATCTTCTTGGAGCGAAGTTCGCCGATCAGGTCGAGTTCATAGGAGCGGCGCAGCGGATCGCTCGAAAGCAGACAGAGGACCAACGTGTCGGGCTTCACAAACGACATGGGTCCGTGCCGCAGGCCGAGAAATGTCTCCGGCATGACAGCGAAATTTCCGGCGCTCATCTCCAGCATTTTGAGGCTGGCTTCGCGCGCCCAGCCGTGAAGAGGCGAAGACGATAAGACAATGATGCGCTCGCGCACGCGGCCGGCGAGATGCCGGCAATATCCGTCTATTTCGGACAAAAGCGCCGCCGCGCGCGCACTGTTGGCATTGACGCTTGCGGCTACCGCATCGGGCCGGGCAAGGGTAAGGCCAGCGAGCACGAGGCTCGAGAATGCGCTGGTCATGACCAGGCTGCGATCGTTGGTGCGGGGATCCAGGGAAATCAGCGCATCAACTTCGGTTCGCGCCAGCGCGCTGTCAGGGTTGCACACGATGGCAAGCTGAAAGATGTCGGGACGGAGGCTGCGAATGCGCTCGACTACCGCTGCACTCTCCGGGCTCTCGCCGGAGCGCGCGAGAGAGATCACGGCATCGACCTCGTTCAGAGACCGCTCCGCATCGACAAGAAGATCGGTGGTGGGCACGGCGACAGCGCCGGTCCATGCGGCCGCCACTACGCCGGCTGCGTAGGCCGAGCTTCCCGCGCCAGTCACCAGCACGCGTTTGCCGCGCAGTTTCTGGTCCAGCTGCAGCCGCTGCGCGGCAGAACGCATATCTGCAACGACAATGGGCCAAAGCTCGGGCTGATGAGCGATCTCCTGCGCGGTGAAATGGCCCGCAGCCTGCACATCCGCAGGGACTGCGCCGCTCAGATTCTGTCGCATGCAAACTCCATTCGAACGCATCTCCTGGGGGACGGAATGACGCGCCCACGGGAAACCGTAGAATGTGACAAATTAGAAACCATTCGTAATAATACAGAACACCATCGTAAGCGTCAATTGATCTGCCCGGCGAGGCTTACACAGCTCCGTCAGGAAACGATTTCGAAGCTCTCTGGAGGCATATCTGCGGGCTATACGGAGAGATTTCTGATTCTCCGGGCATTCTGCCTATCACAAATTCGAAAAATATAAATTGACAAATTTATTAATGATCGTAATAATCCGAAGAAAAACGACGGTTTCCTTTTATTTTCCTTCGGGCTGATTCGCTTCTTCTCTCTCTGCAAGGGTCTTTAATCGCTCCCATTCCCCGCGGGGCTATGACACGCCGGCGCCTTTCGATCCGGCTCACGCAAGTTTGTCAATCAGACCGGTTTCGCATAGACGTAGCCGTCGCCAATGGTTGTAAAAGGCGGCGTTTTCTTGAAGAAAACTGTGGGAACCCGGTATAGCGCCAAAAGAACTGCATTTCAGGAGGCTCTTACGATGTTCATCCTTTCCGGTTGGCGACGCTTCGCCTGTTTGGCTCTGCTCGCAGCGCCAGTTTCCCCCCTCTTCGCCCAACGCGACGCGGCTTCTCTGGAAGGACGAGTTATCGATTCGTCCGGGGCCGTCATCGCCAATGCCTCCGTCAACGCGGTGAACGCCGCGACTAACTTCAACTACCACGTGCAAAGCGACGCCTCGGGCGAGTGGATCATCAGCCCCGTGCGCATCGGTACGTATACGATCACCATCTCCGCGAGCGGCTTCAAGCAGACGGTGGTCGGTCCAGTGACGCTTGACGTGCAGCAGACGCAGCGCGCCGACGTGACCCTGCAACTGGGCGAGGTAAGCGAGCATGTCGAAGTCCAGGGGACTTCGCCTCTGCTGGAAACCGACTCATCGGAAACCGGCCAGGTGATCGACAGCGTCTCGATGGTGGGATTCCCGCTCAACGGCCGTAACCCGGTGCAGCTTGCCCAGCTGAGCGTGGGCGTGACCACCAGCGAGCCCGGCGCGCGCGACTCGGGGGGATTCGGCTTCAGCGCCAGCGGATCGCGTTCGCTGGACAACAACTTCCTTCTCGATGGCGTGGACGACAACTCGAACCTGCCGGATTTGTTGAACGAAGCGAATTACGTTGTGATGCCTGCGCCGGATGCGCTGCAGGAGTTCAAGGTGGAAACCGGCAACTACGACGCCGAGTTCGGACGATCGACGGGCGCGGTGGTCAACGCAACCACGAAGGGCGGGGCCAACAGCTTCCACGGCGCACTGTACGAGTTCTTCCGCAATCAGAATATGGACGCTGAGAACTTCTTCGACACGGCGCGCCAGCCATATCACCAGAACCAATTTGGCGCGACGCTGGGTGGAAGAATCATTCGCGACAAACTGCTGTTCTTCGTCGACTATCAGGGCTTGCGCCAGAGCCAGGCGCAGACGACGACCTCGGTGGTGCCGACAGCGGCGTATCGAACCGGAGACTTTTCCGATCTGCTCGATACGACCTCGCCGACCGGCGTGCTCGATTGCAACGGCGTTCCGACCTATCAGGGCGAGATCTTCGACACGACCAAGACGCAATCAACGGGCAACGGCAACTTCTGCGGCGTGCCCTTCGGTTATTCGAACGGCGTGCCGGTCAACGTGATTCCGACAAACAAGATTGACCCGCTCGGCAGCACCCTCATCAATCTGTTCCCCAACGCAAACGCAAATGGCGTGGGCTATAACTATCTGTCCGATCCGGTGACAATTCAGACCACGAACCAAGGCGACGTGCGCGTCGATCAGGTCTGGGGACAGCATGATACGTCGTTCTATCGCTTCAGCGCAGTCAACAATCCGGAAAACATCGGTTCGCCCTTCCCAGGCCTTGCCGATGGCGGCGGCTTCTTTGACGGCATTCAGCAGATCACTTCGTACGCGGGCGCAGCCAACGAGGTTCATGTCTTCTCGGCGCACAAAGTAAACGAGGCCCGCATCGGCGCCAATTTGATCAGGACCAGCCGCGTTCAGGAAAACTCCAATCAGAATGTCTCAGGGACTGTCGGATTTCCTGGCGTTCCCTATGTGGCCGGCACGAGCAATGGCGGACTGCCGCAGCTCACCTTCAGCGATGCTTCGACCCTTGGCAGCCCGACGTTTCTTCCGGCCATTGAACGGCAGGTGACGTATCAGATCTCCGACACGTTCACTCTGATCGCCGGCCATCACACGTGGAAGCTCGGCGGCGAAGTTCGTCCGGAGCGCTTCTCGATCTATGAGCCCGCCGATCCGCGCGGCACGATGAGCTTCTCGCACACCTACACCGACAACGCGGGCGATCCCGGAACCGGCGGTTACAGTCTTGCTACTTTGCTCACGGGCCAACCTGCCGGCGGCGACATCAACAACCTGAACAACATTGACTACTTTCGCCACACGTATGCACTGTTCGCGCAAGA
>DATHNJ010000025.1:0-12903 GCA_035486155.1 Occallatibacter sp. | reverse complement strand
GACACGGATTACTCCTGAAAGACGCCCTGAGCGAAAGCAAGAATCAGTTCCGCTATGCCGACTTCTCGGTACTAATCCGAACTCAAATCGGATTAGCCTAGAATCGAGTGAACGTTTTGGTAGAGTCACGACACCATGAGTGATCGATGCAATGATCGGCCAACATTTTCGCTGCGCCGTTTTCTTATCTTTCTGCCTGTCTTTCTGACAATGATGCCAGGAAGTCTCGCTCTCTTCATCTGCTTTTCTAACTATCGCTTTGGCATCCAGCTGGCGTCTATCGTTGGCTACACTGCTGCGGTTATCCTCTACACGTTCAGTGCCAATCGCGGCCTCCCTCGGTATCTATTCACTTGTCCCATCGTTCAACAGGAGTACTACCGATTGATCGCAAGGTATTTCGGCTTTCTGGTTGCACTGTTCACGATTGAGACCGTGCTTCTGCGACTCCGTCCAAGTTTGCCTCAGTCGTGGTTCGTCGCTAGTGGCAGGAATATGCCGCCCTTTGTTATGGGAATGTTTTTTGTCTGTGGAACTCTACTGCTCGTACATGTAATGACAAATCGTTCTCTCCTCAGACGCGCTCACACCCTAGACTGACACGTGCTACGGTTTGCTGCGGACTGGGTTAGTCACGATAAACGCCCATGTCGTCAGTTGAGATCATTGACGACAGGCCGACTTGTCGTTCACCAGGGCGAAAATCTTCGGGTGATTAGCGTCTTCCAACCACGAGCCGCAGCGAACCTTCAAAGAACGGCTGTTGGCGTAAGTGGCCATATTTCGCATCCCACACGCCGCTTTGCAGATCGTGACTCAGTCGTTCTACGAAGCGCAACTCGGAAGTGGAATCCACGAAGCTCCAGGCGGAGTTAGCTCGCCGTGCTCCATCCTCTAAGAGGCGTTCCGGACGCCCATAGTAGGCTTCGCTGAAACCGTCCACGCATTCCAGCGGAATTGGGACGGGAATCACGTCGGCAACTCCGCCCAGTGCTCTTTGAATGGCAGAGATAGAAGGATAACGGCGCGCCTCGACTGCAATCATTTCAGGCGCATATTCCTGTAGCCAGGACCGGTGGAGGGCGTCAGGATCGCAGCTCAAAATGAGCACCGGACCGGTGGTAACCCGCCGCATTTCAGCCAGCCCAGCTTCGAGATTCGGCCACTGATGAACGGAGAAGGTTGCCATACTTGCATCAAACGCGTCTGCAGCAAACGGCAGTGATCCAGCGACAGCATCAATCGCTTCAGGCAGGTGCGTTGGCCTCTGTGCTCGCATCGATGCGGACGGTTCGACAGCCGTCACTTGGCGATCCACTGGCTCGTATGACCCTGCTCCCGCACCGACATTCAAGACCGTGTGTGCGTCGCCGAGAGCTTTCCCGATATATGCGGCAATGACAGGTTCGGGCTGGCGATACAAAGTGTACCCACGAGCAATGACGCCGTAGTTTGCGTCCCCCGAGCTGCCGTCAGCGTGTCTTTGCAATCGAAATTCTCCCGCCCGAGCATCAGGCTAGCACCCAATATAAGTACCGATGAACGCGCTTTGCTTCATCGATCCTCCACGCCTTGCGTAAAATTTCCCCTCCAAGGCGCATCATGAAATCCGGGAGAGCTCGCCATGGCCAAGCAACGCTACGCGATCGAATCCACCGCGCGTCCCCAGCGTCCCGCCGCAGACCCCACCCCCAAAAAACCACTGTGAGACTGTGGAACTGTGGACCACAGAATCACAGAAAAATACGCGCCAAAACGCGCCCAATAAGCTTCATTTGCGCGCAAAACGCCGCCAAAATGCGCCAGTGGAAACGCGATTAACCCGCGATGTTTCAATGCATCGCGCGCCCGCTCACTGACTTGCCCTGCACATGCCGGGCGCCCCAAAAAGTGCACTGTGAAACTGTGGAACTGTGAAGCAGAATCCGCAGCAGCGCCGGTAAGCCAAGCCCCTCAACAGAGCCACGCGAAGCTACCGCTTGGACGGCGAGTCCTCGGCGAAGCTGATCGTCGCCGGATCGCCGAACGTCACCGTAGCATCAACGGCATCTTTGCGCATGCCTTGCTGGACCGTGTTCGACGTGATCGCAGCCGCATTGTTCGCGACGACCGCATCAGCCGTCCAGCGATCGAACCGGGAAAGATTTTTCGGAACCTCGGCCGACTCCGGACTTTCCTCGATCCCGCCGCGCCGCCACTCGAAATGCACCGCGCCTTTCGCCGAGGCCGCAAGATCCTTATCGGTAAAGCCGGAGAGCTCAACCTTTCCATTGCCGTCGATCGGGCCGCCGCTGCAGCGCAACGAAAACATCCGGCACACAAGCGCAGGACTCGCCTTGGCCAGCGTTCCCACGAAGACGTAATGCGGCTTATCCGTCTTGGTCAACTTTCCCGATCCCTGCAGTTTGCCGCCCAGCAGATCTCCACCCAAGCTCGTGAACTCCACGCCATCCGTTTGAATGCGCAGCGCAACCGAAGCATTACGAATCGTCGCCGGTCCCATCGTGATTGAAGCCGCTTTCACCGTTCCATTGATGCTCGGCCACGCGGGCCCAGCAGATGCAGAGGAAGTACTGAACCGCGCAATCAACTCGGAGAACACGCTGGTCTTCTGCTGTGCGCCAAGCAGCGCAGCCTGCAGGTCGGCCGCATCGAGTTCTCCAAAGCGCAGATCGAGCTGCGGCAAACACTCCTCGTTCGGCGCGCACGTTGGCGGCGCCGGCTGAAAGGTCGCAGTTCCCTTCACCGGTCCATCGGTAAACTCAATCGGATCCCAAACAGCCGTCTCGCCGCCGAGATGAAGCACTGCCTGCGCAATCGACACACGGTTCGCCAACGCGTCTGACTTCCAATTCGCGTTGTGCAGAGTAAGCACTCCTGCCAGCCGATCGGCATTGGCGTCCTCCGCAGCCAGCGCGCTGTCCAGGCTGGGCAGAGCATTCGCACGCGGCAATTCGACGCGCGGCGCGGTCAACCATGGACCCTCCGCTGACAAGTCGAGCGTCGCCGGATCACCCGCCAGATCCTGCAATGCAAACTCATCCGCCACGCCGGCAAGGCGCGCCAGTTCGCGGATGCGCGGCAACAACGCCGGCCCGCGAATCGTCGCCTTGTATCCGTCCGAAGTGAGATGAACAGCCATCGCCAAAGGCGTCGGCGCGCCCGCCGGAACGGAAAGATTGGCGACCAGCGCGCGCGGCTGCTCCGGGTCAGGCTCGATGGTGAATTTGGGCGCCTGAATCGGCTGGCTGAGTCCGCCTCCGCTCAAGCGGAAACCCTCCGCGATAAGACTGCCGGACAACGCGCTCGTCTCGACGCTCGCAGGCGCGCGGGTACGACGCTTCTTCGCCGATCGGGGCGAAACAGGCTGCTCGATCTTCGCAGCCGCAGCCTCCGGATCGTACGCAATCTTGCCGCTCACCGTGCCTCTGGCGTCGAGATCCGAATTGAAGCCGCTGCGCAAAGTGCGCAACGCATCAAGACCCGCGCTGACCGGGATCTGCTGGAGTTCAAGGGCGAGCTTCGCCGGCTTGTCCCCAGGCAAGTCGCCTGTAACCGTGAAATGACCGTCGCCGAGAGGAGAGTTACAGACGAGCTTCTCGACACTGCGCGCAAGGTAGCGATAACCAAAGCTGCAGTTCGCGTCGAAGTCGAGAGGTTCCGAGGGCGCGAACTCCGCACGATGGACTCCGGTCGCCGTGAGCCGCGCCTTGACCTGTGCATTCTCCGCGGTCCCATCCAGTTGCATCTCGCCTGTTAAAGCAGCGCGCCAACCAGGATCGGCGCCAAGGATCAGCCGGCTGAGCTGGCCCAGTTGCGCCTCGCGCCAATCAATATCCAGATGAATCGGCATCTGGTTGCGATCGGCAGCGCGACGCAGCCTGGCTTCGAGCCTTACGATTCCCGTATCCGCCAGATCGAGACTCACGTCGGTGCGCGCAGGCTGGCCGCGCAGTCGTATGCGCCAATCGCCACCGCTCTCCTGCCAGAACGAAACATCTGCATTCACAAGCGAATACGGTAGCTTCTCAATCCCTTTCTTGAGGTTGATGCGAGAGTCCGTCGCTTCAAGATAAGGAAAAGGCGGCGCGCCGGACTGGGCTCCATCGCTCGTCGTTGTCGCCGCGCGGAAGAGAGGATCGAAGTTCCATTGTCCCGAATCGTTTCGCTCCAGATTGAGGCTCGCCTCATCGACGCTGACCCGGCTCACTTCCAGCCGCCCGCGCCATAGCGACAGCAGTCGAATCGAGGCGACCACCGTATTCGCATGGAGCACCGGCTCAGCGCCATAGGCAGGATCTTCTTCGACAGTGAGATCGGTGATGACGAATCCCGGACGCGGCAGCAACCGCAACTCGACCGACGAGAGACGCACTGGCCGTCCCAACGCAGTCGACATCAACTGCGTGATGCGGGCTTTGTAGCGTCCGATGCTTATCCACGGAGGCGCCAGCAACGCGGCCAAAAGAAGTAGAACCAAAACCAGGGCCAACACGAGCCGGTTCCGTGTTCGCTTGCGGCGCTCAGTCCCTACCGTCATGGTTGGTGTTGATCTTTCGTACGCAGAAGGCAAAGCTCTAGCGAATGACGTGCAGCGTCCGAGTCCAGCGCGTCTCGGTGAAGAAATGCAGAACCACATGCGCCATCCAGGCCACGCTGTTTTTCACGCCGGTCTCTTCGTATTGGCGCTCCGGCGTCTCGAAGGACCAATAGTTGAGCAGTGGCCGTCCGACGATGTTCTCGCGCGGAACAAATCCCCAGTAGCGCGAGTCCAGGCTATCGTGCCGATTGTCCCCCATCATGAAGTATTGTCCCGGAGGCACCACCAGGTCGCCGTCTTTCAAGTAACTTGGGAAACCTACTGCCCACGACTCGGGCGTCGCATCCGGTTGCGGATATGGCGCAACCGACGGAAACTCATCGAGGAAATCGGAGTGATTCTCCGGCGTTGTCGGCTCGGCGTGCGGCTGCGGCTGGGCTACGCCGTTCAGGATCACGACGCCATCGCGTAGATGAAAGTGATCGCCTGGCACGGCGATCAGTCGCTTCACCAGAAACAGATCGGGATAACCAGGTTTGAGGAAGACGACGACGTCGCCGCGCTGCGGCTCGCGATAGTGCACCAGCGGCATCCACTTGGTTGGAGGAGAAAGCGTGATGCGATCGACAACCAGATGATCGCCCACCAGCAGCGTCTTCTCCATCGAACCGGACGGAATGACAAAATTTTGCGCCAGAAAAGTCAGGATGAACAGGCCCACCACCAACACCGAGCAAATGCTGGCTGCAGCTTCGAAGGGAGTCTCTTCCACCTTTTCCTGAACCGCGGCAGTTGTCGATGAAGTAGAAATGGTCGCCGCCGAAATATTCTTTGTAGTCATCCTGTCGCTCTCAGAGCCTGTTATTAACTTTCACGCCGTCGGCGTTGCGAGCGCAAATTGCGCCAGACGAGGCGGAATCCGAAGGACTGTGGCGGGTCCACTGCCGAGGATGACAACGAAGTATGGCGCGATTTGCGTCGCAACCCGAAGGGCTGGGGCCAATTGTCCTCATTTCGTTGTCGCTCGTCGCTAACAGACACCCGGTATGCGTCACTCCTCGCTCCTAGAACTGAGAAAAATTGGCGCCCAGCGCCGACCGCGGGAAAGTTAATAACAGGCTCTAAGCCGGCTGCGCGGAGCTTGGGCAAATTCTTGCAGAACTTAATGAATTACTTGAAAGATGCGCTTCCAGCGCGCGAATCCATAGAGCCGTGCGGCAAGTTCTCGTTCGTGCCCAAGTCTATCATCCGAGGCTTCTTGAACGTCAGTCGTCGAAGGCCTCCGCACCGAGAAGTAAATGAACAATGGGCGCGCCACGATCGCTTGTCGCGGAACGAAGCCCCAGAAGCGCGAATCCTTGCTGTGGTTGCGATTGTCGCCGAGCATGAAGTATTGCCCTGCGGGCACCACCAGCTCGCCGTTCTGCGTCTGGTTCTGCAACTGGCGCCACCACGTCGGATCGATGTTGGGGTCGGTATAAATCTTTCCAGGAAAGTTATCGCGGAAGAGATTCGGCGCCGCAGGTTCGAAGGCCGCGTACGGCTCATCCATCGTCACTCCGTTGACGGTAACGCGCCTATCTTCGATTCGAATGTGATCTCCGGGAATCCCGACAACGCGCTTCACCAGATACGGCGGATCGGCGTGATGAAAGACGACGATATCGCCGCGTTCCACGTCGCGGTAAGGCAACAGCCAGCGAAGCAAACCCGAGCGCGAACTCCCCGGCGCAAAGATCTGCTTGTTCACGAGAAGGAAATCGCCGACCAGCAGCGTATGCTCCATGCTCTCGGATGGAATGAGAAACGGCTGCAAGAGAAACGTGAGCAGAAACAGCGCCACCACCACAGTGCGCAGAAACGACGCAAGCGCCTCGGGCACAGTGGGCAGATGCAACCGCAACACATGTGCATGCTTCGGCGGCGGCCCGGCAATCTGAGCAGGCGCGCTCATCACTTCGCTTGCCCCTCCTGTTCCTCCTCGGCAACCGAAGCGTCGCCATTCGATTCTCCCGAGGACATCCTCACCAGCGCTCTTCGCGCCGCATCCTGTTCGGCAAACTTCTTCGTGCTGCCGATGCCGCGCGCCAACGGCTTGCCCGGCTGGCCATCCGCAGACTTGAGGCGAACCTCCACCAGAAATCGCTTGTGGTGATCGGGCCCGCTCTCGCTCTTCACTCGATAGACGGGCGTTCCTGCGCGCGACGCCTGCAATCGTTCCTGCAGAGCGGACTTGTAATTTCCCAGCGCTGCGCCCGACTTTAACTCCTTCGCCAGTTGCTCCACGGCATCGCCAATGACGTAGCGCTGAGTGAAAGCCCGTACAGCCTCGAGGCCTCCATCGAGAAACAGCGCTCCGATCACAGCTTCCATCGTGTTCGAAAGCACGGTGCTCTTGCGGCGTAAGCCGCTGCGATCTTCTCCCCGGCTCAGGCGCAGATGAGCGCCGAGACCGATTTGCTCGGCAACCTCCGCCATGTGCTGACGGCTCACCAGATGGGCGCGGGCGCGCGTCAGTTCCCCTTCGCTCCACTCCGGATGCAGCAGAAACAATGCCTCGGCCACGACCAGCCCTAGAACCGCGTCGCCGAGGAACTCCAGCCGCTCATTGTCGCCTTCAGTCTTCTCCCCACTGCGGCCATCTTCCAGGGCTTCCAGGGCGCGTTCGTTGGCGAGCGAACGATGGGTAAGGGCCCGGATCAGCAACTCCGGATGGGCGAAGCTATATCCAAGCGCGGTTTCCAATTCAGCAAGAGCAGCTTCCAAGCACGCCTCGATCGGGTCTGGATAGGTTGAAGTTGGGACGGCGCTGGAATACCGCATATAACACGTCCGCGATTCTTCTATTAGACGCCCAATCCTGCCGCTATGGGATCGGGAAGCAGATTACTGCGGTTTCGGTGTTCCCTGTTGAGCACTTCCCGCCGAACCCGGCTTTGCGGATGGGCCATCCGAATCGTCTTCCGCGTCCTCGCAACTATGTCCATTCACTGTATACGCGGCCTTCACCCCACGCTCGGCAGCCAGGCGTGTGTCCAGCGCCCCATCGCGCGTTGCCAGAGCTTCCTTGTATTCGGCCACCGCCGGATCGCGCTTGCAGTCCAGATCGAGCATCCGGCCAAGATAAATATGCGACCACGACACCAGACGTGGATCCTTGGTGGACGCAATCGTCTTCTGGAATCGATCGATGGCCTCTTCCGGATGGCGGGTCATGATCGCCACCCGCGCCAGGATGAAGTTCGCCCGCGCTTCATCGGCTACCGCCTGGATCGTGTCGTCATGCACCGTCAGCGCCTGATGGGCCAGTCCGCTGGCCGTCGCGACGTCTCCCGCGGCCAGCCGCGCCTCGGCGAGATCGAGACCAGTCAGTACGCGCGGCTTGGGGCGCTGCAACACGTCCCCGTCGGCGCTGGCGTCAAATTGCAGATTGCGGGCCCGATGCACCTGCTGATCCACATCCATGCTGTACACCATCTCGCCGATGGTGTCGCGCAGGCTGGCGTTGTCCTTCTCGAACTGCGTCAACTGCTCATAGAAGTACTGCGTCAGGACAAATCCCTGGGTCATGTCGTGCTTCACCGTCGCCCACCGGATCGCATCGACCTTTTCCTGATACACCTGCCGCTGGTGCTCGTAGCGCGGCATGTCTTCACGTGTGGCGCCCGGGGGAATCTTGTACGCCGGAACGCCCGTATCCATCGTGTGAGCCTCAACGGCCTTGATGAGGCATTCAACCGTCAATGCGACTGTGTCGGAGCGAAAACGAAAATCCAGAGGAGCGTCGCGGATCTCTTTCAGAACCGGCTGCGTTCTGTCGATCGCATCGGCGCGCGTGTAGAGCAACGGCTCGATCGTGTAATGCAGATAGGTGTGCCGCACGTCGCTCATCGGGATCGTCCCGTTCACCGGCGACACCACGACTACATAGTCCGTCCCGTAGATGCGCGCGTTCACCAGCTTTGGCGACAGCATCGGCTCCATCACCACGATGAACCGTCTGCCGTCATAGGTAGATGCAGGCATCTTGAGATAGAGGTTTGTGTCCACAATCATCTTCGAGAGCGGATCGTGCAGCCGGTCTGTCTCCTCGTCGTAGATGTGATGGATCGCAAGCCAGACGCCGTGCAGGTCAACCGCCTGAGCAAAATCACGCACCAGAGGAGCAATCTCCGCGACCTGCGTTGAATCGGGTGGCATCTCCGTCAACTCGACGCTGGTTTCCAGCTCCGGCGACGGCGTCAGGTAAAGCGCCAGGGAGATGTATTGAGAGATGTCCCTTTCCGATCCCGTCATGCGATGTTGCGCGATGAACAGGCACATCTTGTCGCGTTTGTCGCGCGCGTCTTCGCTCTTGGCGAGCGCCTGATTCATCTCCTCGCGTACGCGCTTTCGGATAGGAGCGCTATCTTCCAAGCCCTCGTCGTACCCGCAGGCATTCAGAGCCGACGCCATGAAAAAGACCGGCTCGGAACTGATCAGCGAGATCGTGGGACCAGCAGGATCCAGCAAAAACGACGGAGACTTTTCGTGCTGAAGCGATGTGGATGTGGAAGACGAACTTTGGCCCGCGGCAGGGGCGCCTTTTTGTTGGGCGATCGTCTGCCCCGGCCAACATCCAGCCGCGAGACAAAAGACGACGAAAGCGAAGACAACACTCGATCGAAGAGACGGAGACGGCATCAAGAAAACCCTGTCAGCAAGTCTAGTTAGACTGCCCAACAGGGTCAAACGAGAGGCGCGGCGAAGAAGATAAATTAGCCCCGGACTGAAACGCCCGAAAAGGACAGCACCGCCAACCCTCGAACCGGCTGCCCGAAGAAACGGGCAGGCTCAAAACGGCTGAGAACAAGCATGTTCTCAACCTGGGTCCGAGTCGCGGCATCGTTCGGACCGGAGACGATCCGGTAGTCGTATACCGTGCCTTGGCTGTTGATATAGGCCTCTACGACCACTTGACCGGCAGCAGCTCCGATCTCGTCCGCGCTTCCCGCACCGCCCAGGGAATACAAAAGCCGCGGCGCCGTAGCGTCGCCCAAGGGCACATCCTTGGTCGCCTGCGCCGACTCCGGTTGCGTAAACATGCCCACCAGCACCGTCACTGTGCCCAATAGCAGCACTGCGCTGGCGAATCCGGCGCCGGCCTGGAGCAGGAATGGCCCGACCGTATTGCGCCATGCCAGAGACCATCCGGCAAAGGCGCTTTTGCTCTTGCGCGCCCGTTCGCGGCTGACCGCGACACGAATGCGCAGGAGAAGATCTTCTGGCGCCGCCATGGGGCCAAGCGCGGCAAGCGCCGCCTGATTCCGCCGCTGCTCCATCCATTCGCCCGCGCAAGCCGAGCAGCTATCGAGGTGGCTGGCAATGCTGTGCATCTCGCGGCCGGTCAAACGTCCGTCGAGATACTCGGAGAACTTCGCCCGCATGGCACTGCAGTTGCTCATTGCGCCCCCTCTCCCAAAGACACATCAAGGCCTTCGCGAGAGGCCACATCCATTGTCTTTGCTGTCTTGGTCAACAGCGCCTTCAGGTGGGCTCGGCCGCGCACCAGCCGCGACTTCACCGTACCCAGATTGACGCCCTGAATCTCCGCTACTTCCTCGTAAACAAACCCCTCAATATCACGCAGGATCAGAGTGGTGCGAAATGGCTCCGGCACTTCCTGCAAGGCCGCTTCCACACGCGCCCGGGTCTCCTCGTGCACCGCGATCTCATAAGGCGACTCGCCCGCGTCAACCAGAGTGTCCTTCAGGCAAATCGGGCTTCCGGAGTCGCTTTCGGCGATCTCCAGCTCCATAGGAACTTCTTGCTGCTTATGCCGCTGCCACCAGCGCCGCTGATTCGACGCCTCGCGCAGTGCAATTCTGTAAATCCATGTACGCAACGAAGATTCTCCATGAAAGCTCGCCACGCCGCGAAACACCTTCACGAAGACTTCCTGGGTTAAATCGGCCGCATCGGCCCGATCGGGCGCCGTGCGTGCAAGAAGCGAATAAATTGGCTGATGATAACGCGCGATTAACCAGGAAAAAGCCTCTTCCGAGCCCGCTCGCAGCTCTTCTACAAGAGCCGCCTCCTGGGACTGAAGAGTGATCGCGCCGACAAGATTACCCATGGTGAGGTCCGCCTGCAATTCGTCCTCCCACATTAAAACAAAAGGCCTGCACTTGGCATTTTTTTGAGCTGCTGCTCCGCCTGCCAGGACGGTTCTGCTTTGCGCCGTCTCATCGCGGAGCGCATCTCAACAGCCGGTCTTTCCCGCAGCGCGCGGAGAGCGGAACAGCGTCACAACAGCCGGATTATCCCGCGCTTTACTCTGTTAGACACCGGACCCAGGGCAAAGTGTTCCCGGCTGCAACCCTGTTGCCCGAAGACTCTGGTTTCGAAAGTACTTGCCATGCCCATCCGAAAGCGCCCCGCCGCGAACGAGCCCAAATCATCAGATCGTAAAAACCATGCGCCGTCCTTTTTCGGCCTTGCCCCACGCCGTCTCCACATCGGATAGCGGGGCGGTCTCCACATCCACGCGCAAAGTCCCTTTAGCGGCCATCTCGAACAGGTTCGGTATCGCCGCAAGTACGCCCGCAATCGACACTGCCCCGAACCCGCTCCCCATCAGCTTCAGGTCGATGCTGCGCAACGTGGCGCCAGGCAGCGCAATCGTCTTGCCTGCGCTTTCGCCCACCTCTACAAGCCGCGTTGTGTGTGTGGCGCTGGACTTGAATCCTTTGGCCAGTGCATCCAGCAAAAGCTCTGTCGGCCGTCCCCACAGATAATCGATCACCACATCGATCCCCTTGACCGCCTCTTCCGTGAATGCTTCGCGCACCTGCTCTTCGGGATCGCCCAATGCAATGATCCGATCCACATTCTCTTTCGCGATCGCATCCACATTGCGCCCCGCGCCAATCACGCGCCTTGCGCCAAGTAGCCTCGCCACCTGCAACGCCAGCTGCCCCGCCACTCCTGTCGCGCCCAGAACCAGCACCGTATCCCCTGCCTTCACCTCGGCGCGCTCCTTCAGCGAGAGCCACGCAGACATCCCTGGGTTTGCAATCGCAGCCGCCTGCACGTCGTCGATCCCATCCGGCAACGGCAGACACATTCCCGCCGGCGCCGCGCAACGCTGCGCCATCGTGCCCCACGGTTTTCTCGGTCCGCCGAAGTAGACGCGTCGTCCATCCGGCCGCGTTCCCACCGCATCCAGACCCGCGACCATCGGCAACTCGGCCTTCGATGAGTAGTGCGTTCCAGCTGCCAACGCTCTCACGATCGGGTGCAGTCCGGCGGCGCGTACATCGATCAACACTTCATCCGGTCCGGCGGAAGGTTCGGCAAATTCCTGATAACGTGGCGGTTGACCAAGGATAGGAATAACAGCGGCAAGCATCGGTAAGTTCCTCCTTAACTAAGTTAAACAGAGATTAACTTAGTTAAGGAGGAACTGCTATTCTTTTTTTGTGGCCATCGATCGCACAATCATTGTTCGCGAGGCCTTCGCCACCCTCAACGAGGCAGGGCTCGAAGGCCTGACTCTCCGCAGGCTGGCCTCTCGACTCGGCGTCAAGGCGCCGGCGCTCTACTGGCACTTCCAAAGCAAGCAGGCGCTGCTCGACGAAATGGCCACCCAGGTTCTGCGCGAATCCATGGCGCAGTCCGCCGACCTTGCCGCTTTGCCCGCCTGGCAGGAATGGGCTGGAGCGTACTACACCCGCCTTCGAGAGATTCTGCTTCAATATCGCGACGGCGCACGGATGTTCTCCGGAACCTACCTGACCGATGCGGACCTTTTCGCACCGATGGAGATAAATCTTCGCAGGATGGTCGACGCCGGCTTCACCTTGCGCCAAGCCGTAGTAGGCCTCAGCGCCCTCTACAGCTTCACCGTCGGCTTCGTCATTGAAGAGCAAGCAACGGAACTCGCTATCGGCCAGGCGAATCCACAATACGATCTCGCCGTGCGAGAAAAACGTGTGAACCCTGAGCTACATCCACTCGCAGCAGCCGCCGGCGCCGAGCTGTTTCAAAGGCAAGACGCACGCTTCGCCGAGAGCGTTGCTTTGATCATTGTGGGAATGCGTGCACAAATGAATGCACATCTCTCCGACGTCCCCACTGCGCATTGACGAATCGAGGCGCCCCGGCGAAAATAGAAAAGTTGCACCCCTGCAACCGAGTGGGCCTGTGGCGCAGTTTGGGAGCGCGCTTCCATGGCATGGAAGAGGTCGTCGGTTCGATCCCGACCAGGTCCACCAAAGAATCACGATCTGCAGATTTGTTAACCTTTTGGTTGGTAGCATTTGGTAGCAAATCGCGAAAATTTTTTCGCGAAACGCGCTGTTTTGCGCGCCGAACTCCGCTTC
>DATHNJ010000024.1:0-5828 GCA_035486155.1 Occallatibacter sp. | reverse complement strand
TGATCGTCCCGATAAAAATTCGCAACGCGCACACAGCCCCGCGCTTCGCCTTCGAGTCGTGCCACGCCGAAACTCCGCGATTGGTGGCCTCCGAGTAGCTGCGCAGCAAATCCAGGTCCGGATCGAACTCCCAAATCTTCGTTCCCGTCGCCGGATCGAGCGCAAACAGCTGCCCCCACGGCGTGCTCAGATAAAGTTTCCCGTCCACCAGAATCGGCGTCGTTTCGAATGTCGCTTTCTCATTCAAGTCCCGCTTCTCGTCCAGCGCGCCTGTCCGAAACGTCCACGCCACCTTCAGTTGTCCCACATTGCTCGCGTTGATCTGCTGCGCCTCCGAATAGCGCGCTCCGCCTGGATCGTTTCCATAGTTCGGCCAACCGACATCCTTCATCTGCGCCGCGCAGTCGCGAGCTCCAAATCCGCTGCTCAGAATCGCCAACACCAGCGCGGCCCAAACTCCGCTTATCGTCTTCATCGGCATCTCACTCCGTTCACACGATCAGTCGAATCCATCTGCGGTAGCGCCGGCATCTTGCCGGCGTTTTGCTTCACCTGCGGCATCAACTCAACTAGCGAGACGCATTCGGCCTCAACTCGGCGCGATCAGCATCCATTCCAATGAACGCCACCGCAACACCACAGGGACGACCGGGCCCAACCGAGTGCCAAGCGGTCCAGTACCGCCATCCAACCGACAGCCTTTCCGCCGCAGCCTTCTCGCTGGCCCAACCCATCTAAACTTTTGTACCCTAAACCTACTCCGCCTCTTCTAATCGAGGCGACACTTTCGCAGGCGGGAATTCAATGAACTCAATGAAGATAAATTTGCTCACCGCTCTTTTCGCATCTCTGTTTTTGGTCGTCGGCGCCCAAGCTCAGGGCGGCCAGGGCCAAGGTTCTCCGAATGCCAACTCTGGCGGAAATGCCAATGCCAGCGCCAACACCAACATGAACAAACAGCCCGACATGGATTCGCTCATTCATCAGGGCCGTGCCGGCAGTTACTACGGCGGCGCAGTCAAAGTCTCTGGCGGCGCGCTTCCCTGGGATCCCATTCTCGTCAACGTTGTCTGCAGTGGCGAAACGAAATACACCACCGTCACCGATCCCAAAGGCAATTTCCTCATTTCGCCGAAGCCGGGCGATGCTGCCGTCGCCGCTCCGAGCGGCCCCGGCGACGCGCAAAATAAATTTGCCGCGCAATACGTCGGCTGCGATGTGAAGGCCGCGCTCACCGGCTACGACTCCAGCTCCGTCACCATCGCCCAGCGCAATCTCACCGACGATCCCAACGTCGGCGTGATCACGCTCAAGCCCGCCGAAAATGCCGCTGCCTCTTCCACCAGCCCCACGACGGCCGCTGCCCCCAAGGACGCGGTAAAGGCTTACGAAAAGGCCCGCAGCGAGTGGGCCGAAAACAAGCCCGACAAAGCTCAAAAAGATTTGCAGAAAGCCGTGCAGATCGATCCGCAATTCGCCGAAGCCTGGTATCAGCTGGGCAAATTGCAGGAAGTGCAGAAATCGCCTGACGCCGTGAACTCGTTCCAGAAGGCCGTCGCCGCCGATCCGAAGTTCGTTCCGCCCTACGAACACCTCGTGTCGACCGCGGCGCAGGCCGAGAAGTGGCAGGACGTTCTCGACAACACCAACAAAGAGTTGCAGCTCAATCCGGCCGGCTCGCCGCGACTCTTCTACTACAACGCCGTCGCCAACATGAAGCTCGGCAAGACCGACGCAGCCGAAGACAGTGTCAAGAAAGCGATCGCCGCCGATCCAGGCCACACCGAACCCAACGCCGAGCAACTCTACGCCGTGATCTTGGCCAACAAACAGGACCTGCCCGGCGCCCTCGAGCATCTGCGCGTCGCCGCCAAGTACCTGCCCCCCGGCCCCAACGCCGACCTCGTCAAAAAACAAATCGCCCAACTCGAATCAGCGACCCAATCCCCATCGAAGTAGGTTGTCCTCTGAGTAGGGGCGCAGCTTTACCCTGAGGCGAAAGCCGAAGGCCGCTGCGCTCCTACTTGCCCGAACGTAAGCCGTGCGTGGTAGCGCGCTCACACTCGTGACGCTCCGTAGCGTCATCGATCGTTCGAATCGATTTTCAAAAAATTTATTTTAAAAAAATAACTCACGCCTCACCAGTGATTTGCATGCGCTCGTCCTTCGTTCGAACGCTTTGCGCCCCATCACGCGTGCTATTCTCACCGCGTAGAAAACCACGCCGCGACGCTCTTGGGTGCCGCACTCTCAGCTTTTAGAGGGTGCGGGTTTAGATGAAACGTAGCGCATGCCTTTGTAACGACCCGAATCTCACCGTCTTCTGGTTCCGAATCAAATCCAAGGAGCGTCCGTAAACCCCACAGATTCCGCACTTACAAATGTGTATGAAAACAAGCGCTTTTAAGTCGCGCAGAATCTGCACTTATGAAAAACGGGGAGGGTCACTTCCCGATAGTGAGTTGGCTTGGAGTGCCTTTCACACATACGCGCTTCGGTCAAAAATTCGGACACGCCTTACTCACATCGCAGAGCTTCAGCCGGTGGCACACCGATGGCGTGGCGTGCCGGCAACAAGCAGGCAAGAAGCGCGCCAAGAGCGAGCAGCGCAGCGGCTACGAGGAGGCTCCTCGCGCCAAATTCGCTTTGCATCCAGTGCGCGAGGATGGCGCCGAGAAAGCTGTCAACCGCAACACCCATGACGATCCCCGCCGCTACACTAACCAGCGCGATCCGCGCGGCAACCCACAGCACATGTCTGCGCGGCGCGCCTAGCGCCAGGCGAATGCCGAACTCCGTCGTACGCTGTGCGACGCTGTACGCGACGAGGCTGAAAATGCCCACCAGCGCGAGCCCCAACGCCATGGCCGAGAAGACGCCGAACAGGATCGAGAAGAGCCGCTGGCGGCTGTACAGTGCGTCGTGCTCGATGGCTTCGTTCAGGGTGAGGGCGCCGTTGGAGATCTGCTGGTCGGAAGCGACAGATGCGACCGCGGTGCGGATGGAGTGCAAGTAGTTGAGCGGATTTCCCTGGGTGCGGACGAAGATGTCCACGTATTGCCGCATCAGGGTGGTGTACGGAAGATAGATGGCGGGGACGACGGGGCGACCGATGCCGTCGTTGCTCGCATCGCCGACGACGCCGATGATCTGACGCCCGGCGGTGCTTTGCGCAGAACTTGCCGTGAAGCGATTCTGAAAGGGAAGAGCGGGAATGCGTAGCTGTCGCCCCAAGGCATTGGACGAAGTGAGATAGCGTGTCGAGAAAGCCCGATTGACGACGGCGATGAAGTCTCCCCTGCTGTTTTCATCCGTACTCCAAAGGCGACCCTGGAGCAACGGAATGCGAAGCGTCGAAAAATAGCGTTGGTCCACCAACATCACGCGCGCCTGCGGCTGCTCGCCATCGCCACTCCCCTCGACGACGAACGAGGTGGGAACATCAGCACCGGGCGGCGTGGCATCGGTGCCGACAGCGACGGTGGAAACACCGGGGACGGATGCGATCTTCTCCCGGATCTGCTCGATATACGCAGTGCGCGCTTCACGCGACTCAAGGCTCCTCCACTCGGTCGGGTTGTCTACGTGCAGCGAGACGCCGAGCTGCATAACGTTGGCGGGATCGTAGCCGAGAGGTATCTGCGTGAGCCGCAGAAAGCCGCGGATGGCGGTGCCCGCAGTGGACATGAGCAGAAGCGTGAGCGCGACCTGCGCCGCGATGAGAACGCTCCAGCGACGCCTGCCAGGAGCAGCGACCATGCCAGCTTGCCGGCCCGGGAGAGCGCGCGCAGGATCGCTGCGCGAGAGACGCAATGCGGGGCCGAGACCGAAGAGGATTCCGCAAAGCAGCGCGAGCGCGACCGAAAACGCGAGGATGGGAGCGTTTATGCGGATGACGGATTCGGCTGGGAAGGAGTCCGGGGACAGCACCAAAGGAAGCCGGGCAAGCCAGTACGACGCAGCCACGCCCAGAACGGCGCCCGTGCAGGAGATGACCATCGCCTCGACGAGCAACTGGCGCACGATCCGCCAGCGGCTGCCGCCGATCGCCATGCGGATCGCGAGCTCGTACCGGCGCGCGCGACCACGCGCAAGCAGAAGGATGGAGCAGTTGGCGCAGCCGATGATGAGCAGAAGGACGACACCGGCCAGCAGAAGCGCGAGCGTATGCCCTAGATCCTGCTGGTAAGGCACGATGATCGGCTCCAGCTCGAGATGCCAGGCCAACGAGGCTTCGGAATGGATCTTCATGATGTCGCGCACAATGGGCTCGAGTGCGGCGTTGGCGCTGGCCACTGTGACGCGGGGCCGCAGCTTGATCCACGGCAGGTAGGTGGGGGCGGAACCGTCGGCAACAGCGTCCTTGAGACTGGCCGGCAGATAAACATCGCCGACGCCGGTGACGTCATTGAATGCGAAGCTGCGCGGCATCACCCCGACGATCGTGTATGGGGCGTGATCCATCTCCAACGTTCGCCCGATGGCGTGGGGATCGCCGCCGAAGTAACGCAGCCAGAAGTGGTAGTTGAGAACAGCCACCGGGTGGCCTGTATCGAAGGGCTCAATCATCCGTCCAAAAAGCGGGCGCACGCCAAGGAACGTCTCGGCATTCTCTGTGAGGTACACGCCCTGAATGTCTTCCGGTAACCCGTCGTTGCGGATCTCCAGATCACTCTTCGTGAAGCCAAGCACCGACTCAACCGGGGTTGCAAGGCGCAGGTCATCCAACTGTGCCGCGCTAAGGGTAAACGACTGAAAGACGTCAGGCTGTTGGGTTTTGACAAAGTGGGGGTTCATGATGCGGTCGGCGTCGGAGTAGGGAAATGGGTGCAGCAGGACCGCGTAGATGAGCGAGAACATCGCCGTAGTGGCGCCGATGCCGAGCGCCAGTGAGAGCACTGCGACGGCAGCGAAGCCAGGGTCGCGGCGCAGGGCGCGGAGGCCATAGCGGATGTCGCCGCCTAACTCATCGACTAAGCGGAGCCCGATGGAGTCGCGGTAAATTTCGTTTTGCGCAGAAGGTAGGCCGAGTTGGATGCGGGCTTTGCGGCGAGCATCTTCTTCGGAGAGGCCCTGGCGGATTAAATCTTCCTGGTAGGCCTCGAGGGTAGAACGAAATTCGTCTTCGACGTCGCTGTGGTCTCGTGGCACGACGGAGCGCCAGAGCTTGCGAATTGCGGCGAAGACACTCATATTTCGCCCGTCTTCGTATCGAGAATGCCTGCGACGACAGCGGCCATGTCGGTCCATTTCGCGGTCTCAATTTTGAGTTGGCGCCGGCCCGCAGCGGTGAGTGAGTAAAAGCGCGCACGGCGATTGTTCTCCGACTCACCCCATTCGCCTTGGATCTGGCCCCTGCGCTCAAGGCGATAGATCGCGGTGTAGAAGGAACCTTGCAGAATTTCGAGGCGCTTGCCGGAAATTTGCTGAATCCGCAGCAGAATACCGTAGCCATGCAGAGGTCCGAGCGAGACTGCCTTGAGGACGAGCATCTCGAGTGCACCCTGCGGGAGTTCGACCGGTTTTGTCAAAGCCTTCTCCTATCTGAGATAGGAGAGTATGCGCTCTCTCCTTTCCCGTCAAGGAGAGTCCCCTTGGGCGATTTTGGTCACGGGCGCCTGAACCAGTTCGCCGGCACGCGAACCCAACTCCCCGTAGCGCCGGCATCTTGCCGGCGTTTTTGACTTTCCGCCGGCTGCCTCGAATTTGCCGCCGTGCCAACCGACTTTTGCCGCACCACCGCGCCCAGCGTTGTAACCTCCCCTTAACATTCCGCCCCACACCCGGTGCTATCCTCCCGCGCGTGTTGGACCCGAAAGGCAATCAAA
>DATHNJ010000023.1:0-7139 GCA_035486155.1 Occallatibacter sp. | reverse complement strand
TTTCTCCTACCCAGTTGCGCAACCTTGAAGCCGCGCTTCCTTGCCGGGTACTCGACCGCACTCAGCTGATCCTCGACATCTTTGCCCGCCACGCCCGCACCCGCGAAGGCATGCTGCAGGTGGAGCTGGCGCAACTGGAGTACCAGCTGCCGCGCCTGACCGGCAAAGGCAAAACCATGTCCCAGACCGGCGGCGGCATCGGTACGCGCGGACCGGGCGAGACGCAGCTTGAAACCGACCGCCGCAAGATCCAGCGACGCATCGATCAGGTCAAGCTCGATCTCGATTCCGTGCGGCGCGTGCGCCGTCAGCAGCGGCAGCGGCGCGAATCGGCGCCGGTTCCCACGGTTGCGCTGGTCGGCTATACCAACGCGGGCAAGAGCACGCTGTTCAACCGGCTCACAGGCGCCGGCGTATTGCAATCGTCGCGCATGTTCGCCACCCTCGATCCCAAGCTGCGCGCCATCGAGTTGCCCAGTCGGCGCAAAGTGCTGCTCTCGGACACGGTCGGTTTTATCCGCAATCTGCCGCACACGCTGGTGACCAGCTTCCGCGCTACGCTCGAAGAAGTGGAGCAGGCCGAGGTGTTGCTGCACGTGCGCGACGCCGCGTCCAGTTATGGGGCGGAACAAAAGGCTCAGGTCGAGAAGGTTCTAGGCGAGCTCGATGCGCTGAAGAAGCCGCGCATCGAAGTGTTGAACAAGGCCGATCTGCTCGGCGAGCGCGAACGGGAAGGTTTGGCTTCGCGGCCCGACGAGGTACTGGTCTCTGCGCAAACAGGCGATGGCGTGGACGTGCTTTTAGAGGCGATCGACGGCGCGTTGCAGTCCGATCCCGTGCTTGATGCAGAGCTGCGCATTCCGCAAAACGAAGGCGCCGTACTTGCTTCTGTCGAGGCGAACATGGTCGTGCACAAGCGCTCCTACGAAGGGAATCTCGTGCGTCTCGCTGTCAGTGGACCTTCGTCGCTGCTGGGCCGGCTGCGTAACTTTCGCGTTCGCGATGCGGCTGCGCAATAGCTGCGAGCCCAGGGCATGGCACACTAACCTTGTGAGCCCACACGATTCTCACTCAACTTCCGAACCATCGATCAAGACCATCTCCTCGCGCGAGATCTATCGCAATTACTGGATGCGGCTCCGCGAAGACGAGATTCTGCGTTCGAACGGGCAAAAAGGAATCTACGGCGTAGTCGAAAAGGACGATGCCGCCATCATTTTGCCCATCGACAAGGACCGCATCTGGCTTGTGGAGCAATTCCGCTACACCATTCAGCAGCGCGCGCTGGAACTGCCGCAGGGCGGATGGGAAGAGGCGAATGTCAATCCGGAAGAACTGGCGCGCGGCGAGTTGATGGAAGAGACCGGCTTGCACGCGGCCCAGATGATTCCTTTGGGAACGATGTGGATTGCTTATGGCTTCACAAAGCAGCTACAGCATGTCTTTCTCGCGACAGGATTGAGCGAAAAGGCAAAAAATCCCGACGCCGAAGAACACGATCTGGTGATCAAGAACGTGCCCATCGCAGAGTTTGAGCAGATGATGCTGGATGGCGTGATCCGCGATAATTGCACAATCGCTGCATGGGGAATCTATCTGATATGGAAGGCGCGGCAGGCCAATCGCGAATCGCGTCCCTGATCTCGAACTGACTCCGCCGCGCGATCTCGTTGCAGAAAATCAGTGCGTCCCCGCGGCGCCTCCGACTTGGAAACCCGCCGACGATGCCGTAGACGAGGACGTCCCTGGGAATTTCTTGTAGGCCAGAATCGTCAACACCACGAAGATCGCCAGAAACGCCAGTTGCGTGATCCCGAAGACGGGCGATGCCTGCGTCGGCGCAATCGCTTTGAGCGCAGGCGTCTTTTCAAACGACTGCACAACCAGCACAAAGAAGTTGAAGTAAAGGGCGATGCTGGCGGTGATGACATAGGCGCCGCGCCACGCGCCGGCCAGGCCTCGACCATAGAGCGCAAAGATCGCGGCCGCAAGCACGATCAGCGACAAAATGCCGATGACAATGCCCGGCGTGACGCCCTTGTAGGGGAAGAGGAAGCCCGTCACGCTGGTCAGGACCGTGGTGGTGAGAAACAGCGCGGTGACAGCGTGGAGCCGGTACGCGCCGATCATTCCTAATATCACGACAATTCCTGAGGCGATGGCGATCAGGCTGATGGCCACATGCAGAAGGGTGAAGGCAGCTAAGCTCATTCCGAGAATCATGGTGCATCTCCTCTCATAGATCCGATAGATTTGATAGACCCGATGAACTGACCCGGCAAAAGCAGAAAGGGCAATTGAACCGAGCAAGCGAGCACGGTTCACGCGTCCTGAGCGGACAGAAGATTTCCGTTAGACGACGCTGTTCTCAAGGCTGCGGGGAGCCGGACTCGGCTTGAGTCCGATGGTGAAGCCGCTGAGAGAAGCAAGAGTACCATGGCTGAAAGATCGATTGTTACCCGAAATCCGGGGGTTTTCCGGCGCCCCTCTGCGGCGTTGAATCCGGATATCGGGGAGAAGATAATTTGCGGATCGGAAATGTTCGCATCGAAGAGAGGCAGGCTCCAGCCCATCGCTGAAGCCTGCCTCTCGAACTACATGCAACCATGGGGACCATGGTTGGGCGAGTTATGGCAGTATCTCCAACACCGCATCGCTCGGCTCCAGTTGTTCGGGATGCGGCGGCAGCACGGCGCCCGCGTCAAGCAGCGCGCGAACTGTGCCCACATAGTCTCCCGTATCGCGATGCCAGCCATTGCCTGAGCCATACAGCGCCCATGACAGAGCCGTTCCTGCATACTCAATCGATTTCAATTCCAGATCGGGATGATGTTGCAGGATCGTGCGCGCCATCTCTGCGGCGCCATGAAAGCCTGCCCAGTGCAGCGCCGTCGCGCCTGCATCGCCGCGTGTATCGACAGGCCAGCCCGCCTGAAGCATCAGTCGAACCGCCTGATGGTTGTTGTTCTGCGCGGCGTTAGGCAACTTCCGCTGGTCCGCCTCTGACACCGACTCGGCGGCGTGTGGGTTCTTCTTCAGGAACGCTTCAAAAATCGCCTCATCGCCCAGTTCACAGGCCAAAGCGAACCTTAAGTCTTCCGGCGTGCGCTCCATCAGCAGGCGAAAGACATCTTCGTGGCCGAAGTCGCGAGCTACCGAGTGCGCCGTGCGATGCCAGCCGCCCAGCATCCAGATGTAGATGGTCCCGCCGGCGCGCGGGTCTTGCCTGGGAAACCAATCCCAGGAGACGTTCATGCGAATGCAGGCGGGATCGGCATCGAGATGGCGCCGCACCAGATCGAGATCGCCCAGCGCCGCAGCCATCAAAAGGTCCGTCCTGCAGCCACAAGTGACCAGATAACGAGCCACATCCTGGCGATCATGCGGGTAATGACGCTTCTGATCGGCGCGCAACATATACTGCGCGGGCGTCGATTCGTGATCGATGTCTTTCGCATCGATGTCGGCCCCGTGCTCGAGCAGAAAGCGTGCAATCTCGATCGTGGAGGCGAAGTGCAGCGGCGTTTGTCCGTCGCCGCCGCGCGCGTGCACTACGCCGGGATCAGCGGCCACAAGCTCTTCGAGCTTGTCGAGCAAGCCGAGGCGGGCTGCAGCATGTGCATCGAGCACAGCGCCGCGCTCGATGAGAAAAGTCGCCATGCCTGGATCGCAATCATCAAGAACGCCGAATCCGCCGGCCCACCACTCTGTGCGTTTGTTGATGTCGGCGCCGGCGTCGAGCAGCACGTCGATGGTGGCTCGATCGCTGCGCTGAACAGCGGCGAACATCGCGTGCGCGCCGAAACCATAGTCGGGTAAAGGATCGTTGATTCTGGCGCGCAGTTCCGGATGGCGCTCGAGAATCTGGCGGACACGCGCTGCGTCGCTATCGCAGACCGCTACCTTTAGCAATTGAGCTGGAGACAGACCAAGCGACAGGACGTGCGATTTAAGCTTTGCCCACGTGGCAAAGCCGTATTCATTCGCCAGCATGTGATGCGCTTCGGCCAACTTGGCGCCAGGCGTCGCGCGCAGCAGTTCTTTGGCTTGTTTCTTGAGATGTTCGAGGTTGGGTTTTTCAGGCAAACTGCGAGACATACACTCCTCCTTCTGTGGCCCGGCGTCCGCTATAACGGGCAGAAGAGAAGTCGATGCTCGGCGTTAAAGAACAGCTGCAGGCGGGATCATCCCTTTCCGCGGACGGGAGGCAACCTGAATTGCCGCTCCCACTATAGCAAATTGTTTTGTGTACAGGCGTAGCTTTACTTGAATTGCGCCGCCAGAGCCGTTTGCACATCGCGAACGACTGATCCCCAATTGCCCAGCTGCGGTTGTCGAAAGATGCGCATGGTCGGATACCACGGGCTCTTATCGGCGCCAAGAAGCCATCGCCAGTCGGGCGCAAATGGCAATAGCAGCCATGTCGGGATCCCGAGGGCCGCTGCTAAGTGCGCAGCCGAGTTATCGATGGAGATGACCAGATCCATCGCGGCGGCCTGGGCGGCGAAGCGGTCAATATTCTCAAGCTGATCGACGCTTCGATCGACAAACACGGGGGCGCACGCCGCCTGCGCCTCCGATTCGAGCGCCGCGTGCTCGCCGTATTGCATGCTTACCCATTTGAAGCGAGGGTCTTCAAACAGCGGCGCCAGCGTAGCGAGGTCGATGGAGCGCTTGCGTCCGCTTTTTGCATTGCGTGTGCGCCACGCCAGGCCGATCAATGGCCTGCCATCGTCATATTGCGCGCGGAATCGTTCGCGCTCGGCAGGGTCGGATATGAGATACGGCGTCGTTGTGGCGTCGAACGCCGCCCGATTCAATCGCAAAAAATGCGGCAGACTGGCGCTGGGCAAATGAGCCGCTATCTTCTGATCCGCATTCTGCGCCGGATCGTAGGCGGTGATCACGGATATGCTCAGGAACGATCGAGCGAAGAGCGGCGCAAGCCTGCGATCGCATTCGAGCGCCAGCGGAATTTCTGTCCGGATGAGATCAGGCAGCAGGCCCGCAAACATGATCTCGTCGCCCACGCCTTGTTCGCCCCAGATAAGAAGACGCCCCGAAGCTGGCGGCTCGCCATTCCAGAGCGGCTGAGGATAGGTGCGCATCGGCGTGTCGTAGTCCTGCGTGCGCCAGCGCAGCTCGAAGTCAGGCCATCCTGCGGCGAAATCGCCTTGCAGCAAGAGGGTCGTTGCTTTGGCGACGCGTGCTTCAGCCATGTCCGGCTTGAGTTCGATGGCTCGCCGAAACGCAGCTAACGCGCCCTCCACATCGCCCAGCTCTCGCAGAACGTTGCCAAGATTGACGTGCGTCTCCGGCAAGCCGGGCCTGAGATTGAGTGCGCCGCGATAACTCGCAGCCGCTTCGTCAAGTTTGTCCTGCGCCTGCAGCACGTTGCCGAGGTTCGAATAATACGAAGCCGCGGTAGGATGAACCGCAATCGCCTTGCGAATCATATCGACGGCCAGATCGAGACGTCCCGTTTGAAACGCGATCATGCCCAGCAGATGTGTGGCGTCGGCGTGAGTTGCGTCCATCTCGAGAACCTGGCGATACGTGCGTTCTGCTTCGTCGAGGCGGCCGGCGCGATGATGCGTGAGCCCTCTGTCAACCAGGTTTTGTGCGGCGGAAGATGGCATGTCCTTGAAGAAAGCATATTACGCCGGACGAACTCCCTACGCGCCAGACCGCGTTCCCCGCTGGGCCGTTCTTTTTCCCCGCATTTTCTGGCGATCGGCGGCATGCAACTTCGCGGCAGCTCATGTGGAGTAGTGGCGAGAGCGACGCGCGCATATTTCCTAATTGAATTCTCCCTGCGTGCAGGTTCTCCTCATGCGGGAATAAATAACGAAGCGGCTCGAGCTGAATCACGAGCGAGACTTGCGCCTAGTAACTTGCGCGTAACATGCGCGGGTTCCGTGATAAGTGTAGAGAGAGTCAGATATCCAAAGTAAATAGAGTTACAGATCGGTAACTCTACTTTTTGTGACGAATGAAATAGCGGGTCGGAATACATCGCCTCGTCGTCTGTCTTATCTGCAGAGGTCGATTATCATGCGATTCATTCGTACGGCTCTTTTGTTATTGAGTATTGCATCTTGTGCAATGAGCGGTATTGCGCAGGACCAACGTTGGCGGGGGGATATTCCCTTCAGTTTCAAAATCAAGAACCAAACCTTTTCCGCGGGCGTATATGACATTTCGGTCGATACCGCCCACGGAGTCGTGAGCTTGTCCAACGATCTTCACCCTGGCGAGCACATGGCCTGGGTTGGAGTGCCAGACGACAAGCGAGGGCTTGCAACAATGCATTTCGCCCTCGAGGGAGATAGCTACCTGCTTATCTCGGTCGCGGCTGGAAACTGGATGACCATGCCTCCGCACGGTCCCCACCATACGCAGGAAGCCACTGTAGTGTTCCCGCAGTAGTCTCCCTCTGCGCGAAGCAGCGGTACTGCACAATCATTTCAATCGGCTCGTATGCTTTACCGAGCAAGTCATCTTGAGCCCTACTTCCGTGCAGTAACTGAGCGCAAATCTTCTAATTCAAGCGATCGGTAGCCGATCGTGTCGTGCGCGCGGTTTCCAGTTCGGGATGGCCGCAGCGCGAACTTCAAAAAGCTGACGATTCTCATCGTCAGCTTAGTTCACGATAAGTCGTTGTTGGTTCAGGCTCGATCGACTGTCGTTGTTGAGGATTCAAACCATGCGTCTCTTCCGTGCAGCCCTTTTCTTGTCAACCCTCGCCTTTTGCGCCGTCAGCGGCATGGCTCAAACGAAAAATTGGCGGGGCGATATCCCTTTCGCCTTCAAGGTGAAAAGCCAGTCGTTTCCTCCCGGCGTCTACGACGTATCGCTCGACGTCGAACGCGGCCTTGTCTCTCTCTCGAATCGTGAACATCCGGGACAGCGCGTGATGTGGCTTGGAATTCCATCCGATGAGCATGCCGCGACCTTGCTGAGATTCGTGGCTGCGGACAATGGGTTCAGCCTTCGGGTGATCGCGGCGGAAAGCTGGGAGGCGCGTATTATTTCCCATGCGCCCAAAAATGAGCAGGAAGCCCTGGTTGTATTTCCGCACTAAGCCCAGCAACGTTCGGCCCGCAGGATCAAAGCGCGAAGCCCTCCGTCACGGAGGG
>DATHNJ010000022.1:0-4948 GCA_035486155.1 Occallatibacter sp. | reverse complement strand
CCCCCTCGTTGAAAGAATGCGTCCCATTGCCGAAACTCATGTGCTCGAACTTGATTCCAACGTGACTAAAATCGCAAAAGACTCGCTGGGATGGCGATCTATATTCAAACTTAAGGCTGTGTGGATAACCGCGTCGCATGTCATCAAGATTTCACAATTTGCACGGCGCGAAGGCGTCGCGCTCATTCACACAAATTCTCTCAAGTCCGATATCATTGGAGGCCTTGCCGCAAAGATCGCCGGCATTCCAGTCATCTGGCATGTGCGCGATCGAATCGAACCGGACTACCTTCCTGGGACGGTCGTGAAAGTGTTTCGCTTTCTCTGCCGCGTGCTGCCCAATTTTGTCATAGCCAATTCAACCGCCACGCTCGATACGCTGCGCTTGATGGGAAAGAGAGACGGCGAGGCAATCGCGTCGGGAATCGACTTATCTCCCGTCGGAAACGATGTGGTGCACGATGGCTGCGAAGTCGAAGACTCGGCATTGCGCCGGCGCGATGTCTTTCGTGACGAAGGTGAGATCCGCATCGGACTGATTGGGCGCATCAGTCCCTGGAAGGGGCAGCATATCTTCATCGAGGCCGCGGCCCTTCTTCATCCGCTTTATCCAAAAGCCCGATTTCACATCATCGGCGCGCCGCTGTTCGCCGAACGCGACTACGAACAGCAGCTTCATGCGATGTGCGATCGATTGAAACTTACTGAGGTTGTCCATTTCGCCGGATTCGTCAAAGACGTCCCCGCGCGGATAGCGCAACTGGATATAGTGGTGCACGCATCCACTACAGGTGAGCCCTTCGGCCAGGTAATCATCGAGGGAATGGCGCAACAGAAGCCCGTGGTGGCGACCAACGGAGGCGGCGTGCCGGAGATCGTCGAGCACGGCGTCACCGGGATGCTCGTCCCCATGGGCGACGCGCCCGCCATCGCGAAGGCAGTCGAATATCTGCTGGAGAATCCACAGTCGGCAAGGGCAATGGGGATTCAAGGACGCCTACGCGTGCTTGCTGACTTCACCATTCAAACTACGGCGCGCAAAGTAGAGGCAGTCTACAGGCAAGTATTGGGCGTGGCCTGATTTCAATCAGTAGGAGATTCCCATGGAATTGATTCGCACGAAGGAAGTGCAAGCTCTCACCCAAAAGAACTACCGACCAACGACCATCCTTCGATCGATTGGTCCAATCTTCGGCGTGGCGCTGCTCATCTGCGCCTCCGCCGCAATTGCACAATCAGACGGAGCGTCTTCCGCCCTGGTGCCTCCGCCCGATCCTGGTTACGGTCTGTACTTTCACGACTCGGCTGCAGCGCCGGAGTTTGCATCGCGCTGGGGATATCACGATGGTTGGACCGAGGGCCGCCATGATCGCAACCACGGCGATCAGCTCAGTGCTCAAGAGAAGGAGCATTATGAAACGCCGCCGGACCACGGTCCTCACCCTGGCATGACTCATGAGCAATACGTCAGACAATATCGCGCCGCTTACGTACACGGGTACGAACACGGATCCAGAATTTAAGCGGGAAAAGCTGAATTATGAAGAGATGAGCCGGGAGCTCTATCCACAGATCGATTGGTGCCGAAGAAGGGACTCGAACCCCCACACCCTTGCGAGTACGTGGACCTGAACCACGCGCGTCTGCCAATTCCGCCACTTCGGCACGGGACACATGTCTAGGCTGACGAGCCAGACAGGCAGCAACTCTGAGTCTCGCAAATGGAGCTCAACGTGTCAAATTCTGGCGTCCAAACGGACAGTCAGCGACGTTTCAGCGCCTCCAACTCGTCCAGAGTGCGCGGCCAATCTGAACCCAACAGGCGGGAAAGGCTGCGATCGGCGAGAACCTTACCGCCGGTCTGGCAGCGCGCGCAATAATTCGTCTCGTTATCCGCGTAGCGGATACGCTGCACCTTCTCGCCGCAACGAGGGCACGCTTGATCAAATTTTCCGTGAACCGCCATCTCTGGCCGAAACGCCGTCACCTTCTCAGGAAACGCCTTCTTCGCCTCATCCACGAGCCGATTCATCCATAACTTCATGGTCGCCCGCGTCGCGTCGAATAATCGCTCCCATTCCTCTGCCTTTAACTTGTGGGTCAAGGCGATCGGAGAAAGCTGCGCTGCGTGCAGAATCTCATCCGAATAGGCGTTGCCCACGCCGCTGATCAGGCGCGGATCTGTGAGCGCGCGCTTCAGCGTCCGATTTTCGAACGAAAGTGCTGCGCGAAATCCATCGAGCTCCGTCTCAAAAATCTCTACTCCGCCTGGATTCATTGCATGGAGCGCATCCTCGCCTCGCGCCATATGCAAAGAGGCGCGCCGTTTCGAACCTGCTTCAGTCAGAAGCAAGCTTCCATTCGGAAAATCGAGCGCAAGCAGAGCGTTTTTCCCAGCGAGTTTGGCGCCCGGCGTCTTCCAGTGCAGTCGTCCTGCGATCATCAGGTGCAGCACCAGCCATAAATCTTCTTCCACCCCGATCGCAATGCGCTTGCCGATGCGTCGCAGCGTCCGTACGGTCCTTCCTTCAACCGCCGAGACCGGAGGCTCAACCGTGCGCAAGACAAAGACGCTCGCCAAACGCACCCGTTCGAGCGTCTGGCCCACGATGCGAGGCTCAAGCGCGGCAAGGTACGCAGTGATATCGGGAAGCTCTGGCACTGAGAATTAGATTGCCGGGCAGCGCGAGATTTAGCAACGAAGAACTTGTGGCGCTCGACAAACTGCACCCACTTCGACGACGACACTATTGAAGTATCGTGTTGTCGATCAGGCGCGTCTCACCGACCCAAGCCGCCGCTGCCAACAACATCCCAGGCGCAGCCGTCTCGACCGGGGCCAGAGTCGCCCAATCAACGATCTCGATATATTCCACGCGGACCGAAGGTTCGGCATCGAAAACTTCTCTCGCCGCGCCGATCAGCGCTCGAGCGCCGCGTTCGCCTGCCATCGCGAGTTCTTCGACACGCTTCATCGCGCGGCTCAATACGAGCGCCCGCCCCCGCTCATCGGCGCTCAAATACACATTGCGCGAACTCATCGCCAGCCCATCCGCTTCGCGCACAATCGGGCACGCCACGATCTGGGTCCCAATCCGGAGATCGCTCGTCATGCGCCGCAACACCGCAACCTGCGCAGCGTCTTTTTGTCCAAAGAAAGCTCGATCCGCTTCGGCAGCGATGAAAAGCTTCGTCACCACCGTCGCCACTCCGCGAAAATGACCCGGCCGGAATTCTCCGTCCAGGCGTTCGCTTAGCCCTTCAACATCGACAAACGTCGTGGCGCCCTCCGGATAGATTTCATCCACGACTGGGGCAAAGATCACATGCGCGCCCTCGCGTTCGGCCAGAGCGCAGTCTGCGTCAAAGGTGCGCGGATAGCGCGCATAGTCTTCGCTCGGTCCGAACTGTGTGGGATTCACAAAGATCGTAACGGCGACGCGCGTGCACGAACTCGCCGCCGCTCGAATCAGCGACGCATGTCCCTCATGTAATGCGCCCATCGTCGGCACAAGCCCGACGCTTTCGCCAGCCCTGTGCTGCGCACGCGACCACCGCCGCAGCTCATCTACGGTTCGAAGAATTTCCATCGCCGATCGGTCAGCTCTCCCACTCCGGCAACGAGTCGCGGTTGACAACAGCATTTTCCTCATCGTCGAATTCGGCGCTCGGTTTCTTCCGCATCGCCGTCGGCAGATGGTAGCTTTCAGCATCCGATGGAAAGGCGCGATGCTCCACATCCTCGCGATAACGCTCGACTGCATCGCGAATCAAAGCCGCGGCATCGCCATAGCGGCGCACAAACTTCGCCGCCGGACTGAAGGTGAGATTGACCAGATCGTGGAAGACAAGAATCTGCCCGTCGCAATCGGGTCCGGCCCCAATTCCAATCGTCGGGATCAAGAGCTCGCGCGTAATTTGAGCGCCCACCTCGCGCGGCACACCTTCCAGCACAATCGCGCCGGCGCCGGCTGCAGCCAGCGCGCTCGCATCGGCGCGCAGCCGGAGAATCTCCTCCGCGGCGCGCGCCTGGACGCGATATCCGCCCATGCGATGGACGCTCTGCGGCGTCAGGCCGAGATGGCCGACCACCGGAATCTCCGACGCCGTCAGTGCGCGCACCAGCTCCACGCGCGGCCCTTCGATCTTTACCGCCTCGGCGCCGGCTTCCTTCACAAAGCGAATGGCGTTTGTCACTCCCTCGGCGACCGAACTGTGATAGCTGCCGAACGGCATATCGGCCACCACCAGCGCACGCCGCACCGCGCGGCGCACAGCCCGCGTGTGGTGCAGCATCTCGTCCACGGTGACGGCCAGCGTGTTCTCATGGCCCAGCACTACCTGCGCCAGCGAATCGCCTACCAGCACCATGTCGATGCCGGCTTCATCCACCAGCCGCGACGTCGCGTAGTCGTACGCCGTCAACGCGGAGATAGGTTTGCCCTGGCGCTTCATCTCAGCAAGCGCAGGCATGGTCACTTTTGTGATTGGAGAAGAGGCGGACGACGCTCCGCCCGCGGTGAAACTCGTGAGGCTCATGTTGTCTCCAGTGCCGCTCCGTCAACTCAGGATGCGACCCGAACAGTTGAAAGTATACGCCTGTCGGCGGCAGACCGCCTCAGGCAACCTAGGACTGTTGGATGTCTCGTTGGCCCAAACGACTTGCGAATGAGCAGGCCTGCGCAGCACACTAGTACCGACCATGCCTTCACTGTCCACTGGAATCTGTGCAGGACTCGGCGTTCTAGGCGCTGCCGGCCTCGCCTGGGGAGGCTTTGCCTATGCCTCTCGATGGCCCACATCGCAGATCTTCGGCCGCACGCTCACGGCGCCGCGGCGGCCGAACGAGCTCGCGCTCACCTTCGACGACGGCCCCAACCCCGCCTGGACGCCGCAACTGCTCGATATTCTCGCCGCGCACGATGCGCACGCGACCTTCTTCCTGGTC
>DATHNJ010000021.1:0-2647 GCA_035486155.1 Occallatibacter sp. | reverse complement strand
CAGGGCAGGAAAGATCTTCTTATAAGCGAGGTCCCCGGTAGCGCCGAAAAACACAAGGGCGTCGGCATGATTCTGGTCCACGGTCATGTCCTTTCGATTTAGCTGTTGTGCGGCTTCTCGAGGTGTCCACCGAAAGCGAAGCGCATTGCGGAGAGCAGCTTGTTCTGGTATTCGGCTTCGCCGCGCGAGCTGAAGCGCTCATAGAGAGACGCTGTCAGTACGGGCGTGGGTACGCCTTCATCGATGCCGGCCTTGATGGTCCAGCGGCCTTCGCCAGAGTCGGATACACGTCCGCCGAACTTGCTGAGCTCAGGATCCTGAATCAGGGCGGCCGCTGTCAGATCGAGCAGCCAGGAGGCGACCACGCTGCCGCGCCGCCATACTTCGGTGATCTCGGGAATTGGTAAATCATACTGGTAGTGTTCCGGATTACGCAGAGGGGTGGTTTCGGCGTCGATCTCCCCGGTATGCTTGCCGATATTGGCGGACTTCAGCACGCCCAGGCCCTCGGCGTAAGCGGCCATCATGCCGTACTCGATGCCGTTGTGAACCATCTTCGTGAAATGTCCGGCGCCATTCGGTCCGCAGTGCAAGTAGCCCTCTTCGGCAGTGCCGGTGCCCGGCTTGCGTCCCGGTGTCTTGGGCACATCGCCCACGCCCGGAGCGAGAGTCTTGAAGATGGGATCGAGATACTTCACGGCTGCATCGTTGCCGCCAATCATCATGCAGTAGCCGCGCTCCAGGCCCCACACACCGCCGCTGGTTCCCACGTCGAGATAATGAATGCCTTTGGGTTGAAGCTCCTTGGCGCGCCGCACGTCATCTTTGAAAAAAGAATTTCCACCGTCGATGATCGCGTCGCCAGCCTGCAAATGTTGCGCCAGCGTCTGCACCGTCTGCTCCGTCGGAGCGCCCGATGGCACCATGATCCAGATGGCGCGCGGAGGCGTGAGCTTCGAAACCAGGTCTTGTAACGAGGCCGATCCAGCCGCGCCTTCGCCGGACAGTTGTTTTACCGAATCTGCGCTGAGATCGGAAACCACCAGCGAATGTCCGCCGCGCATCAGCCGCCGCGTCATGTTGGCGCCCATGCGCCCCAGACCTACCATTCCCAATTGCATGCCTTGCTCTCCATTGGCGCTCTCTAAGGAGAACGTCGATACGGAAGCGCCGGCGTCCCGCCGCCTATCGGCGAGGCTCTCGGCCTCGCCGAGAAGAAACTATTCCGGCAGGGAAGTCTTGATGGCGCTTACGATCTCGCTTCCTTTCAGAACTACGCCTTTTGCTGCGTGCTTTTCGCCACCGCGGCCAATAGCTTGTCGAATGCATCGGCGAACAGCTTCACGCCGTCATTTGTCAGCTTGTCGGTGACTTCTTTCATCGAGACGCCGGCGCGTGCCAGATCGTCCATGACTTTCTTTGCGCCGGCTACATCTTCGGTCAGCGCATTGCGTAGCTTGCCGTGATCGCGAAAGGCATCGACGGTCGCCGGAGGCATGGTGTTTACCGTATCTTTGCCGATGAGTTCTTCCACGTAAATCACATCGCGATAATTTGGATTCTTCGTGCTCGTGCTCGCCCAGAGGACGCGCTGTGTCTGTGCACCCTTGTTGGCCAGCGCCTGCCAGCGCGGCCCGCTGAAGATGCGTTCGTAAGCCTGATACGTCAGCTTGCCATTGGCGATGGCAACCTTGCCCAGCAAGCTGTTGAGAAGCGCCTTTTGCGATTCATCCGACGCAGTTTTGAGCTTGTCGTTCAACATTGAATCGATCAGCGTGTCGATGCGGCTGATGAAGAAGCTAGCCACGCTCGCCATCTTTTTCAGGTTGCCGCCCTGCGCCGCCAGATCTTCCAGGCCGGCCACATAAGCGTCGGCGACTTTTTCGTAAACTTCCTGTGCGAACAGCAGCGTCACGTTGATGTTGATGCCTTCGCCAATCAGTTGCCGGATCGCCGGAATGCCCTCGGCCGTGCCCGGCACCTTGATCATCACGTTGTCGCGCTTTACCGCCTTCCACAGGCGTTGCGCTTCCGCGATCGTCTCTTTGGTTTTGCGCGCGAGATACGGCGAAACTTCCAGGCTCACGTAGCCGTCGCGAAAGTTCGATTCGTCGTAGACCGGGCGCAACGTATCAGCCGCGTCCTGTATGTCTCGAATCGCAATCTGTTCGTATTTGCCGGTCGCATCCAGATCGCTGCGCGATGAGAGCGTCTTCAGAATGTCGTCATAGAGCGAGCTGTCGGCGATCGCCTTCTCAAAGATCGACGGATTCGAGGTCATGCCGCGCAGGCCGTCATCCGCAATCATCTGCTTCAGTTTGCCGGTCGTGAAAAGGTCGCGCCGGATATAGTCGAGCCACATCGACTGGCCGTAGGTCAATAATTCCTTCAGCGGATTTTTTGTCGCCTTCGAATTTTCCAGAACACCTGTCGGATTCATAATTCTCTCCTGTACATTCCTGCCACAAAATCCTCGTTCAAAACCTCTTCTTACTTCTGGGCCATCGTTGCCCGCGCCGCGGCGATCACGGCCTCGACCGTGAAGCCGAAGTACTTCAGTAAATCTTTCAGCGGCGCCGACGCACCAAAGCTGTGCATGCCTACGCTGCGTCCTTTGATCCCAACATATTGTCCCCAACCGAACGTA
>DATHNJ010000020.1:0-14709 GCA_035486155.1 Occallatibacter sp. | reverse complement strand
TCGGCTGCAGCTCAAGCTGCTGGCCGATGTCGGTCTAGTCGGCTATCCCAATGCGGGCAAATCGACGCTGATCTCCCGTATCTCGGCCGCCAAGCCGAAGATCGCCGACTACCCTTTCACAACGCTGGAGCCGAATCTCGGTGTGGTGAGCGTTGGTGAGGAGCCCGATCGCCAATCGTTCGTCGTCGCCGATGTCCCGGGCCTGATCGAGGGCGCGCATCTGGGGCAGGGATTGGGCGTTCAGTTTCTGCGCCACATCGAGCGGACCAGCTTACTCGTTCATCTTGTCGACGTGTCGGACTCTTCCGGCCGGCCCGACCCGGTCGAAGACTTCAAGGTGATCAACAACGAGCTGGCGAGCTTTGGCCATGGGCTCGACGAGAAGCCGATGATTGTTGTGGCGACCAAGGTCGATGCAGCGAATCCAGACAAGCTCAAGAAACTTTCCGCGCACGCCAAGCGGAGGAAACTCGCGTTCTACGCCATCTCGGCGGTAACGGGCGAAGGCATCGACGAGTTGAAGTGGGCGCTGGCCAAGCGTGTACGGCCAGGCGCCTGACCTTACTTCTCAACCGGCCACTCTTCTTTCGGACGAGCCGAACTCTCAATAGTGCTCTTCACGACCGTGCCGAATCGCAAGCAGAACGCTCTCTTTCCCATCGAAACGATAGGGAACCACGTAGGCGCTCTGGCCAAACTCGATCACCCATTCACGGAACTCCGGCGGCAGATCGTCGATGGGACGGCCAATCTCCGGATGGGTGGCGAGAATCCGGACGCCTTGGCGGATTGCCTTTACGGCGCGCCTTGTGGCAGCCGAGTTCTTCGAAGAAAGAAAATCGTGGAGACGAGTCACATCACGAAGCGCTGAGTGCGACCACTTTAGGTATGGCACTCAGGGGCCTCGGCAGCTTCACCGGCTTCGAGCTTTTCTAACCAGGCGTCCGCTTCTTTGGCGGTGACGTGCAGGCCGGTCTCCTGATAGTGAGCCCAGGCCGCCAGGGCATCTTGCTTCAGTCGCTCGCGTTTCTCTTCCCGCCCGACGTACTCTTCGACGGCTTCGCGCATAATCCAATGCGCGGATCTTTTGCGGGCTGTGGCCAGGCGTTGAACCCGCTCCTTCAATTCTTGATCGAGCTTGAGGCTTGTAGTCGACATAAAGAGGGTTACAAGGTGTTACCTATAGATACTCCAGAATATCATTGAAACCTCGCGGCGGATCAGTTTTGAGCACTGGGGGTCGCTTGTTGTTCCGGAACCGCTGTCACTATAGTGATTTTGGTCTGATATGAGGGAATTGAAGGGATGAAGAACAGTCTGGCTGGCGCGTTCGTGTTTTCGCTCACCGTTTCGTTGCTCGCCATGTCGAGCGCTCCTCTCGCAGCCCAGATCCAAACCGAGGTCCCGGCGGTGGTGCCCAGCGCGAAGCCCATCACGGTCGACCACATCCAGATTCACGGCACCGCGCTCGAAGGCAATCTCGAAGGCGACGCTGTCGATCGCGACGCGTTCGTCTTTCTGCCGCCGAGCTATCAAAAAGAGAAGCATCGCCGCTATCCCGTGGTGTATGCGCTGCACGGTTACTCCATCGGCGCCGAGCAGTGGACGCACGAGATTCATGTGCCGCAAACGATCGAAGGGGCCTTCGCGCAGGGCGCCAGGGAGATGATCGTCGTGCTGCCCGACTCGAAGACGATCCACAACGGCTCGATGTATTCGAGCTCCGTCACCACCGGCGATTTTGAGAACTACATCGCGCACGATGTAGTCGCCTACATCGACGCGCACTACCGCACCATTCCCGAGCGCAGCAGTCGCGGCTTGGTCGGCCACTCGATGGGCGGCTACGGCGCCACGCGCATTGGCATGAAGCATTCCGACGTGTTCGGCAGCTTGTACATCATGAGTCCATGTTGTCTGGCGCCGCGTCCTCCGGGACCGCCGAATCCGGAGCTGGAAAAGACGCTCGAAGCAGTGAAGACACCCGAGGACTCCGCCAAGCTGCCGTTCTTCGCGCGGGCACAGATTGCGTCGGCGGCAGCGTGGTCGCCCGATCCGAAGAACCCTCCGCTGTATCTCGATCTGCCGACGAAAAACGGCGCGCCGCAGCTCGATGTGCTGGCGAAGTGGGCTGCGAATGCGCCGCTCGATTTCATCGATCAGTACATCGGCAATCTACGCCAATATCACGCCATATTCATCGACGTCGGCGACCAGGACGGCTTGCGCGCCGACACGACCAGGCTGCATGAGGCGCTCGACAAATATGGAATCGCGAACGGCTTCGAGGTCTATCACGGCACACACACCAGCGCCGTGGCTGATCGATTCCAGAATCATGTGCTGCCGTTTTTCAGCAAGAATCTGTGCGCTGCGAAAGATTGCAGGTAGGTGAGGGCGAATTCGGCGGCAGAGCTTTCAGCTATAGCAGATAGGGTCTGTGCAAGCGCCCTACACCATCGCGCGTTCTTTCACCGTCAGATATTGATTCAGCACTGTTGACGTCAGCGCCTCAGGATTCAGATCAAGCGTGAGCGCGCCTTGTTCGTGCAGGCGGGCTAGCAGCACCTCGCGGCGGCCTGCCATCTCCTGCGCAGCGGCGGCGCGAAACATCTGCGCGACATTTTTCGGGCGAGCCTCGGCGATCTTCTCCACCTCGGGCTGGGCCATCGCAACGAATAACAAAACGTGGCGGCGCAGCAGTTGCACCGCTCCGTCGATCACCTCAGGCCGCATCGCCGTCTCAGCCAAATCGGTGATCCACAAAATGAGGGAGCGGCGCGGCTGCAGTCGATTCAGCACCGCGGTGGCGCGCAGATGGTCGGCCTCGCTGCCTTCTGCTTTTACTTGCGCGAGCGACTCGATCATCTGGCGCAGATGCGATGCGCCGCGCCCAGGCAACAGGCGCTGCTGCGTCCCTTGCCCATACGCCAGCAGGCCGACGCGATCGCCGGAGTAGAGCGCCAATTGCGCGAGCGAGACAGCCGTCGTACAGGCGAAGTCCAGCTTGGAATGCACGGTGACACTGACGCTCTCGTCCAAAGGTCCGCTGCGCGCAGCGCCTACCCGGGAGCGCATCAAGCGTCCGCAGTCGAGCACGATCCACACCGGCTGGCTGCGTTCGGTCTGATACTGGCGCGTAATCGGGTTGCCGCGACGCGCGGTCGCCGTCCAGCAGATATCGCGCAGATCGTCGCCCTCGCGATACTCGCGCAGGCTTTCGAAGTCGCGCCCGAGGCCTCGCTGCCGCGCCTGGCGCAGTTGCAGATCGATCTGCCGGCTGCGCGCCAGGAACAGCTTCTGTTCTTCACCCGTGCGCAAGGCGGGATAAACGCGCACGCGCTGGTTGAGAGGCGCAACGGCCCAGCGCTCGGCAAGCCCCAGCGGCGAGCGATAGGCGACGTAGACCGACTGCGCGTCGCAATCGCCGCGCTCCTGCGGCTCGATCTTGTAGCGGATGGCCGCTGGCGCATTGGGAAACGCCGTCACGCGCTGTGTGTCGGGTTCGGCGGCAAGCGCGGGCGGCAGATCGTCATCAAGCCGGCAGTGAATGATCGTGCGGCCGTGATTCTCAACGGTCAGCTCGACCTCGGTTTCGCTGTCCAGCGAGGGAGCGTTGGTCCACGAGCGACCAATGGTGAGCTGATCGGCGCGCGGCAATCGCCGTCCATCGAGAAATGCGGCCAGCAGCACCAGTGCATCCCAAGCCAGCATGGCGTAGCTCAGTTCGCCGTACCAAAAGCCGGGAACCAGCAACACGAAGCCAACGATGAGCAGGCCGACGGCGCGGCCCGTGAGCCCGAACGCCCAGCGGCGGCGCGGCTTGCACGCGGCTTTTATCGACGGCGGTTGCAGAGAGGGTTGGATCATTTTCTCGGCACAGGCACAGCCGCGATCACATCCGCTAGCACGCGGTCCGAATCGAAGCCCTCAAGCTCAGCTTCCGGCTTGAGAATCACGCGATGACGCAGCACCGGCGGCACGGCGCGCTTCACGTCATCTGGCACCAGAAAGTCGCGGCCGTCGAAGGCGGCGACGGCCTGGGCCACAAGCATCACGCTTAGCGCCGCACGCGGGCTGGCGCCGAGCGATAGGGTCGGCCACTCGCGGGTGCGCCGCGCAATCGACAGGATGTAGCCGTAAAGCTCCGGCTCGATGCGAATGGCGCGGACTTCAGCGCGCGCCGAGGCGAGCAGTCCTTGCGATATCGGCGCAAGGACTGCGTCTTCCAGAATCCCCGCGCCCGAGCTGGCGTGATGCCGCTCCAGAATCTGCAGCTCTTCGGTCTCGGTCGGGTAGGCGACGCGGATCTTCATCAGGAAGCGATCGAGCTGCGCCTCGGGCAGCGGATAAGTTCCTTCGAAGTCGACCGGGTTCTGCGTTGCGAAGACGGTGAACCATGCAGGCAGCGGGTGACGCTGGCCATCGATGGTCACCTGGCGTTCTTCCATGCACTCCAGCAGCGCGGCCTGCGTGCGAGGCGGCATGCGATTGATCTCGTCCACCAGCAGCAGATCGGTAAAGACCGGGCCGGCATGAAACGTAAACGAATCCGTGCCCGGCCGCAGAATCGTGGTGCCAAGAATGTCGGCGGGCATCAGGTCCGGCGTGGCCTGCACACGTTGAAAGCCCAGTCCCAGCAGGCGCCCCAGCGATTTCACTATCAGCGTTTTAGCGATGCCCGGTACGCCCTCCAGCAGCGCATGGCCCTGGCACAGCACAGCGATCAATACTTCTTCAATGGCGGCGCTCTGACCGGAGATCACCTTGCCCAACTCGCCGCGCGCGTGCGCGATCAACTGGGTGGTGGCCTGCAGCAATTCTGCGCCAGGCGTCGCCTGATTTACTTCCTGAGTCATGAAGCCCTTTCCTGCGAAGCAGATTTTTCTTCTCGTCGCGTCGAGCCATCGCCGGGTCGGGCCATGGCGTCGAGGCTGCGTTGATGCGCGTGCAGCGCCTGAATCAGCTTCAGCGCGGCGCGCGGCTCAAGATTTTCGGTCCACGTAGCATCTTCGCAGGCGGCGAGGTCCGCTTCAAGACGCGCCTCGGCGTGTGGAAAGCGACGGCGGATCGCAGCCGCAAGCTCGGATGCGCCGATGGGGCTAGACCGGAGTCCGCAGAGATGCAGGCTGTGCCGTCGAAACCGCTCGAGCGCGACGGCGACCGCGGTTGAAGATGCGCCCGCATTGCGATAGAGCGAGCCCAGCGCGTCGAGAAATTCGATGGGCGTAGCGCGCGGCGGCTCGGGCAGCTCGCGCACCGGCCCGCTGCGCCGGCTGAAGCTGAAGACGATCAGCACACCGAGCGCCGCGAGCCCGACGAAAAGCATGTTCCGCGCCGGACCAGCGACATAACTCCACTCCGAACGAACATCTCCGTGCAACGACTCGTCCCAATAGAAATGATGCCCTTGGAGCGGGCCGAGCGAGTTGAGCAGCAGATCGAGATCGTTGGCGCGCGCCAGCGAGGCGTTCTCGAGTGGCGAAGCGCTAGCCCACCACACCACGTGTCCCTTGCCATAGTCGTACTCCACCACCGCAGGCTGTCCTGCGCAACTGTACTGCACGCGGTAGCTCGGATTGCCGAGCTGCCAGGTGGCGAGCGGCGTCATCCACACCTCGCCAGATCCGGCCAGCGTATCGAGTCCTTCGGGCTCGAGCCTGCACGCGGCGAAGTTGAACTCTTTGGGCGTGTCGGGTTGGCCTCCCGGCAAAATGAATCCGCCCCAGTAGCCGGTGGAGAGCACGCGGCCGCCGCGTTCCACAATTTGCCGCACGGCGTTGATGTTGTCGCGCTCGCGCGTAAACGGCTCGGCGAAGATGACCACAGTGTCAGGTCCAGCGGTCGAGGCAAGCTCCGCCAGCGGCCGCTCCCAGCGCTCGATAGGATAGTTGGCGCGCAACAGCGTTTCAAACGCGGCGCGCGCGCCGTGCTGTCCGGCAAGGTACGACGACGGCAGGCGATTGTCGTTGCCGTTTCCGTTCGGCGTCAGGAATCCAAGCGCGGCCGCAAGCGCAAGGGCGGCAACCAGACAGCCCAGCAATAGTCTGCGATCTTTAGGGTCGAGCGAAGGGAGAAACTTCATGCGCGGCCGCCTTCCGTCGCAATGCCCGATCTGCCGCCGACCCCAGTTCCAGTCCCCGACCCGCCTCCGGAGCCGCCTTCAATCAGCGCCGTCGTGATCTCTTCCGCGCGGCGGTAGTCGCTCTCCGCGGCAGCGCGGCCGCCGTACCAGACAAGCTCAAAGCTGCCGGTCAGTGCGGCGAGACGGGCGCGACGTGGGTCCTCCTGCGTCAGCAGACCCAGATACTCGCGCGGCGTGCGTGCGCGATCGGACGGCCACAGGCGACGCGATTCGAGACGCGAAATTGCGGCCCAGTAGAGAAAGTGAATCGCTTCGCGCCACATGCTGGCGGCGGCCGCGCGTCGCGCGTCCTCAAGCCACAGTTGCCAGTTGCGCGCCGAAGGACTCTCCGGCGCCGGCGTGCGCTGCTCCGGAAGCAGCCGGACGCGCCAGCGACGCTCCAGTTGCAGCAGAGCCCACACCAGTGCGACGCAAACCACGAGTATGAATCCCCACACAAGAGCGCGGCCGACCCACGCCGAACGCGCACGCAGTCGGGCCACGTTCTCCAGAAGATGATTGAGCCAGTTGCCAACCTTCTCCATCATCGAGTCGCGCACCGAGAGCTGCTCCAGGTCGCGAAAATCGCGGCCGGCAAGCACCTGCGCCATCGTCGCGCGTTCCGCCGCATGATCGGATGAAGTTGTGCCGGCTGCGTTGGCCTGCATGAGATCGCCTGCCAGACGTTTCCTCGCGTCGGCCAGCAGTTTGCTGGTCGGCGGCGGAGCGATTTGCGGAAGCGACGGATCCGCCTCGGCCTTTTTCGAGGGAGCCTCCTGAGCTTGGTCGGGCTCTTCGGCGCGCGAAAACAATATCCGTAGCCAACCGTAGCGGATGAGCCTGTGCGTGGCGTTTGCCCCATTGCTTAGCGGCACGCGATCGTCGGGCCCCACCAACAGGGGATCGCAGGTCTTCAGGTCCCGCGCTTTTGCACACGCGTCAGTCAGCGTCACGAGCTGGTTGAGATGGGTGCGATAGTCGTCCAGCGACACATCGCGCCAGCGACCCGAGGGCGGCGCTGGCGATGTCCCCGGAATCGGCGAAATGGCGGCCGCACGCGAGGCGAACGAGAGCGTAAGCAACAAAGAGAGCAATAGAGCGCCTGGCGCTGATTGCATAATCCCACGCTGCCGGTTCAAGCCAGCGGACCCTCAGTGGGAGCAGAAAGGAATGCGTTCTCCGCCGTTGGCGCCGTGGCCTGCGGATGGAGCCCCGCCGCTTTCATCATCCACTCCAGGTCGAATCCCTCTTTGCGCACCCGCTGGTCATAGTAGAACAGCGTGAATCCGGTAGCGTAGATCGGCCCCACAAACGTATTGGTGCAGAAGGCGACCAGTTGCTGCAGAACGCGAATTCCCACCGATAGCTGGCCGTGCGAGCGGAAGGCCGCCACCAGGAAGAATATCTGTGTGATCATGGTGAGGCCTGTCTGGACGGCGACGACAAGAAGACCCAGCAGGAAGATCCGTCCCCGCGATCCTTTGCTCAGTTCGGCGCTGCGGCGCAGAGCCTTGGTGGCCTGGATGTCTTCAATCACGCATGAGGGAACCGCCAGAGAGTAGCGGAGGCCCATCAGGATGGCGTAGACGACGCCGGCCAGCGCGAGAAGAACAAACGCCAGCGTCACCACTACGAAGACCAGATAAGCCTGCGGGTCGTGCGCGCCGGCGGCCTGCGTCAAAATGCCTCTCGGCCGCACGTACAAAAGAACGAACGCCAGATAGCCGGCGTAGAGCAAGCCAATGGGGACCCAAACGATAAGGGCGGTGACTGTCATCAGCCACAGATACCGGCCCAATTTGGGAAAGATGCTGCGGTACGCGGCGCCGATGCTGGCAGGCTCTCCCAGGTGCACCCAGGACACGGCGCGATTATTGGCCGCGACAACCACGCCGCCGACCATGATCATTACGGGAACCGCGATGACGGAGCCTACGATTGTGACCCAGACCAGTTGGCTGGTCATGTGGTGAGCGCGCAGGGTCTCCTGCACCGCGATCTGCGCCAGACTGAAGGCGAGCAGCGCGGTGGCGTTCACCGAAGCAATGCCTGCAAGTAGAATGAAATGCGTCCGATAAAGTTGAGCCGTCCGGTCCAGGATCTCTCCCAGAGTGAGGGGTCGCAGGTTCGTCTCCATCGCGGTATCCTTCGAGCGACGCAGCAAGTCCAGAGCGCTTGCCGGGATACTAGCACAGAGACATTCGCAGGCGCCGTTCGACCGATTGTGACAGTTTGGAAACAGAGCACTTAAGGGTCGGGTTTACGATACACTGGAGACCCGCACATGGAACCGCTGAGGGCCCCAGTCAACGAGCTCGCCAGAGCTTGCGCCCACTCTGCAGACACCGCGGAATGGGGTGAGTTTCTGGGCCGGTGCGCCCCGGTGGCCGCACTGGTTGCGGCGCGTGTGGCCCGCATCTGGCAGGGTACGGCGTCCTCCGCCGTGGTCGACGACATCGTGCAGGAGGTCTTCGTCAAACTCTGCGAGCAGGAGAGGCGGATTCTGCGTGAGTTCAAGCCCAAGGGCGACGATTCGTTCCTGGCCCTGCTGCGCGTAATTACCGCCTCCGTGGCGAATGACTACTTCCGGCGCCAGTACTCTGAAAAGCGCGGCGGAAAAGTGGTCACCATGCTCCTCGATGAGGAGCCATCGTCCATGGTTGCAGCGCATAACGATCAGGATGCTCAACGCGCCGTGCTTTTCAACGAGCTCGATCGCAAGCTGCGCTCGGCCTCGGGAGCGACGGCGGAACGAGATCGCGCCCTCTTTTGGCTCTATTATCTTCAGGGACTTACAGCCGACGAGATTGCCTCGCTGCCGGGCTCGGAGCTGTCCGCCAAGGGGGTTGAAAGCGCCCTGCGCCGGGTGACGGCATGGCTGCGCAAGGAGCTGGAGCCCCGCTCCACTGCGGCCCAAATTGAACCTGCGGGCGAGGCAGGTTAAAACTTCGCGAAGGAATCTGACCGCGATTCTCGATAAGGGAACTAGACGGATGAATGACGACTCCAATCCGAATCCCCAGCCAAGCTCAGTCTCGTTGAGCTCTGAAGAAGGGCTCGCGCAGGCGCTCGAGGATCTTGTGTCCAATGCACCCTTTCGGATTTCGGCGCAACTGAACAAGAGCGCCAGCTTCACTTCGTCCTGGGCGGGGCCGTGCCCCGATGCGGGGGACTGGCTATTGTTTGCCGGCGGAGAACTGTCGCCGGCCAAGGGGCAAGCGCTTCTGACCCATGCCGCGCTCTGTACCAACTGTTTGAACCGCTTGCGCGAGGCCCAGCGCGTGCTCTCGCCCGAGGCGCCTCCAGAAGAACTGGAGGACCTGAAGCAGTTCGCCTCCACCTCCTCCACGTGGCAGCGTCGCCTGGCGCTGCAGCTGGCGCAGACATCGCATGGGAAAGGCGGCGCCGGCAGGTTCAGACAATTCTTCTGGGCCGCGGGAAGTATGGCCGCAGCCTTGGTTCTCGCGATTGGCGGTCTTCTGTGGTGGGGCCGGGCGAACGCCCCTGAGAAGCTGATCGCGCAAGCCTACACCCAATCGCGCACCTTCGATCTGCGCGTGCCGGGCGCAGGGTTTGCTCCCGTGTCGCCACCGATGCATTTGCGCGGCGGCAGCGCAGACAACGAGCCGGCGTCGCTGCTTTCGGCGCGCGCCGTGATCGAGCGCAAGTTGCAGCAATCGCCCAATGACGCACACTTGCTCCAGATGCAGGCCCGCGCCGACGTCCTTGAGGAGCGCTACGACAACGCTATCGACATCCTTGACCGCCTGCTCGCCGCCGGCCCGGTGACCTCAAGCCTTCTGCTGGACGACGGCATGGCCTACTACCTGCGGGGCGCGGCCACTGGCAGCGAAAACGATCGCGCCACGGCTCTGGACAATCTGCGCCGCGCCGACGAGCTGGCCCCCAACGATCCGGTCATTCTGTTCAACGAGGCCATCGTCATGGAAGACCGCGGCCAGGTGATGAACGCCGTGGAAACCTGGAACCGCTTCGTCCAATTCGAAACCGATCCCAAGTGGAAGCAGGAAGGCCAGCAGCGCCTGCAATCTCTCGAAGAGAAGCTGAATCGCATGAAGAGCCACGAGAGCCGCATGGAGCAGCATCTGGCCACGCCGCAATCGATGCGCGCACTGGCTGCCGATCCAGTCACGCTGGCCGGCATCGACGAAGAGTTCTCCACCACGTTCCTTCCCCGGTTGCTCGATGCTGCGTATCCCATTCCAGGTGACCGGTCGCGCGGGTCTCCGTGCGACGACAGATGTTCGGCTGCACGTTCCCTTCTCGATGCTCTCGCCGCGTCCCTCCAGCAAAACCATCAAGACTCCTGGCTCAAAGAATTTCTTCCTGCCGATTCCTCGCATATCCCAAACAATTTCTCCCCAGCCGCTCACGCATTGGGGCAAGTCATCGACGCCAATACGAGCGGCGACTACGCCGGCGCGCAGGCCGCCTCGCTGCAGAGCATCGACTTGTTCCACACGCTCAACAGCGCAGCCGGCGCCGACCGCGCCGCGGTGGAGCGCGCCTATGCGGAACAGAGATTGTTTGCCTGGGATCGCTGCCGGCAAGATGCCGAGTCGGTGCTTGGTCAGCATAATGAATTCACGTGGATTCACGCACAGGCCGCGTCGCTGGCGGCAGGCTGCGATCTCGGCCCCGGCTCGGCATCCATGAATAACCCTCGGTTTGCCGAGGCGTTCCAACTCGCCAAAGCGAATCATTATCTGCTCCTCGAACTTCGTGCTCGCACCGGCATGGCGTCGTGGGCGTTTCAGTCCGGGGACAACGAGGACGCGTGGCGATTGATGCTGGAGGCGATCCATTGCTTCTACGCCGGCGACTTTCCCCCTTTTCGCGTCGGCACCTTTGCCGCCAGCCTGGCCATGGTGGAAGCAAACTCGCCGAGAGTCTATCTTTCCCTTCTTCTCAGTCGAGAAGAAGTCTCTCTGTTCGAACTATCCAAAAACCAGACTTTAATTACCACCGCGCGGAGTCATTTAATTCGAGCGGCGCTGCGCTCCGGCGCGCTCCACGAGGCGCAGGAGCAGATGAATCTCGAGAAAGTCGAAGCCAGCCAATTGCCGGGCAGCGGCTTTCCGCGAGAGTATCGCGCGGAAAATGAGCTCGGCGTCGCCGACGTCTATCTGGATCGTCATGACCTGACGGATGCGGCGCGGCAACTCGATGCCGCTCAGGCCCACTTGTCGGGAGAAGATAACTGGCTTCAACAAGCCAACTATGCGGTGGAGCGTGGCGAACTCGAGCTGGCTCTGGGACCTCCCGAAGTAGCCGAATCCACGCTTCGCGAAGCCATTCTCACCGCGGAGTTGCGCTCTCGCGGCGCAGGCCCGTCTTCGATTGTGTCCGCGCGGCAGGACCGCGATCTTTACGCGACTCTCGCCGGTGTTTGGCTTGCCGAGAATCGTCCGGGCGAAGACATTCTTGCTCTCTGGGAGCGCTATCGTCTCCGCGTCCTGGGCAAGCCTGTGCCGACGTGCGATCGGGAACGTCTCGATTGCCTTGCGCCTGCAGTCGAACGCGCGCTCGGCGAGTATTTTCCCGCAAACGAAAAACGCCTGCTCATCGGGCAAGTGGTCCTGCGCGATCGCACGCTTCTCTACCGGGCTGACTCTCAGGACATCGCCTGGAGCGAAAGCCCGATTCATGCGCCTGATCTTTTCTCCGCCGCGACCGCGCTCGATCATGTGGCGAGTACGCCGACAAGCTCGCAGGCTTCCATCGATCAGGCGTCGCGTCGCGTCGGCCAGTTGCTGCTCGACGACGGACGCTTGGTTCCCGATCCGACGCAGAGCCTCTTGATTGAGACCGACCCTCTGCTGGGGAATCTGCCGTGGCCTGCGGTCGCGACCGCGCAAGGACCCATCGGATTACGCTTCGATCTTGGCGAGGTTCCTTCGCTTCTGTTCGAAGATGGCTCGCGCCCGCGCAGCGCTCCAGGTCGATCGCTCGTGGTCGGCGCGTCGATTGCAGCCGGTGAAAGCCAACCGCTGCCGGAGGCTTTGAATGAGGCGCGCATCGTAGCCAAAGACGGAGTCAATCCGAGCCTGTTGCTCGCCGCACAGGCCACCGCGTCGTCGGTCGCTCTGCACGTCTCGACTGCCCCGCTAATCCACTTCGCGGGCCACGCCGCCCAATATGGAGGGCAGACAAGATTGTTGCTGGCGCCTTCCGGACAGGCCGGCGACAAGCCTTATATCGATGAATCGTTGTTTCGCCATGATCCGCCGAGAGCCGCTCGCCTGATCGTGTTTTCCGCATGTTCCACAGGCAAAAGGGAAGAAGGGTGGAATCACGGTATGGGAGATATAGTGGACACGCTTGCATCCCTTGGAGTGCCCGAAGTGGTCGCCACTCGCTGGCAGATCGATTCGGCCGCCGCCGTCCCCATGATGAGCGCCTTTTACGGAGGCTTATCCGCGGGATTAGGCGTTCCACAGGCCCTCACTGCAGCGCGGCAATCCCTCATCCGCAATGCCCGATACAGGCATCCCTACTACTGGGCGGCGTACTACGCCTCCGGCGTGGGAACAACCGATTTGCGCGAGGTTCTCCATGGCAGCAACTAGTTCCCCAGTCGCGAATTCACAACTGGATGTGGTGTTCGATGGCACCTGGATGTTTTTCCCGAGCGTCGACTCGTCAGGCAACATCGTCAGCGTTGACGTGTATTCTCCCGCATGCGGCCATCCCCACGCCGCGCTCTTCCTTCCTCAGCCCGGTCCTTTCGGACCCACCAACTGGCCACAGTTATCCAGTTTCTACATGGTCGATAACCATGGCCTCAACCTGTTCATTCAATCGACAGGCAAAGGCATGCCGTTAAGCGGAATCGATCAATCAATCAACCACTATGTGCCCAACCGGCGGCCCATCGGCGGGAACTGGGATCTGATCGTATCGATCCATGTCGGTCCGAATACCTGGGTCTCGACTGGAACGCAGAACCCTGTAACCACAGACAACAAGCCCTGCTTCAGCGGCGGCGATGTTCCCAAAGCCAAGATTTCGTCGATCCAGACTCTGAGCTTTCAGGGAGTGACCGCAGTCGCGGTGTGCGGCGCGCCGACCAAGCTGCAAAGCTTGATCCCCAGTCCCTACCAGGGGCCAGGCACGCTGATCTTCGAAGGCGAAGTGCCCTACATCCCCACTCTGCAGCACGAGCGCTCAGCGATCACCGCGATGGCTAACCTCGGTGGTCTCGATCTGCTGCTCGAGCATCCGCTGCCCTCCAGCGGCAGCTCTGCGCCCGGCTCGATCCTGCAACCCCGTGTCGCCGGCTCTACGAGCTGCGGGCACGGAATCATCCTCTCTCCCGGTTAGGTGTTACGCCAGGCGCTACGCGAAAGCGTGAAAGCGCCCGCGCCGCATAGCCACGCGTATTTTCGCTTCCCATTGCAGGCGCTCGCGATTCACTTGCGAGCGTCTGCAGGGACCGCAACCATTCGCTCCTTGCAGAGACAGCCACTCTACAATTGAGATCGAATGCTTCTCATCGCCGTCGATCTCTCCTCCATCAACTGGCATTGGGTTTGGCTTGTCGTCGCTGCATTTCTTGGCGGCGTGCTGAATGCCGTCGCCGGCGGCGGTTCGTTCCTGGTCTTCCCCGCCATGCTGGGGATGAACATGCTCCCCATCCAGGCCAACGCGACCAACACCGTCGCTCTGTGGCCGGGCCAAGTCACCTCAATCGCCGCCTACCGCGCCTACATTCTGCGCCATCGGCCGCTCGCTCTGTTGATGGGCGCAGGAGGATTTCTCGGTGGGACGGTCGGCGCCATCGTGCTCCTGCACACTCCGCAGAAGACGTTTCTGCATCTCGTTCCATGGCTTCTTCTGATCGCCGCCTCGCTTTTCGCCGTCAGCGGGCCGGTCGCGCGCTGGTTGGAGCGCCGCAAAAGCGCCGTCGAGCAAGCAAGGCCGCCACGCCGCCTGCCCGTCTTCCTGCTGACCGTCGTGGTCTGCTTCTACATTGGCTATTTCGGCGCCGGCGCCGGCTTTCTGATCATCACACTCCTTTCGCTCTTCGGCTTTCAGGACCTCAACGAGATCAACGCGCTGAAAGTGGTAGCCACCACGATGGCCAACGGCATCGCCTTCGCGATCTTCGTTTTCGACGGGCAGGTGGTTTGGCGCTATTGCCTGGTCGCCATGGTCGCGTGCGCCATCGGCGGATACACGTCGGCCAGCCTGGCGCGCCGTATACCGCAGCCGGTATTGCGTGGCGCCGTAGTCGCGATCGGCCTGGGAATGGCCGCATGGTTCTTCTGGAGAAATGGCTGACAGGGAACAGTAGTCAGTGATCGCGGAGAAAGCGGTCGTGGAACTACGTCCTTGGTTTCTGTAGGCGTAACGCATATTGCGGGGGTGAAGGCGCCGTTTCATTGTGGACCACTGACTCCTGACTACTGACCCCTGTTCCCTGCCCTTAAAATAGATCCATGAGTCACGAAGGCATCCGAATCGTCAGCCAGGAAGAGGCAGCGCGCGAGAACGCGCCGGCGCAGCCGCTACCCCGCATGGCGATGACGCCGGAAAAAGTCCGCGTGCTGCTCACAGAAGGC
>DATHNJ010000019.1:0-3226 GCA_035486155.1 Occallatibacter sp. | reverse complement strand
TTGGGAGTACGGAACTTGATATTGATTCCGCTCAACTTTTTCTGCAAAGGATTCGAATGTTTTTATGCGAGACGTGGTGGAATGAATTCTTATATCGCTCGGCGCGAGCTTTTTGTTCAAGATGAACATCGCTTCATCTCTTAGCTTTTCGAAGGTTGGAAGGCGCTTCGTGAATTCGGCACCGTCGATCTGGATATTTGCTGTAACCGCCAATTTATCGTTCGTTTTCGAGCCCATTTTGACGCCCTCTCTGTCGCATTCCGCGTTGTTTGCGTGATCCGGTTTTGTATGCCGCTGATAGTGACATTTTTCGTGTTGGCGCGGCAATCCCCTATTGCGCCTGCCCCCAAAAACAACAACGGCCTGAGATCACTCTCAGGCCGTTGCCGGTGAACTGTTGGGATTGGACTAAGGCCATCGCGCTTCCGCGAGAGCCAGAGACCCGGTGGTCGATCCGTATCCCGCAAAAATCCGCAGGATTCCGCCGGGGCAAATCTGGGGTCTGGGGCGCGATGCCCTAGGCCTCAGTCACCTCACGTACCGGACTACTTGGTAAATCAAATTTCATAGGCTGGATCATCCTCCTTTCCCGTGTACCTCGAACCTAACGCCAGACGACCGGCAGCGTCAAGTGAACGTCACCCGAGGGAGGCAAAAGCGTCAACCTGGCTCTAACTCCGCGAACACGCGCGAAGCGCGGCTAACACGCCGGCGCAAGCCGGCGGCCAACTCCGCTGGTTCCTCACCGCTTGCCCTTCCGCTTCGCATCCACCCGCGTCCAATACTGAAACTCATCGGCGAACAGCTCCCCATTCAAATCGGCGACGCGCGTAGCCAGACGCGTCTGCGCATCGGCGATAGCCCGGTTGTAAATAACCGGCCCAATCTCCTCGAGAACAAAATTCAGCAATAACCCAGCCGGCAAATCCCCAATCGGCTCCAGCTCTTCCTCAAAATATCTCTTGATCGACGCGAGAGCCTGCTCGCGTTCCCTCTTCTCCAGCTCAATCTCTTTCACAAGTCCATCCTCCCCTAGAAACTACACGACCAACGACGAGTTCCAGGAGGCCAATCTGTTTCCTGTTCCCAGCCTCTTCTCGCGCGCGTAAAATTGCGCTTCCCCAGCAAGGAGACAGGAATGAAACCGGCAATCTTTCTGCGCATCGCATCCGGGCTGACGCTGCTGCACTCCATCCTGCACACCATCGGCGGCGTCTTCGGCAGCCCCGGCCCCGGCGTGGCCGCCGCAACCGAAGCAGTCATGCGCGCCAACTATTTTCCTGCGTTTGGGCAGACCCGCAGCTACTGGGAGTTCTATCGCGGCATGGGCCTCGGCGTCACCATCTTCCTCACCGCCGAAGGCCTCGTCTTCTGGCTGCTCGCGTCCATCGCCAAGAAAGACGCCGCGCAGCTCCGCCCGATCCTCTGGGTATTCGCGCTGGCGTATCTGGTCTTCGCCGCAAACTCCTATGTCTACTTCTTCAGCGGGCCAATCATCGTCGAGATCCTCATCGCAGCCTGCCTGTTCGCCGCCATCGCCACAGCCAAACCGGCGTCCACAACGCAGCAGACCCAAATCCGATCCGCCCACGCCGGAGACTGATCTAGCTTGGCGCCAAAAACAAATGGGACCCGGCCCTGCGGCCGAGTCCCATTTGTCTCTTGAATAGCTCTAAATGGCCCTACGCCAGCGCCAGATTCAAATTATCAATCGCCTCGTCAATCTCGCGATTGTTCTTGAACCCAACCGTTACGCTATCGACGCCCGCATTCTTGAACGCGAAGCGCATCGCCGCCTGCCGGTCGCTGTGCTGCACAAACTTCGTGTCGCCCACAAGCTTCATGCTGACCACGCCCATCCCCTCGCGCTTCACCTGCTTCACATGCTCCACCACTTCATCGCGATGCTCGGGGTTGTCGTTGTCGGCATACGTCGGCCCGTCCATACGCGTGCCGTTATGGTTCATGCGAATCATCGCCACCTGCAGCCACTGGTTGCCCGGCATCTGGCGCAGCGCAGGCAAGCCATGCACCGAGGCGCCGCGCGACAGAATCGTCTTCCTCTGCTGTTCGGCCAGCACGCCATCCTGCCAGCGCGACGTCTCCGAAACCCAGTTCGACGTGTGCTGCCAGTGCAGCAGCATGATGTCGAAGTACTCGGTCTGCGAGATGCGGCGCAACTCGTCGAAGCGCTCGCGCGGATCGACGCCCTCATCGGTCGTCACCTTGCTCATCAGCACATAGCTCTCGCGCGGATACGGCTTCAGCGCCTCGCCCAGCATCGCCGGCGTCATGTAGGCCTCGGCCGTCTCAAAGAAGCGGATGCCGCGATCCCATGCATGCGCCACAAGATTGTTGAACCCCTTTTGCCCCAGCTCGTACTGCACATGCCCGTTGTTGCTGCCCGTGCCGAAGGCCAGCCGCGTCACCTTGATGTTCGACTTGCCCAGCGTCACCAGATCGGTAGCGCTCGGCTTGGCCGCATGCAGCGGCAACGTCCCAACGCTGGCGACGGCTGCGCCCGCGGCAATGCTGGTCTTCAAAAACTCTCGACGGGAAGGGCTCACGGGAACCTCCAGGGCGGCGCACAAACAGCGGCCCGATGCCGGAATGGTAGCACGCCCCAAAAGCAGCTGGCATCAAAGAAAATCGATTTTCGCTGCATTTTGCGCAGCCCGTTGCGAGCCACTCAAAGTCCTGTCGCCACTGGCAAACCCCGAAAATCTCCGAAACTGCCTCTGTGCGGGGCGCATCCCCGCGTCCCGCTGGACGCGCAGTCCTCACCAGCTATGCAGCCACTCCTCGTCCCGCCCAATCCTCACCGGCGCATGAAACAGCTCGCTCAAACGCGGCTCGGTAAGCAACTCCTCGCGTGGCCCGTCGGCGACAATCCGTCCTCCGCTCATCAAAATCACCCGTTCGATCTCAGGGAAAATATCGCCGAGATGGTGCGTCACCAGCACCAGCCCGGTTCCCTCCTGCGCCAGCCTGCGCATCGTCTCGCGCAATCCGCGCTGGGCCGCAAGATCGAGCGCATTCGAGGGTTCATCCAGCAGAAGCTGCTGCGGCCGATGCACCAGCGCCCGCGCAATCAAAATCCGCCGCTTCTCGCCGGCCGACATCTCGCCCACCAGTTGATTCGCCAGGTGTCCAGCCTCAATCCGTTCCAGCGCTTCCACCGCGCGCTCGCGCATCTCCTCCGTCACATGCAAATTCGGCCACAAGG
>DATHNJ010000018.1:0-4809 GCA_035486155.1 Occallatibacter sp. | reverse complement strand
GGCCAATACCTTCCTGTAGAACCCATCCCCGAACTGGATCTAGATGGTGACGATGCCGATGAGGCCCGCAGCTATTACTGCGGTACGATTGCGGCGGAGTTCATGCATATTCCCGACCGCGAGCGGCGCAGCTGGATCTCGGCGCGTCTTGAAACTGAAGCTCCTAAAACAGACCAGAAGCGGATTCTTGATCTGCTCATCAAGGCTGATGTCTTTGAACAGGTGATTCAGTCGCGCTACCTCGGCACGAAGCGGTTTTCACTCGAAGGGGTGACCGCGCTTATCCCGTTTCTGGATGAGCTGTTGCATCGTGCGAGCGAACTGGGCGCGGACAAGGCAGTGATGGGCATGAGCCATCGCGGACGTCTCAGTGTGATGGTGAACACGTTTGGTAAATCCCCTGCCGATATTTTTTCGAAGTTCGAAGATGTAGATCCACGCAGCATTCTGGGCGGCGGCGATGTGAAATATCACGTTGGCGCTACAGGTCACTATGCGACGCGTGATGGTAAGACAATGGGCCTGCATCTGGTTTCGAATCCGAGCCACCTTGAAGCCGTTGACCCGGTTGCGATGGGGCGCACACGCGCCAAGCAGGCGCGCTATGGCGAAGTAGGGCAGGATCGTGTACTGCCCATTGTGATTCATGGCGACGCGGCCTTTGCAGGTCAGGGTATATGGGCCGAGACGATGAATCTTGGCTCGATCGAAGGCTTTTCCGTCGGCGGCGGCATTCACATCATTGCGAACAACCTGATTGGATTTACCGCCGAACCGGCTGAGTCGAACTCATCGCGCTTTGCCTCCGACCTGGCGAAGCGGATGCCGATTCCGATCTTCCATGTGAACGCGGAAGACCCGGATGCCGTGGTGCGGATTGCCGCCTTGGCAGCCGAGTATCGCTACACCTTCAAGACCGATGTGGTGGTGGATCTGATTGGCTATCGCCGGCACGGCCATAGCGAAGTCGATGATCCTACGATTACGCAGCCGCTTCGCTATGCGAAGATCAAGGACCATCCGCCCCTGTATGAAATCTATGCGAAGAAGCTGGGCGCGGAGATCGGCGAGCGCGTAAAGGAATTGCAGTCCAACTTTGCCGAGGCGCAGAGCGCGGCGAAGAAGATGAAGAAGATGCCGACGCTGGCGGTGCTGCCAGATTACTGGGCGGCATATCGTGGCGGCAAGTACAAGCCGGAGTACGAAGTAGAAACTGGACTGACCGCGGATGAAGTCGGCAAGGTTGCTGCGGGGCTGGCGAAGTATCCGGCGAGCTTCCATATTCATCCGAAGATTAAAAAGCTGCTTGAACAACGCGACGAGATGGGGCAGGGTAAGCGTCCTTTTGATTACGGCATGGCCGAGGCGGTTGCGATTGGCTCACTGCTGATGGAAGGAACGCCTGTGCGCTTGAGCGGACAGGACAGCCAGCGCGGGACATTCAACCAACGGCATAGCGTGTTGATCGATATCGAGAATGAAGAGACGTTGATTCCGCTGAATCACCTCTCCGATGATCAGGCGAAGTTCGAGGTCTACAACTCGATTCTGTCTGAGGCGGGCGTGCTTGGCTTCGAGTATGGCTATAGCCGCGATTATCCGGAGACATTGGTGATGTGGGAGGCGCAGTTTGGCGATTTCGCCAATGGGGCGCAGATCATCATCGATCAGTTCATCTCGTCGGGCGAAGACAAGTGGGGTTTGCTGGGCGGCGTGGTGGTGTTGCTGCCGCATGGATATGAAGGCCAGGGGCCGGAGCATTCGAGCGCGCGCGTGGAGCGGTATCTGCAACTGGCAGCGCATGACAATATGCAAATTTGCCAGCCTTCGACGGCGGCGCAGTATTTCCATCTGCTACGGCGGCAGGCGATGCGCAAGTGGCGCAAGCCGCTGATTGTCTTTACGCCGAAGAGCATGCTGCGGCATCCGGACGCGGTTTCGCCCATTGAGGATTTTGCCCAACCGCACTTTCTCAATGTGCTGCCGGAGACCGAAATTCCCAGCGCGAAGCGGCTGCTGATCTGCACGGGCAAGATCGGACACGAACTGCGCGTCGAGCGCGAGAAGCGCAAGGATGGAACCACAGGCATTATCTTCCTGGAACAGCTTTATCCGTGGCCTGAAGCGGAGCTTGGGGCGGCGATCAAGGTGCATCCTGAGGCGCATGAGGTGATCTGGGTGCAGGAGGAGCCGGAGAATATGGGCGCTCTATCGTTCGTAATGCCGCGTTTGAAGCGGCTGGCGAGCGACCGGCAGGTGCTTAGCATTAAGCGGTCGGCAGCGGCGAGTCCAGCGACCGGATCAGCCAAGGCGCATGATCTGGAGCAAAAGACGCTCATCGAACTGGCTCTGAGCAGCGGGTTGCAGGAAAAAGCCAGCAAGTAATTTCGCCTTCGTAATGTGTAAAGGCCGCTTCTTCGGGAGCGGCCTTTGTTTTCCCGCATTATTCGTCACGGAGAACGCGCATGGGATCGACGCGCATGGCTCGCCATGTGGGCAGTAAGCACGCGGCGATAGATATAGCGCAGAGCACGAGCAGGATGGCGAAGTATGTTTGCGGATCGAACCAGGAGACACCGAAGAGTAGTGGACGCCACCAGTCGGTGGCGGAGAGACTGCGGGTTGCGACCAGTGCGATAAGGCTGCCGATGGCGAGGCCGGACACGACCAATCTAATGGCGCGGGTGAGGATCAACGCGGCCACATCTTTGCGGTCTGCCCCAATGGCCATGCGCAGGCCGATCTCGCGTGTGCGCGACGCGACCATGGCGGCGAGGGTGGCGTAGAGGCCGAGTCCACATAAAAACAGGGCGATGGAGGCAAAGGCGGAGATGAGCAGGGTTTCGAAGCGCTGGGTGCTGGAGCTGAGACTGAGGCGCATTTCCATGGTTTCTGGTTCGAGAAGGAAGAGCGTGGGGTCGATGCCGGAGACTGCAGCCTGCACTTGTTTTTCATACTGCATGGGGTCGCCTGTGACGCGGAGGACGACGGCGGGACGCATGAGCATGGAGGCCTGCGAGTAGGGAAAGATGGCCATGGGCTGCGGCGGGTCGATGACGGAGAACTGCTGGAAGTCGGCCAGCACGCCGATGATTTCGCGGTCGTTGTGGATGGTGGGGTCGAGGTCGTTGGACTGGTTGCGGAGCTGGGTGAGGTCGGGGCGGATGTGCCTGCCGATGGGGTTCTGACCGGGGAAATACTTTTTCACGAATGCCTCGTTCACTAGCGCGACGAAGGGGGCTTTGGGGTCGTTGTCGGCTTCGGCGAAGCTGCGGCCCTGGAGCAGAGGCACGCCGAGGGTTTCAAAATAGCCGGGCTCGGCTTCTCCGATGAAGGTGAAGAGCTGATTATCGGGAGGGTTAGGGCGGCCGTCGATCTCGACAGGCGCGCTGCGGTAGGCGCCTTCCATGGGCGTGGGATAGCCGGCGGAGGCGCTGCGGACGCCGGGAATGGAGGCAAGTTTCGGCAGATATTCCTTGTAGAAGAGAGCCTTTTTCTGGTCAGGATAGCGGGCGTTTGTGAGCGGGGTCAGGAAGCGCAACAAGTGGTCGGGTTGAAAGCCGGTTTTGGCGTGGCGCACGTTGACGAAGCCGCGGATGAGGAGTCCGGAGGCGAGCAGCAGGGCGAAGCCGAGAGCGGTCTGCGCGATGACGAGTGTGTGCTGAAAGCTGTAGGAGCGGCGGCCGGTGGTGCTGTGGCTCTGCTCGCGCAGGGATTCGATGGGTGAAACGCGAGAGAGCTTCCACGCCGGGACGATGCTGCTGAGGATGGCGCAGAGGATGGAGATGGCGGCGGTGAAGGCGAGGACGCGGCCATTGATAGCGACTTCGCTGATGCGCGGGATGTCGTCGGGTACGAATGGCAGGGCGGTGTGCAGGAGGGCATAGGCGAGGACGATGCCGATGGCTCCGCCAGAGAGGCCGAGGACGAGCGATTCCATGAAGAGCTGCCGCCAGATGCGCCAGGAGGATGCGCCGAGAGCGGCGCGGAGGGCGATTTCGCCGCGGCGCTTCATGGTGCGGGTGAGCATGAGTCCGGCGACATTGGTGCAGACGATGAGGAGCACGGCGAGGACGGCGGCCATGAGCATGAGGAGGGCGGGGCGCGTGTCTCCGGTGATGTCGGCGAGCTTGGATTGGACGAAGACGGAGGTCAGGTAGCGGTCTTCGGGGTAGGTCTGGGCCAGGCTGGACTGGATCGTGACGAGGTCGGCGCGAGCCTGCTGTTGGGTGATGCCGGGCTTGAGACGGCCTACGATTTCGGTGAATCCATGATCGCGCTCTTTGCCGCGCGGGGCGGAGCCCTCGAGGAGTGGGCCGAAGCTGGTCCAGAGTTCGGCCTGGTCGTTGCCGCGGGGCTCGATGAAGCCTTTGGGCATGACACCGACGATGGTGAAGGGCTGGTCGCTGACGAGGATGGTGACGCCGAGGATGTTCCTGTCGGAGGCGAAAAGGCGCTCCCAGAGGCCGTAGCTGAGGATGACGACGTGATGGCCGGCCTGGTCGTCGTCGGTGGTGAAGTTGCGGCCGAGGATGGGCATGGCGCCGAGGGTGTCAAAGTAATTGGCGGTGACGCGGCAGATGGGGAGAACGTCACCGTCCATGCCATTGGCGCGGCTGATGAGACGCGAGTCGCCGTCAAATGCGGCTATCTGCGAGAAGGAGCGGTTGCGGTCGCGCCAGTCGAGGTAGTTGGGGTAGGAGGTGCCTCCGTGGTCTGGGGGTTGGCCGGGGCGTGTTTCGTCGGTGTAGGCGGCGACGAGCTGCTCGGGGTGCGGGAGCGGCAGGGGTTTCAACAATACGCCGTCGA
>DATHNJ010000017.1:0-2643 GCA_035486155.1 Occallatibacter sp. | reverse complement strand
ACGCCTTGCCGCAGAAGCCGGCGTTTATGATTCACACCGGCGACATCAGCCATCTCTCAAAAGAAAAAGAGTTCGACGACGCCGACCAGATCATTTCGCAGTCCCGCCTTGACGTACACTACGTCCCGGCGAGCATGATTTTCTTGACCCGGATCAGAAGATCTATCGCGAGCGCTACGGTCGCGCCGCCAAGGGCGCCGGCTGGTACAGCTTCGACGCCAACGGCGTTCACTTCATCGGCTTGGTCAATGTCGTCAATCTTCAGGCGGGCGGTCTCGGCAATCTCGGCGCCGAGCAGCTTGAATGGCTAGAGAGCGATGTCGAAGGCCGCTCGGCTTCGACACCGATCGTCGTGTTCGCTCACATCCCGCTCTGGACTGTGTATCAGGACTGGGGCTGGGGCACGCAAGACGGCGGCCAGGCGCTGTCTTATCTGAAGAAATTCGGTTCGGTGACTGTACTCAACGGCCACATCCACCAGGTGATGCAGAAGGTGGAGGGTAACGTCACTTTCCACACCGCGCGTTCGACCGCCTTCCCGCAGCCGGCGCCCGGCACCGCCCAATCGCCTGGCCCGTTGAAAGTGCCGGATGATCAACTGCGCAAAATGCTCGGCATCGCCAACGTCGCCTTCAAACAAAATGAGCAGCGGCTCGCGATTATCGACTCGCCACTCCAAAGTTAAGGAGAACTAGAATGTCGCGTCCCATTATCGCTGCAACCGTGCTCGGCGCTGCAGTTGGCGCGCTTATGGCCGCGAGCGTGCTATTCGCCCAAGCCGACAGCCCAATGAGCACATTGTCAATCCACAACTTCACCTTCACGCCACAAACGCTGACCGTGAAAGCGGGCACGCCAGTGACTTGGGTCAATAAGGACGACATTCCGCACGGTATCGCCTCGGCGAATAACGCCTTCAAGAAATCGGGGGCGCTCGACACCGATGACAGCTACTCATTCACCTTCACTGCGCCGGGGACCTATAAGTACTTCTGTTATCTACATCCCAACATGGTGGGCTCGATCGTCGTGGAAGCAGCAACTGGCAGCAACGCCACGCAATGATGCTACAATCGGCTGCATCAACATGGACCGATCGTGGACGGCCGGGCATGATACTATGGCGAATGGTGCGGATGCTGAAAAAGACGATCTCTACACGCTGGCGAGCTACCTCATGCGCAATGCGACTGACGCCGAAGATGTGGTTTCAGGAGTGCTACCTGCGGGCGTTGCGTCATTTCGACAGCTATCGGGGGCCAGCGATGAAACCGTGGCTGCTCGCGATCCTGAGGAATGTGTGCAACGCCGAGTTCGCTCGGCGCGCCAGAGGAGAGGTGCCGACCGATTACGCACAGGACAAATCAGGCGCCGAGGAGATGCCGATGTGGCAGGAGCCGCATACTTCGCCGGACGTGGGAACGGTAATGTCACGATTGGCGCGCGCCCGCGCCGTGCTGTTTCGACCTCCATTGGGTGGAGAAGTGCATGTCATCAGCCAAGAAGCAGATTTCCGTCACCGTCTCCAAGGATGGCCCTTACATCGTATCGGGTGACGCGCCACTCTCCGAACAGGTGATCGTCGCCAACGCCGACGGCGAATCGCTGCAATGGCGAGAGGGTGACTCTTATGCCACTCCAGAAAAATACGCGCTGTGTCGCTGCGGGCACTCACACAGAGCGCCCTTCTGCGACGGCACCCACGCAAAGATCGGCTTCGACGGCAGCGAAACTGCCGCACGCACGGCCTATTCGGCGCAGGCAACCGTATTCGCCGGACCTGCTCTTGCCCTTCTGGATGCGAAGCACCTGTGCGCGGACGGCCGGTTTTGCGACCCGAATGGCGGGGTATGGAACCAGGTCGCGCGCACCGACGATCCGCAAATTCGCGCGATGTTTCTCCGCCAGGTGCATCATTGCCCTGCGGGTCGTCTCGTCGCCTTCGACAAGGCCGCCGGAACAACCATCGAGGAGAGTTTGCCCGTCTCAATCGGTCTGATCGAAGACCCGGTGGAAGATTGCAGCGGGCCGATTTGGCTGCGCGGCGGCATCTCACTGATGTCGGCGGACGGCTATTACTACGAAGTCCGCAATCGCATGACGATCTGCCGCTGTGGCGCGTCGAAGAACAAGCCGTTTTGCGATGGCAGTCACGCGTCGATTAAGTTCAATACAAAAACGTCCGCTGAGTGATCGAAGGCGGTTGGATGTCTGTTATTGCACCATCACGACAGGCCGCCTTTTTCGTGCCGACCGTCGCTAACGGGGCATTGCGGACATGGCTGGACCTGCAGCTTGCCCCGCCCAGTCGCGAATGATGCTGTGGACGGGCGCGCCGGGAGACCGGCGGAAGGTAGACGGTGCAAGTCCGTTACGGTGAAGGCGTCGCGAGCCACACCGACCCCGAGTCATGCGCGTGTAGTCGTGAGGCTGCATGCGAAGCGTTGAGAGGGGAGAGCGTAGGCTAGGTATTGAGCGGCGTAAGACGAGTTCTCGGGGCGCTGATGTTTTCCGTCCAACAGAAGGCGAGATGGTCCGTGTCGTGATCGCGAGATACGAGCCGGCCCCGCGTCGTCGCAGACCCTAGCATGCGCAGAAGCCTTATCTCCATCGCAGTCCCCACCAGTCGTGGTCGGGGCCGCG
>DATHNJ010000016.1:0-14104 GCA_035486155.1 Occallatibacter sp. | reverse complement strand
CTCCGACATCAACCAGACGGTCTGGGACTTCCGCGTCGATCCACGACAAGGCGACAACACCGGCTCGATTGGTCCGATCCTCAAGCAGTAGCGATCCCAACCCCTCACTCAAAGACGCGATCGATCAGCGCCAAGCCTTGCGGCGCAAAATCGAACTAAGTTACGAAATTTTGATTACGAGATTTTCGCCGCTGCTGCGTAACAGAGCGATGGACAAGGAACTCCTATCTAAAGCTGGACGATCGTCGTTCGACGTAACCCTGGATAAGAACGAGCGATCCTGCCTTGCTGGATTCGCACAAATATTCCATTCGGGAGATTTTGAAATGTTCTTGAAGTCCATCCTTGCCGCCGCACTCGCTTCTGCAATCCTGCCTTCTCTGTTGAATGCTCAGGACCTCAAGACCGATACCCTCGCGAATGAGACGAAAGTATGGCAAACCTTTTTAGGGATGCATCCTGATACGGCGGCGTTTGAACGGCTTGTGACTTCGGACTATCTTTGCATTGAAGCGACCGGCGTGCTGATGACGAAAGCAGAGAACGTCGCCCAGCTCGATCACCTGACCTTTTCATCGTTCGAAATTCATGACCCTCAGGTCAGGGAGCTATCTCCAACTTCAGCGTTGATCGTTGCCCGTGTAACTTTCGCGGGGACAGCCGACGGGCACAGTATGTCCGGAGAGACATTGACCTCCACCGTATGGGTAAAGCGCGACGGCCAATGGTTTGCTCAGTTACATACGGAGACCTTCAAGAAGTAAGTCGGAACTCTCGGCGCATACGCCCTACGGCGCCTCCCGCCGGGCGATCCTCATCCGCCGCTTCTCCCACTCGGCGCTCGAAAAAATCCGCGGTCCCGTCTCGATCAGCCGCGGCATCATGTTGAACACCGCTACGCGGCTCCACGGCTTGCCCTCGCGCGTGCGGAACCCCTTCTCGTTCAAGTCGCTCACGATGCTCGCATAGGAGAAGTCCTGCGCCAGCAGGTCCATCATCAGCATCAGGACTTGATTTTCGTGGGGATCGACCTCAAGCCGCTTGCAGTCATCGGAGATGCGCAGCCCATAGGGAATGTCTTCGTTGATCGAGCGATCCGGCGGCGCCTCGGAGTCGGGCAGCTCGCGCCGCCACTCGATCGAAACCATCTGCCAACCTGCCGCCGACCGCTGCCGGATGATCTCAGGGCTAAGGGGCTCGGAGATCGCATCACGAATCCGTTCGAAGTACGCCATGGCCTGCCTCCCAAAGAACTGCTCTGATTGCAGATGAACAGAGCAATTTCAAAACCAACCTGCGCGTTTTGCCACACGCACGTCAAATCATTTGTGACCAACGCATAGTGACGAGTCCTCCAACCGTCCCCATCCGCGCCGCTGGCCGTTTTCGCAAGCCGGTGTTCATCATCGGACATTGAAGCTGTACACCACGCTGTAGGAGAGCAGTGGATACACCTGCACGTCGCCCAGGCTATGCCGCCATTTCGTCAGGCTGGCCTGCAGCGCGTCGTTGTACTGCACCGTTACCGGGTTCGCCGGATTGCTCAAATTGCCGCACTGGGTCTGCGCCTGGTCCAGGCAAACCGTGCCCGCCGTGTTGATGTTCAACGTCGGCGCGCCCATCAGCAACACGCCAAACTCAGCCGGGAACGACCAATGGCGGTGCGATCGGGGCACAAATTTGCCGAAACCGCCGGCCAGCGTGAGCGCGGGCACGCGCGGATGAAGACCGATCACGCCAGAACCCGTCATCGGCGTCGCGCCGGTCACAGGATTGGCATTGGCCGAAAAAAACTCGGTCCCGTTCAGCGAAAAGCTCGTCCCTGGCTGGATATCGCCTTTGATCGAAATCCGGTTGCCGTTGAGAAAAAGCGTTCCCACGCTGAGCCGGAACACACTATTCAGCGGATACCAGTCCAAGGACGCGGCCGCAGACGCCAGGTGCAGGTCGGCGTTCACCCGAAATCCCTCCAGCTCAAACTGGCCGGTGTTGATGCCAAGAAAATTCGCCATCAGCCGCGCGTCGAAATACTGCGTCAGGATCGTCGCCGACTTGATGCCTACTCCGAGCGGCGAGACGTCGGCGCCGATGCCGACCCGCGAAAGCAGACCGTAGCGCTCCTTGACGTCCCATGGCACATTCGCCCGCTCTTCGTCGCCCGCGGGTTCCGGAGCGGACGGCAGCGAGGAGTCATGCGAGCCACTCGCAGACGCGCTGGAGCTGTAAGCCACGGCGCCAAACTGCGCGCCCGAACCGTCCCGCAACTGCGCCTGACTTGGGAGAGCAAAGAAGACCAAATACAAAAAAGACGAAAAAAGGGCGAGGCGCTTCAGTCGAACCTCCCAGAATGCGCGTGAGATTCCCCTGATTTCCTGATACGGATTCAGCCTCTTCCTGCGCCGGGGGAGGCGCGCGAAGACCTGGGCATTGTCGCTGAATTCGGTAGCTAGATAACTAAGACGGCATCGAAACTGTGCTTTTGAGATCGGCTTGCTATTGCAACGTTCGACGGACTAAGTTTGCATTCGGTTGCCTGAACCAAAAAAACGCCGGTAACCGCAGGCCCCCATCTCGCGTCGCGTAGACGCTCAACTTACTCACGCACACTGATGCCCAGCGCCTTCATCTTGCGATAAAGGTGGCTTCGCTCCAAACCGAGCATCTCCGCTGCGCGGCTGATGTTGTTCCGTGCTTCTTCTATCTTTTTTAATATGTACTCCCGCTCGTAGGCGTCGCGCGCCTGTTGCAGCGTCGAAAACTCCTCGGTCGATTGAGAACCGGACTTGTGCGTCAGCGGCGGCAGATGCTTGCGCTCGATGCGCAGCGTGCGGGGGTTGAGAATCAGCACCCGCTCCATCACATTTTTCAACTCACGCACATTGCCAGGCCAGTGATACTTGCCCAGCGTTTCGAGAGCCTCCTCGCTGATCTCGATGCGCGGGCGGCCATATTGCCTGCCGAAATCGGCAAGAAATTCGCGCGTCAGCAGCGGAATGTCCTGCTTGCGATCGCGCAGCGGCGGAACAAAGAATGGCACGACATTGAGACGATAAAACAGGTCCTCGCGAAAGTTGCCCTTCGCGATCTCTTCTTCAAGATCCTTGTTGGTCGAAGCGATCACTCGTACATCGACACGGATCGATTGCCCGCCGCCGACGGGCGTGAAGAGTTGGTCATCAAGGGCGCTGAGCACCTTGGCCTGCGTCTTCAGGCTCATGTCGCCCACTTCATCCAGATAGAGCGATCCTCCATCGGCGCGCTCCAGCGTGCCGCGCTGCTCCGGCGCGCCACCCGCCTGCGCATTGTGCCGATAACCAAAGAGCTCCGCCTCGATGTGATCCTCGGGAATCGCCGCGCAGTTCAGCTCCACAAACACACGATCGCGCCGCAGGCTCTCGGCGTGAATCGCGCGCGCGATCAGCTCCTTGCCTGTGCCTGATTCTCCATAGATCAGCACGCGGCCATTGGTCGGCGCCATCAATCGTATCTGCTGCCGCAGCGCCTTCAGCGGCACGCTCTCGCCGGTCAAGACGGAGCCTACGCCAAACTGGCGGCGAAACTCCAGATTCTCGTTGCGCAGCCGCCGGGCTTCCACCGCATTTTTCAGTACGATCAGCGTGCGGTCCAGCGAAAGCGGCTTCTCCAGAAAATCGAATGCTCCCAGCTTCGTCGCCTTCACCGCTGTTTCGATCGTCCCGTGGCCCGAGATCACCACCACTTCAGGCCGCGCCTGGGCATCGAGCGCATGAATCTCGGCCAGCACCTCGAGTCCATCGCGATCGGGCAGCCAGATATCGAGCAGCACGACCTCATACGGCGCATCCTGCACCAGCACCAGCGCCTCGGCCGCCGTCGCAGCGGTGGCGACCGCATACCCTTCTTCGTGCAAAATTTCTTCGAGCGACGTGCGAATCTCCGCCTCGTCGTCGACGACAAGGATGTGGTTCATGAATGCGCCTTCGTCAGAGATTCAGCCGCCGGCGCTTCTGAAGCTGGCGGCTGCCCGACTTCCATCAGCGGCAGACGCAAAAGAAAGCGCGCGCCCTTGGGAGCATTGCTCTCCGCGCGAATCGACCCGCCATGCTCCTGCACGATCTTCGCCGCGATGGAAAGACCCAGCCCCGTGCCGCGATGCTTTGTCGAATAAAACGGCAGAAACAGCCGCTCGCGAATCTCATCGGTCAACCCATGCCCCGTGTCCGCGATAGCAATCTCCACCGCCGAGCTATCCTCGCTCAATCCGCTGCTGATATCGAGCACACGCAACAGACTGCCCTGCATCGCCTCGGCGGCATTGTCGATCAGGTTCGCCAGCGCGCGCCGAATTGCCTCGGGATCAGCCAGCACCATCGGCAAGTGCGGTTCCAGTTCGCGGCGCACTGTAATCCCATCCAGCCGATCGGCAAACAGCGCCAACGCCTCGTCGAGGACGAGATTCATATCGCAAGCACGCGGCTGCGGCGTGGGGAACTGCGCCAGCGCCGAGAACTGATCCACCAGCGTGCGCAGCGTGCTCACGCACCCCAGAATCACTTCGCTGCATTTGCGAATAACGCTCGGCGAGTCGGGCTGGCTGCGATCGAGATGCCGCCCGATCCTCTCGGCTGAAAGCGCAATCGGCGTCAGCGGATTTTTGATCTCGTGCGCCACGCGCTGCGCCACTTCCTTCCACGCCAGTTGCCGCTGCGCGCGCAGCAGCTCGGTCATGTCTTCAATTACGAGCACTGTGCCGGTCTTTTCGCGCGCCAGCTCCAGGCGCGCGCTGGTCACCGCCAGATGCATCAGCCTGCCGCGGGCGTGAAAGTTGAGCTCCGTCGATGCGGCGCCCATACGCTGCCCCCGCCGAATCACGCTGGCAAAGTCATCCACGCACTCGGACGGCAACAGCGAATCCAACTTCTTTCCGCGCAGCTCGGGCTCGTCCGGCTGCCCCATCAACGCCGCGAAAGCCCGATTGGCCTGCAGCACAAGCCCCGCGCTGTCCAGCGTAACTACGCCGCTCGGAATCGTCTCGACGATCGTCTCCAGCTCGCGGCGCCGCTCTTCAATCGCCTGATTCGCGGCGATCACTTGCGCGGATGAGCTCTCCGCCAACTGGCGGCTGGCCTCGAGATCGGCAGCCATGTGATTGAACGAGCGCACCAGATCGGCCATCTCGCCTGTCGTTACCAACCCCACGCGATGGTCGTACCGTCCCGCCGCGATCTTGTTCATCGCGTCGCCCAGCGCCTCCACTGGCCGCGTGATCTGCTTGGACAAAAACAGCGCCAGCCACATGCTGGAAAAAAAGATCACAACCGTGATGAGCAGCAGCATCAGGAAAAACGTAGACCGGATGCGATTGCGGGACCGAAACAGGTCCCAATACGCCGCGGCGCCTTCCCGGATGCGCGATGTGGTCTGGCTCAATCCCTGCGGCATCGGCAGCGCCGCCAGAACAATCTTGCCCGACGCGGTCACAGACATGCCCAGCGCATAATCCGCGCCGCCAATGCGGATCACAGGTTCGTCATCGCGCTGCGCCGAAGTGAGAAGGTTCGCCGAAAGAGGTCCGTGAAGCTGGATGATCGCCTCTCGCGTGCCTGCGTCGGACCGCTCCGGAAGCCACGGAATCAAGCTGGCGGCGCTGTTCTCCGGCGGCGCCTGATAGCTCGCGGCCACATGCCGATCCTTGCCATAGACCAGCGCAAAGCCGCCCTGCAATGTAATGCGATGCGAGCCCAGCACGTTCTGCAATGCCGCTGGATCGCCATCCGGCGCGCCCGTTGCAGCGATCGATTCGGCCTCGCCGCGCGCATTGCTCGTCACGTACTGCGCCAGCTCCAGCACCACGCGCGTCGAGTCTTCCCGCAGCTCCGTAGTATTCGGCGAGAACCAGCGATCGATCGAGCGGTTCATGAGCTGAAAGCTGAACAGGAACATGAAAGCCGCCGGCGCCAATGCGATCAGCACCGCGCCCAGAACCATTCGCGTGCGAAGCTGCGCTCCCAACGCGCTGCTGGCCTGGTCCGCGTAGAGCTTCAGAATGTTCCGCAGCAGGAGCAGCAAAAGCACGATCAGCAACAGAAAAACGACGACCGTCAGCCCGGTGAACGCCAGCGTCTCGCCGGCAGTTTCGGGATTCAGAAAGCGAACATTCGAAGTATTAAAGGCCTGTAGGCCGCCCAGCAATGCAAAGAACAAAAGCACGCCCGCGCCCAGCAGGACCACGGTTCTCCGTCGCGCATCGCCCAGGAAGGACATGCGGCGATTATAGTGCGGAGCTCAAAAAAATGGCCTGTTTCGATCGCCTGTCCGCCTCAGAGGGCGCGCCAGACCACGAACTTCAGCCATCCTTCCCAGATGTCGCCGAAGGCGTGGGTCGCAATATTCACGCGCAAATTGCCGCGCCATGCGCCGAGAGCTCCGTACAGCATCCCGAGTACGCTGATGACAACAACCTGCCTCCAGCCCTGATAGCTGTGAAACAGGCCAAACACCAGCCCTTGGCCCGCCACTGCCAGAGCGACATTCCCGCTCAGCGCATGGAGCTGGCGTTGCAGAAATCCTCGAAACGCCATCTCCTCGCATATTCCCGCCGTAATCGAAGTCGCCATCCAAAGCGCGATCTCAAGCAGACTCTGCGGCAACAGGCTGTCGACGGTTTTTGCGGAGTTTGATCCCATCGTCATAGCCAGCAGTTTCCACATCCCATAGGCCACGCCCTCCCAGAGAATCCAGAACGGCACAGCGATTGCGATGTCCACGAAAATATCTTTGGTCGAGGTCCAGCGCTCGCCCGAGAGCGTCTTCAATCCGCCACCGAAGTGGTGCACCGCTGCCCAGCAGTAGTACAGCAACGCCCAGTCCATGAGGATAGCGGTGAGATAGATCGGGATCGCATGGCTGTGACTCGCCAGTTGGCTCGACACCGCGCCGGACGAAGTTCCGGCCGAAGAATGCTGAGCGAAGAACCCAAGCGCCACAACGCCTGCTCCGATGAATAGAAAGCCAACCAGCCATCCCCATGACGCGATCGGCGCGGGCGCTCTTTCTTCACTCGATTTTTCCAACACATTTCTTTCATTTGGACGCATGGGGCTTCTCCTTTCGAGATCCCGCCAGGCTCTGCTTCTTTCCGCCTACCTTATGCAGCACGGCCAAGGTCTCTTCAGCCCAGCGCACGTGTGACTCCACCTCGATCTGTCCAAAACGCAAAACGATCTGCCAATAAGGGGCGTCGGGGTATTGCGTATTTTTTGCGATTTCTCGCTCAATCACGCTGAATTGCCGAAGCGCGGCGCGCTCGTTTTCGAGCATTCGTTCCACGTGGCTGCGCAGAGCTTCGCGGGAAGCCTGGGCCCCGAAAAAGATTTTCAATTGCAGCTCATTGCGGGGAATTTCAGGCTGAGGCGCGATCTCGAGCCAACGCGCCAGACGCTCGCGGCCCTTCTTTGTGATGGAGTAAATTTTGCGATCCGGCTTGCCCTTCTGCTTTTCGCTTTTGCCGGTGACGAATCCTTCGGCGGAAAGCTGTTTCAGGCTGGGATAGATCTGACCGTAGCTCTCTCGCCAGAAGTAATGGATCGAATCCTGGATGAGCTGGCCCAAATCGTAGCCGGACATCGGTGCGATTGTGAGCAACCCAAGCAGCACTTCCATGCTGGAACTGGCTCGCTTTGTCATAGTGCATTTAGATATATGCCTAATAGATATATACGTCAATTCAATTATTCAAATGAGACGCGAAGCTGCCCGAACTTACCTAAGCGATCACGCCAGCCGCCGCGGTCCACGGCTTGTGCTGGCTCTCGGCCACGCCGCGATAGGTCAGCGAGCCGAGCCACGTATTCAAGCCCTCGGCCAGACCCGCATCCTGCTTCAGCGCCTCGCGCGCACCCAGGTTCGCCAGACGCAGAACATACGGAAAGGTCGAATTGGTCAACGCCAGCGTCGAGGTATGCGGCACCGCGCCGGGCATATTCGTCACGCAGTAGTGAACCACTCCGTCGACAACGTAGCTAGGATTGGAATGCGAGGTCGGCCGCGCGGTTTCAACGCATCCGCCCTGGTCGATCGCTACATCGACAATCACGGCGCCCTTCTTCATCTGCGCAACCATGGCGCGCGTCACCAGCTTCGGCGCCGTCGTTCCCGGAATCAACACTCCGCCAATCACCAGATCCGCTTCGCGCGTGGCCTGCGCGATGTTGTAGCTGTTTGACGCCAGCGTATAGAGCCGCCCGCCAAAGATGTCATCCAATTCGCGCAGGCGATTCAGATTCACGTCGACCAGCGTCACCTTCGCGCCAAAACCCAGCGCAATCCGCGCAGCATTGGTTCCCACAATGCCGCCGCCAATCACTGTCACATGCGCCGGAGGCACGCCGGGAACTCCACCCAGCAAAATTCCTCGCCCGCCGCGTTCCTTTTCGAGATAGCTCGCGCCCACCTGCACGCTCATGCGGCCGGCCACCTCGCTCATCGGCGTCAGCAGCGGCAGCGTACCCTGCCGGTCGCGCACCGTCTCATACGCAATGCCGATCACCTTCGACGCAAGCAGTTTGTCGGTCAGTTCCGGCAGAGGCGCCAGGTGCAGGTAGGTGAACAGCACCAGCCCCTCGCGAAAATAAACGTACTCCTTCTCGATCGGCTCCTTGACCTTGACCACCATCTCGGACTTGCCCCAGACATAGCCCGCATCGCCGACGATCTCGCCGCCCGCGTCCTGATACTCGGCGTCATTGAATCCCGACAGCGCGCCCGCCTGCGTCTCCACGAGAACCTTGTGGCCGGCTTCGTTGAGCGCCTTTACGCCGGCCGGCGTCACGCCCACGCGCGCTTCGTTGTCCTTGATCTCTCTGGGAACGCCGATGATCATCGCTTGGTCCTCTGCTTGGAACGGCTTTTGATTTTCAACTTCTATAGGTTGGACGTGATTGCGGGAAGGGCCGATTCGGTAAGTTGCGCGCCGGATATTTTTACTTGGGGAGGGCTGGAGTCCGGCGCGCAGTCTGCAGCAAACTCCCAACACAAAAATCCTACGCCTGTGCGGCTGTTAATGTGTGCAAACTTCGTGATATAACCGCCCTGTGAGCACAAAACGTGAGAAAAAAATTGTGAATGCGCAAGAATCACGTGCGTCCGTGCCGGAGAGCGGCCTGGATGATCTGGACGCATCAATCCTGCGCTATCTCGAAAAACATGGGCGCGCCACCAACTTCGAGGTGGGCGAAGCCGTCGGACTGTCCGCTTCGGCGGCCTCGCGGCGCATCCTGTCTCTCGAAACCTCGGGCGCCATCCGCGGCTATCGCGCAACCATCGACGATCGCCTGCTCGGCAAGCGCATGACGGTCTACATTCGTGTCACGCTCGAGCGCCAGTCAGCCGCGGTGCTCAGCGCATTTGAAACCGCCGTCCGCCGTTGCCGCGAGATCGTCAGCTGTCACCTCATGGCCGGCCAGTACGACTACATGCTCGTAGCGCGCGTCGCCGGCATCGACGACTACGGCCGTCTGCACCAGAACGAGCTCTCGCGTCTTCCCGGAGTGACGCGCCTGGAGACCAGCTTCGCCCTGCGCGACGTTCTCGCCGGCGCCAAAGGCTGAACGGCTATCTGCTGCGTCTATCCTTCGATTGCACTCTCAAACCATTTGTCGTGGGTTGAATCCGCTCAAAATCGATGCACGCCATGATTTTGACCCTCGGCAACCTGCTCCCCTTGCGTTACCCTGAGAACCACGCAGCACAATCTCCCGCAGGCGCTCTGCCCGTCCCGCTTGCACACTCTGTTCGCCTCTGTTTGAACTGCTTTTGATTTCGACTGCAAAAGGAGCGTCGATGTCTTTCGTCCGATTGAACTCATGGCCAGTTCTGTTGCTTGCGTTTTGCTTCGCCCTCGCCCCGTTCCAGCACGCGCGCGCCGAGGTTCCCACGCCGATCCCTACGCCTATCTCGGTTCTCGGCCACAATCCCGGCGATGACTTTTATCTGGCCGACTACGAAGACACGATTCGCTACTTCCATGCGCTCGCGGCCGCCGCTCCCGATCGCATGAAGATGTTCACCGTCGGCAAAAGCACGCGCGGCAAAGACATCGAGATCGCTGTTATCTCCTCGCCTGCGAACCTGGCCAAACTCGACGAGTACAAACAAATCGCCAACCGTCTGGCCCACGCGACCAACCTCAACGACGATCAGGCCAAGGAACTGGCGCGCACTTCGAAAGTCATCGTCCACATTGACGGCGGCCTCCATGCCGATGAAGTCGCCGGACCGCAGCACACCATGACGCTGGCCTACAAGCTGCTCTCTGCGCAAAACGATCCGCAAGTCGACGCCATCCTCGATCAGGTCATCCTCGTCCTCTGGCCCACGCTCAATCCTGATGGGCAAGACATGGTCGTGCACTGGTATCGCCAGAACCTCGGCACCAAATATGAAGTCAGCCCAATGCCGTGGCTTTATCAGGAGTACGTGGGCCACGACAACAATCGCGACGGCTACATGCTCAACATGAAAGAAGAGCAGGTCGTCGTAAAGACGCAGCTCGAGTACAGCCCGGAGATCTTCTACTGCCAGCATCAGACCGCGCCGTTTCCCGCGCGCATCTGGATTCCGCCATTCTCCGATCCCATCTCGAGCAACATCAGCCCGCTGGTGCGCAGTTGGCTCAACCTCATCGGCGCCAACATGACGGCGTATCTCAACGCGCACAATATGCCCGGCGCCATCTCCGAGTCGCGCTTCGACAACTGGTACGCCGGCTTCACTGACTGGGCGCACGTCTTCCGCAACGAGATATCTTTCTTCACCGAAACCGCTCTCTACGAATACGCGACGCCGCACTTCTACACGGTCAAAGACTTTCCCAAGGACTTTCAGGATCTGCGCGCCCTCAGCATGTACTCCACGCCGTGGGAGGGCGGCTGGTGGCGCCTGAAAGACGCCGTCGACTATATGGTTGGCGGATCGATGTCCGTGCTGGACATCGCGGCGAAGAACCGCGAGACGCTGCTCTACAACCGCTATCAGGCCGCGCGCGACAATATCCAGCACTTCAGCACAGAGCCGCCCTTTGCTTATGTCATCTCGTCGAGGCAAAGCGACGCGCCCGAAGCCGCGCTGCTGGCGCAGAAGATGATCGACAACGGCCTCGATGTCTACGCCAGCAAATCCGGCTTCAAAGCCAACGGCGTGGCTTATCCGGCCGGCTCATGGATCATTCCCATGGATCAGCCGTTCTCCGCGCTGGCCAAAGAAATGTTCGAGCGCCAGCACTATCCCGACGCTCTCGCCAACGGCACATCCAAGGCGATCGACCTGCCATACGACGTCACTGGATGGACCCTCCCCTTGCAGATGGGCGTGAGCGTCGATGAAGTGACCGATCCACTCACAGCGGATCAGCGCGCACTAACCGCGAAGATCGAAAAGGCTGAGCTTCCCGATGCATCGGTCGAGGGCGTGGGCGCCGTGTTCGCCGTCAGCCACAAAACCAACGCCGCATTCCAGCTCGTGAACGCCGCGCTTCAAGCCGGCGCAACTATCTCGCTCGCGCAAGATCCAGTCAAAACCGCAGAAGGCGCGGAGACCGGCGCATTTCTCATCAGCGGCGCCAGCCGCGCATCGATCGCCGACCTCACGAAGAAGTACGGCATCTCCGCCGTCGCCGTGGCCGCACCCGCGCACACGCTGGCGATCAAGAAAGCGCGCGTCGGCGTCTATCGTCCCTGGTCCCCATCGATCGACGAAGGCTGGACGCGGTGGATTCTTGAGAACTACGGCTTCGGGCCTCAAAGCATCTACAACGCCGACATGCGCGCGGCCGATCTGCGCAGCCGCTACGATGTCATCGTTCTGCCCGACATGTCCTCCAGGCAGCTGATGGATGGATTCGGCGTCGGGGTCGTGCCCGGCGAATACGCCGGCGGCATCGGCCAGGATGGGCTCGAAAACCTGCGCGAGTTCGCGCGCGAGGGCGGAACGCTCATCGCGTTGAATCGCACTGCGGGCAGCCTCATTCCGCTGATGTCTCTCCCTGTGCAGAACATTCTCGAAGGCGTCAAGAGCGACAAATTCTTCTGCTCCGGCGCGCTTTTGCGCATTGAAACCGAGCACGCCGATCTGCCCATCAACTTCGGCGCGTCCGATTCTCCGGTCGTGATGTTCCAAAACGGCCCGGCGTTCCAGCCGCAGTCCGGGTTCCATGGCGCAGTACTGGCGCGCTATCCCAGGGAAACCAATCCGCTCGAAAGCGGCCTGCTGCTTCATCCTGAAGCAATCCAGGGCAAGGCCGCCGCAATCGAGTTGGTCTACGGCAAAGGCCGCATTGTCCTGTTTGGATTCAAACCGCAGTTCCGCGGCCAGTCCCACGCCACATATAAATATCTCTTTAACGAGCTCTATTCATTCGACCACCCGGCGCTCCCGACGGAAGCGGCCGGGACCGCGAACAAAGCGGAAAATGCTCCAAATCCGGGCGCCGCGTCGAAAGATTCCTCCGCCGATGCCACGTTACCTCAATAACTTGTCGAGTCTCCCGGAGAAAGGTACTTTACTCATACACCTTCGCGGATTGAGCGCCATGCTTCGGGGAGCCTGAGAGGGAAACGGCCATGGGCCACACCTCCCGGGTTAGCGTCGGTTGCCCGAGTGACCGCGAATCGGTTGTCTTCTCCGTGTTCATGCAGCGTTCCAGAGAGAAGCGGCTGGCCAGATTGGCCATCAATTAAATGAGGCGCCTCGTGAGCGAACCGGATCAGCATAATCTGAGCGTCAACTCGAAGGTCGGCAATCAGGAGCTCTTTCACGCGCCGCAGGAACACGACGGCCTGGCGCCAGAGTCCCCCGTCAGTCCGGTTAGAAAATCCTCGCTGATCTTCGTGCTGCTCTTTGGAGTGGCCATCGTCGCCTGCCTCGCCGTCATTGCTTCAACGCAAAAGCGTCCCAATGCTCCCAGCATCCCTCCCGATGCAGACGACCTCGGCCAGGGCGTCGCGAATGCCTCCGGACTGCGCGGGCATCTCGTCACCCGATGGCAGAAGGGAAAAGCGCAGTATATGCTCAAGATCGAGCCTCTCGATCCGCGCGATGCGGTTGGGTTCTCGAACGTGACATCGAATCCCTCCGAGCCGATTGCGATCAACATTCGCGTGCTGGATTCGGCCGGGTTCGCGCTGTGCGGCAAAGAGATCGATCTTCGCTTCGATCCCACACGCAGCCTTCACGCCAATGCGGCGCTCACAAAGAAGTCATCTGGAGCGCATCCGCCTCAGCAAGCCGCCCTGCAACAGGCAGTGCTGCAGGAAACAGCGCGAGAGAGCAACAAAGATCTTTTTCAAAATATCGTCGCATCCGATGGCTCGGTTGAAGCTCTCTGGGCGCAAGGCGAACTTCCCTGCTCGCCCGATCAATATCGACGGTTCGACTATTGGGATCTGACGACTAACTTTCCAACCGTTGGGGCACAGGACCAATCGACGGGCCGCCCGCACGCTGAATCAGCGGAGGGCGCGGCAAAAGCAAAGCGCAAACTCGCCGCCAGGGGGCCGGTTTCAAACTTCTACATCGAAGGCGACGACCGGGTCACAGCTTACGAGTCATCGAGATCCCTGTTAGTGCTGCCCGGCAGGAGCTTCTACATTCCCAGCAAGAGCGACCAGACCACCGTCGCAGACTGGGCCTCGGACTCCGCGTTGATTCATTTCAAGTGCGACCAACAGGAAAACTGCTCGCTGAGGACCGGGGCTCATGCGGTCTACGGCCGCGTCAACAACTAAACAAAACATCGTTTGCGTCAGATCGCGAGTCGACTTGTCTCGTACGCGGCTGCGGCGCGTGAGACCCCGCATGATCGACTACTGGCCCACCATCGCCTGGTAAAAGAACCGGGCAGCGATGGAGACGCCTCCGATGGGCTGCCAGCCTTTACCGATGGCCACCTTCACTAAATTCTCGAGCTCTTCCTTGGTTGTGCCTTCGATCACCATATATGCAACGATGACGGCCATCTGATCCTCCCGACTGACCTTTCGGGTCCTGAACAGAAGGTTTATCGGCGGAAACAGTAGTTTCCAACAGGCCGCAGCGACAAGAGCGGGCCGTAGGTGGAAGCATACAGAAG
>DATHNJ010000015.1:0-12195 GCA_035486155.1 Occallatibacter sp. | reverse complement strand
GTCCATGTGCTTCTCATAGACCACCACGACGCGGCCCACCGTCTCAAAGATCCGCTGCGCCAGCGCCATCTGTTCCGGCTTCACAAAGCGCCCGCGGCACAAGCCCGCAGCGCCCGCTCCCAGCGCCGAAGGCGTGTTGGGCATGGCGCGAATCACGGCGATCTCGATGCCGGCGGCGTCCTCAATCGCCCGTGTCTTCACCGAGGCCGCGAACGAGACCAGCGTCTTTTTCGGCGTTAGCGCGGGCCGAATCTCAGCGACCAGATCGGGAACCTGAAAGGGTTTGACGCCCAGCAGAATCAGGTCGGCTTCTTTCGCGGCTGCGAGATTGTCGGTGCTAACATCCACGCCCCACTGAGCGCTGCGCGACAGGGCTTTCTCCGCATGCGCTACCGTCGCGTGAATCTGATCGGGCGCGAATAGATTCTGTTTCAAAAAGGCCTGGACTAAAATGCCGCCCATTTTGCCCGCGCCCAGTACTGCGACGCGGACGTTCGGCAGTTGCGCAGGCGCTTGCGTAGCCTCAACGGCGATCTCCGTCATGGTTTTCCTTGTCTTGCGTAAAGAATCTGTGTCAACTCACTAGGATACCCGTATCCCACAGTCCAGACTACGCAGCATGCGCTGATTGCAATCGGAGCCCTATCACTTCTGTCTTGCGATCCACGCGTCAATTCGCGCGCTCAGCACATCCAGCGGCAGGGCTCCAGAGTCCAGCACCTGGTCATGGAAGGCGCGTATGTCGAACTTGTCTCCCAGCGCCTTCTTGGCGCGGTCACGCAGCTCGAGAATCTTTAACTGGCCGACCTTATAGGCCAGCGCCTGGCTGGGCCACGCAATGTAGCGGTCGACTTCGGCTTGGATGTTTGTTTCGTCGATGGCCGAGTGGTCGTGGAAGAACTGCACCATTTGTTCGCGGGTCCAATGCTTCGAATGCACGCCTGTGTCGACCACCAAACGAATCGCTCGCCAGATGTCGCCTTCAAGCCGTCCATAGTCCGAGTAAGGATCCTGATAGAAGCCGACATCCTTTCCCAACCGCTCGGCATAAAGCCCCCAGCCTTCGGTGTAGGCGGTATATCCCTCAAACTTCCGGAACTGCGGTACGTCTTGGAGTTCCTGCGCAATGGAAATCTGCAGATGATGTCCGGGAAGTCCCTCGTGATAGGCGATGGACTCCGCGTCGTAAAGGTTTCGCTGTGGCGCGTTGTAGGTGTTAATGCGAAGACGTCCCGGCCGCGAGCCATCCGGCGCCCCAGGCTCGTAGTAAGCCGCCGCCGAGTTCTTTTCCAGATAGGCGGGAACCGCCGCCACTTCGAACGGCGCCTTGGGAAGCCGGCCGAACAGTTCAGGCAACTTCGCCTGCATCGGGACCAGAGCCTTGCGGTACGCATCGAGAAGCGCATCGCCGGAAGCCGGATGCATCTTCGGGTTATCTTTGAGGCTCGCCTGAAAACTCTTCAGATCTTTGAAGCCGAGTTTCTGCGCGATCGCCAGCATCTCGGCTTCGTCCTTCTTTACTTCATCCAGGCCAATCTGATGAATCTGGTCGGCGGTGAGATCGGTCGTCGTGGTTCTGCGAATCACGAACTGGTAATACTTGTCGCCATCGGGCAACGCCCAGATGCCCGGCTGTTCGCGGCCGGCAGGCACATAGCTCACCTCAAGAAACCGTGCGAAGCGCTGATAGGCCGGCAATACGTCTCTGCTGATCGCCGCCAGCATCTCGGTTTTGATGCGGTCCTGTTCGGCGGCCGGGATCGATGCTGGAAACTTCTTCAGCGGCATCGCCAGAGGAGAGTCCTCCGGCTTCTGGCTCGCAAGCTGCTTCACCTGTTCCAGAGTCTCCTGAAGCACCAACTTCGGGGGCACGCGATGGTCATCCATGCCGATCGACATATTAGTTGTCGTCTGCTCAAATGCCTTCGGAATCGCATGCAGACGCGCGATCCAGTCGTCGTAATCCTTCACCGTGGCGAAGGTCAGTTCTTCCACCAGTTGCGGATACTCCGAATAGATGCCGCCTAACTGGTTTACCGGCATCTCCCACTCTTTGAACTCCGCCGCCTCCTCGTCGTTGGCCAGGTCGCGCATCAGAAGGTCGCGGCTGTTCGCCTCCTGGTCGGTGAATCCCGCTGGATCAATGGCCGCCAGGCGCAACAGGAAGTTCTGCTCGGTGGCCAGCCAGTCATTGGTGGCCTTGATGGAGACGTCGCTGATCTTGTCGTTGAATCGGTTGTCGCCAATGGTTGAAGCGAATTCGGGCGAGTGCTCCAGGTTGGCGTCCCAGTAGTCGTGAAAGAGCTCATTCATGGCTTTGCGGCGATCGCCAACGGAGGGGATCGCCTGCGGCCAAAGCGCAAGTTGCCCGGCGGACAGAACGATCGCCAGAGCAGTCAGGGAAGGGAAGGAGAACTTATGCAAGAGCGGGCCTCGACACAATAGGGAATAGCAAACACTATTGCATCGAGTGTAGAGCACGGAGTTGTCGATTGCCGGATGCGAAGGGCCGTTTTGAGGCGCGGCGTGTCTGGGCCGAGTCGGCTGATCTATTGAGCAGCGACTGAATCGTGTCCGAGGATGCGATAGAGCGTTGAACGGCTAATGCCGAGCTGTCTTGCGGCGCGCAGTTTATTTCCGTGGTTAATTTCGAGCACGTACTGCACGTGGTTCAGGATCACCGCGTCGAGAGCCAGGTTTTCGATGCGAGCTGGTTGCTGGCCTGGCTTGTTCGCGGGCGGCTCGGTGGACAGCAGCAGATCTTCGGCGCGAATGACGCCGTTGGCCGCCTCCAGCAGCGCGGCTTCGAGCACACTGGCCAGTTCCCGCACGTTGCCCGGCCAGTTGTGCTGCAGCAGGCGGGCCATCGCACCGGGTCCCAGGATGACCGGACGCTGTTGATAGCGCGCGCAGATGCGCGTGAGCAGTTCCTGGGCCAGGGGAGCGATGTCCTCGCGTCGCTGGCGCAGAGGCGGAACGGTGAAACGCACCGCGGTCAGGCGAAAGGCCAGGTCGGGCATCAGCAGTCCCTGACCGGCCATCTGGCGAAGCGAGATCTCCGAAGAGGCCACTAGAATGGCGCGTCCGGGCGGACGATCCTGCATGGCCTTCAACACGCCGAGCAAGAGCCCTTGCCCCGGCGGGGCCAGCAGATCGACCCGGTCGAGATAGATGAATCCGGCCAGCATCGCTGGATCGGCTTCAGTGACAAGCCACTCCCGCGCATCGTGCCGTTGAAAAGGGGACTTGGCCAGCAGAGAGCGGCCGTGCAGGAACTGGGCCAGAGTCTGCTTGCCCGAGCCGCTCTCGCCTTCGATCGCGGCAAGCTGTAGATGCGGCGCCACCACCTCACCTTGCAGAAGCAGTTTCCGCCATCCCGAATTCACGCCCACGACACGGGCTGCGATCGGCGTTCCCGCATCAAACGCCTGCGCCTCCCGATCGCCCGGGTTTGGCTCAATATGAGGGGCAGTTTGCATCGCCATCTGCTCGCCGTTGCCTCCGCCGTCCATGGCCGCAAAGGGCCGTCAGAACATTCATCGACGCGGGCTGCAGAAACATGAGCCGGCAAGATTGTCTCGCCGGCTCACTGGGACTGGCTGTTTTATTACACGCGGGCAGCGTCTTTGCGTAAGCGCTTGGAGGGTTCGTCGGAGAAGATCTGTCCGTCGCGAATGTGCACGACACGATGCGCGTATTCGGCGATATCCGGCTCGTGGGTCACCAGAACGATAGTGTTGCCGCGGGCATGCAGGGTGTCGAACAGCGCCATGATCTCGACGCCGGTCTTCGAGTCCAGATTGCCCGTCGGCTCGTCGGCAAGAATGATCGACGGGCTGTTCACCAGCGCGCGGGCGATGGCCACACGTTGCCGCTGGCCGCCGGACAGCTCGTTGGGCTTGTGATTCATGCGGCTTTCCAGCCCCACGCTCGTAAGCGACTGCTTGGCGCGCTCCAGCCTTTCCGCCGCCGGCGTGCCGTTGTAGATCAACGGCAGCTCCACGTTATGCAGAGAGCTGGCGCGGGCCAGCAGGTTGAAGGTCTGAAAGACAAAGCCAATCTCTTTGTTGCGAATTCTTGCCAATTCGTCGTCATCGAGCTCGCTGACAAGCTGGTCGTTCAGCCAGTACTTGCCCTTCGACGGCGTATCGAGGCATCCGATCAAGTTCATCAGCGTCGATTTGCCCGATCCCGACGGACCCATGATGGCGACATACTCGTTGTGCTTGATGCGCAGGGAAATGCCGCGCAACGCCTGCACCTGCTGCTCGGAGCCCATGTCATAGGTGCGCCAGAGATCTTCGACGACAATCACGTCACCGGAGGGCGGGGAAACCTTCTGCGTATCGACCTCGCTCATTAGTGTGCTCTCCACAACCATCCGAGTCCTTCCTTCTGCTGCAATGCCGAAATCAGGAGTTTGATCGCCCTCAATCGCTGCGCTCCGCCGACGCTAGGAGTTCCCGGGCGCCGGCGTGACGGGTTTCTGCGTATCGCGTTTCAACAGCGCGCCATCCTTGAGCACGCGCAGCGTCTTGTAGGGGCCAGTGACGACCTCTTCGCCTTCCTGCAATCCACTCAGGACTTCGATGTCGGTTGCGCCGGTGATCCCGGTCGTGACCGGCACGAACTTGGCGCGCTGCCGTCCGTGCGCATCCTTGTCCATAAGGAATACGCCTTGCTTGCCCGGCGTTGTTGCGTTGGGAGTCGTAGTGGATGCCGCCTCCACGCCATCCTTGCTTCCTGGCGCCGGCGGCGTATACAGCGTCAGAGCCTGGATCGGGAGCGACAAGACGCTAGCCTTGTGCGCAGTGGTGATCTTTGCCGTCGTCGAAAGGCCCGGCCGCAGCTCGTCGGACGGGGCGTCCAGCGTCACCACCACTTTGAAGTCCTTGGCTTCTTCTGTGCCGGTGGTTGACTGCGATGTGGCTACGCCTGTCGAGCGCAGCAACGCCTGGTCGCCGACCAGCGTCACGTGTCCTTTGAACACCTTGTTGGGAATCGCGTCCACGGTGACGTCGGCAGGCTGGCCGATCTTGATGTTGACGATGTCAGTCTCGTCCACCTTGACTTCGGCCGTAATCACGCTCATATCGGCGAGCGTCATGAAGGTCGAGCCTTCGGTGTTCTGGATGCCTTCAACGACTGTCTCGCCCTCGCGCACCGGCTGATTGGTCACGATACCGTCAAAGGGCGCTATGGCCTGAGTCAGATCGAGCGCATTCTGATTCATCCGCAGCGTTGCCACCGCGGTATCGAGATGGCCTCGCGCCGAATCGGTGTTGGCCTTGGCCTGATTGAGCTGCGCTACTGCCTGTGATACGGACGCGACGTCGGTATCGTAGGCGGCCTTCTTGGCGTCGTAATCCTGCTTGGCCATGATGCCGGCCTTGTAGAGTCCCTGCGCACGATCCCAATCCAGTTTCTTCTGTTCCAGATCGGCCTGCGCATGCTCCACGTTGGCCTCCGCGGTCTTCTCTGCAGCGACATACGAGGCGATGTCCGTTCGGGCGGCGGAGATCGCTGCTTGTTGTCCGTTCACTTGAGCCTGCTGTGCAACGTTCTCAACCGTCGCCACCAGTTGGCCCTTCTTCACGTGGTCACCCTCCTTCACGTAGAGGTGGGTGATGCGCCCCATCGCGGTTGCGCCAAGGTTCACATAGGTCTTCGGCTTGATCTGCCCTGTGCCGCTGACGACCGTGGCCAGATCCTGCTTGGCCAGCTTGGCGGTGAGGACCTTGGTATAACCCGACTGCTGTTTGTACACCATGAAGGCAACAAGACCGCCAGTCACAATTACAGCGAGCGCGATCAAAAGGACTTTTTTCATGGGATGTGGCTGCTCCAGATTTCTTACCCTCTAGTCTACGCAACCTTTTGTTAGACGGTTCCCGTTTTGTTCGATAGTTCCTGTTTTCTCATCGCTATCTGGCTTAACTTCTAAGTGCGTTTCGGTCAAAATCCCGGCTGGTCTCAGGGCTGGCTCACCGCCGGCCCAGGGGCCGACCAAGGCGTTGAATGGATCGGCTGAGTTTGAGCCTCTTTTGCGTCCTGTCAACAAGAACGTAAACAGCAAAGGCTTTCATTTGATTCTAAGATTGGGGAGGAAAAGTGCGGCCGAATCCCTCGGCGGCCGTAAATTGGCCAGCGGCTGTTATCGGCCCTACGGTTACCTTTTCAGAGGCTTGACGTCCAACTGCCGGGTGACCCCGCGCAAATCCTTGCTCTAGCCCATTTGGACTCGTAGAATAGGGGGACCGCAGGAGAGTCGTTGAGGCAATGATGTTGAACGCTCGTTCGTTCCTATGTTTTACCTTGGGGTGCGGTTTAGTCTTCGCGTCCACATCCGGTCTTCGAGCCCAATCGGGGGATCCGTCTACAAACGCTCAGCCCGCCGGCCAGGACCAGGACGCCGACCCGCTGAAGCGGCCCCGCAGCGACAAGGAGATCATCCAGTCGCAGAGGGCAGTCCGTCAGGAGTTGAAGGGCGCCTACAAGACATGGCTCGATCAGGACGTCGCCTACATCATTTCGGACGAAGAGCGTAAGGCCTTTAGGAATCTCTCGAACGATGAAGAGCGCGACTCGTTCATCGAGCAGTTCTGGCTTCGCCGCAACCCAAATCCCGATTCGCCCGACAACGAATTCCGCGAAGAACACTACCGCCGCATCGCCTACGCCAACGAGCACTTCGCCGCCGGCAAGCCCGGATGGAAGACCGATCGCGGTCATATCTATATCTCTTTCGGCGCCCCCGACTCGATTGACTCCCATCCATCAGGCGGCGCCTATCAACGTCCCATGGATGAAGGCGGCGGCGAAACCTCAACCTTCCCGTTTGAAGTCTGGCACTACCGCTATCTTGAGGGCGTCGGCGACAACATCGACATCGAGTTTGTCGATACCTGCATGTGCGGCGACTACCACTTCACCATCGACCGCGGCGAGAAAGACGCGCTCTTGCACGTTCCGGGCATGGGCCAGACGCAGTGGGAAGAGATGGGCATGGCCAAGAAAGCCGACCGCTTCAAGGGCGGCCTGGAGAACCTGGGCACCGGTCCTCTTTCCTCTTCGCAGAATTCCAAAGAGTTCGATCGTATTGAACTGGCCGCCAAGCTGTTTGCTCCGCCGCCGGTCAAGTTCAAGGATCTCGATAACTTCATCACCGAGCACAAACTGATCAATGGACCGATCTTCCCGTTCGATGTCCGCACAGACTTGGTCAAGGTCACCGAAAATACCGTCCTTGTGCCGATTACGCTGCAGATCAAGAACCGCGACATCACGTTTGTGACGAAGAACGGCGTGGCTACCGGCCTGGTCAATATTCTCGGCAAGGTCACGACCATCACGCATAAGACCGTGCAGACCTTTGAAGAGACCGTCGAAGTGCAGCAGCCGGCGGAGTTACTCGAAAAATCCTTGGACCGCCAATCCATTTACTGGAAGGCTGTTCCGTTGCTTCCCGGTCTCTATCGTCTCGATATCGCGATCAAGGACGTGAACAATCCAGATCACGTCGGCATCTATGGCCGAGCCCTGGAAGTGCCGGAGTTCCACGACGAGAAGCTGGCTACGTCGTCGTTGATCCTGGCCGACCAGATGAACCCGGTATCCTCGCATGAGATCGGCGCAGGTAATTGCGTTCTCGGCAATACGAAGATATGCCCGCGCGTAGCCACGAATCCGGCGACGCCCGTCAGCTTCAAGCGAGCGCAGGCGCTGAACTTCTGGATGCAGGTCTATAACCTCGGCATCAACGAAACCACCAAGAGTAATGACGCGGAAGTTACTTACCGGATTCTGGACGCAGGCAATAATGCGGTTCTCCTGGAAAAGAAGATGGATTCAAAGGATTTGGGCGCGCACAGCGATCAGATTACTGTGGCTAACTCGCTTCCTCTCGCTGGACTGCCGCCCGGCAAATATAAGGTGACGATTCAAATAGATGACGAAATCTCGAAACAAGAGATTGCGCAATCGGCGCCTTTTGTAGTGGAGTAGTATGAACCCAGCGCGACAAAGCCATCCGGACCTAGATCGGGAAGCCAGCGCGGGAGTTTTGAGGAATAGATCTGCCAGGGACGCCGCCGGTTTACCGAAACGAGTGATGATGCGCAGGCTTGCATTTGCCTTCTTCACCACGCTGATCGCTCTGGGCGCCGTTCCATCTTCAGGAGCTGCTCCCGGTTCAGTCACAGGCGTGGTGCGCAACTCGGCTGGAACGCCGCAAATCGGTGCGGTCGTCCAATTGCTGCGTCCCGACCTGAGCGTACTCGCGGTCGTCTACACCAACGATAAGGGCCAGTTCTCCATCCCCTCGATTGCGCCGGGCCTCTACGCGCTGAAGGCAATGGGAATGTCGTTCCTGCCTTCGCTGCGCGAAAACGTGCATGTGCGCCGCGCGACCGTCGTCAATCTGACGCTCAGTACTCTTTACGAAGTGATGCAGTGGTTGCCGGCTCAGCCGCGCGCAGCCGCCACTCCCTCCGACGACTGGGCGTGGACCCTTCGCTCCGCTGCCAATCGGCCTCTGCTGCGCTGGCTTGAAGACGGTCCGCTGATCGTCGTATCGGAAGGCGCCGGCGCCAAGCCGAAGCTTAAAGCCCGCCTGATGGCCACCGGCAGCGAAGGCGCCTTCGGCGAGAGCGGCGAGCGAATTACTGCGACGATTGAAAACACGCCATCCAACAGCCGCGAGCTTCTGGCGCGCGTGGATTTTGCTCCGGGCACCGATCAGGGCATGGAGTCCATGCTCGGATTCCGTCAGGATCTCGGCTTTGCCGGCTCGGTGCAATCGCTGGCGGCAATCGCCATCCATCCTGAAATCGATGGCGCCGGCATGCAAGGCCTCGACGAGGCCGCGATGGTCACATCCGAGAACTTGAACCTGGGCGATGAGTTTGAAGGCGAGGTTGGCGCTGAACAGGTGCTGGCGCGATTCGATCAAGGCTCGGCTGATTCTGTCGTCGCTGCCTTGCCTTTTGCATCCGTCGGCTGGCGCGACGGCAACGCGGTGATCCGCTATCGGATGACGACGATCCTGCCTGCAGCCGATGCGGCGCCGGGATCGCAGGCGGGCAACTATTTGCCTGCCGTGGTGCTGCGCAATGGCCAGTTGGCTGTCGAGCGAGGGCTTCATCAGGAGCTTGGATGGGAGCGCCAGACAGACGCTTCGGGAATGTCGGTCGCCGTCTTCGCCGATAACGTAAGAAATCCAGTGCTCGAAGCTTCGTCGCGATTCGCGGCGGGCTCAGGGCCCGCAAACATCGCCGGCGCTCTCTACGATCAGGCAAGCGGACTGTTGCGAGCTTCAGGCCCTGACTATGCCACGGCCGGCTTCACTGCATCGTTCGAGCACCGTCTTCCCGGCGGTCACTCCGTGCGGCTGAGTTACGCCAACGGCAACGCGCTCGCCATGCAGACTTCGGTGCGCCCCGTCTTGATTACCCAGATGCTAGGTTCGGCGCGCCCACGCCGCGTGCAGACTTACGCTCTCTCTCTTTCAGGCACTCTCGACGGCGCCGGGACCAAGTGGCGCGCCAGCTATCGATGGCAGCCGGAAGACACCGTCACGTCCGCTGCGCCTTTCGCCGCCAACGATACCGAACCCTATCTCAATCTCCATCTCCGCCAGCCTATCTGCCCGCATCATGAAGGCTCCAACGGCATCGAAGCTTTGCTGGACGTGAGAAACATGCTCGCCCAGGGCTATCGCCCCTATGTCTCAAGCGATGGATCAGTTCTGATCTTCGCGCAGGCGCAACGCGGCGTCAGTGCTGGCCTGGCCTTCACCTTCTAAATCTTCTAAAGTTTTGTTTACAGCAACGGTCCGTTACTCTGCGGCCGCGTGCGCCTTCCGCCGCGTCTTCCCCGCGCCATTGTGAGACGACGCATGCGCAGGGTGATCGGCATCCATGAATGCGATCAAACGTTCGCGCACCAGAGAAATATGATCCTTCATTGCGGATTGGGCAGCCTTGCGATCGCCTTTCTCCATCGCATCGACGATCGCGCGATGCGCGGAGGGCGCTGACGAAGACGATAGATCATACGTCTTGCGCCGGCAGAGCCATATCTGGCTTTGCACGTTGGAGAGCACGCGACACAGTTCGGCGTTTCCCGTAGCCTGAGAGATCAACTCGTGAAATCGAGTGTCTTCCTCGATGTGTCCCTGCTTGTCGTGCGCCTTCAGCAGCTTTTCCGTGCGTTGCGCGCTCTTGCGCATCTCCGTCAGCAGCCTGGGGGTCAACTCCGCCACGCTGACGGCATACGTCTCCAGCGTTTCGCGCAGATTGTAAAGATCAAGCACCTCTTTGCGCGAGAATCGCCGCAGGTAGGCGCCGCGCCGCGGTTCGATATGCAGTAAGCCCTCCGTGCAGAGACTGTTTAAAGCCTCGCGCACGGGTGACTTGCTGATGCCCAGTTGCTTGGAGAGAAACTCCTCCGTAAGCCGCGTATCTTCGTCCAGGTTTTCGCGAAGGATATAGGCTTTGATGCTCTCGTAGGCAAGCCTGGTCAGATTTTGGGGCGTTTCAATTCTCAGAATTCCCTGCATGATTTGGCTCAAGTATTCTACCAACGTCGCGGGGCGGCAAGCGGTAATATACAAAATATCAGTATTTGATGGAGACTCATGCCTTCTATTGCATATCTTGAATGCACCCGTTGCCGCGCTCACGTCACATCCCAGACTCCGCAGACGGTATGTCCGCAATGTACGGATCAGCCCGCCGGGTCGCTCTATGTGCGCTACGATTTGTCTCCGCTGCGCGGCAGTAAGCCGTCGGATGTCATCGATGGCTCTTCGACGGGATGGAGCGGCATGTGGCGCTATCGCGCGGTGCTGCCGGAAGTCGAACCGGTGACCCTCGGCGAAGGTTGGACCCCCATGCTGAAGAGCAGGCGCTACACGGGCGTTCGCCTGAAAGAAGAAGGCGCGAATCCTACCGGCACATTTAAGGCGCGCGGGCTCGCCATGGCGGTGTCGATGGCGCGTCACTATGGACTGCGCAAGCTGGCCGTGCCATCGGCTGGCAACGCTGCGGGCGCACTGGCTGCGTATGCCGCGGCGGCGGGCATCGAAGCGCACATCTTCATGCCGCGCGACGTTCCCTTCGCCAACTATGTGGAAGCGGTTGCCTACGGCGCGAACGTGGTGCTGGTCGATGGATTGATCTCTGACTGCGCGCGCATCGTGACCGAGCGCAAACAGAGCGAGGGGTGGTTCGACATCTCCTCTCTGAAAGAGCCTTTCCGCGTGGAAGGGAAGAAGACAATGGGATACGAACTGGTCGAGCAGCTTGGATGGGAGTATCCGGATGCGGTCTTCTATCCCACCGGCGGTGGCGTCGGGCTCATCGGCATGTGGAAGGCCTTCGATGAGATGGAAGAACTGGGGTGGGTGAAGGGCAGGCGTCCGCGCATGATTGCGGTGCAATCTGCCGGCTGCGCGCCTGTAGTGCGCGCCTACGACGCAGGCCAAAAAGTAAGCCAGATGTGGCAGGACGCTTCGACGTTTGCCGCGGGACTGCGCGTGCCTAAGCCTTATGGCGATGCAATCATGCTCGACATCCTGAAAGCATCAAACGGCATTGCGATGGCGGTGACCGACGACGAGATTCTCGCATCGATTCTCGACTGGGCGCGCAACGAAGGCGTCTTTCTCTCGCCGGAAGGCGCATCTGTCACCGCGGCCTATGACAAGTTGTTGGCTGACGGAACGCTCAAGCCAACCGATCGCGTAGTCCTCTTCAATACCGGCTCGGGATTGAAGTACACCGATGTCACAGCGCAGGCGATGCATCTCAAGCGGCCCGCCGAAGAGTTTCAAACAGTCTGACTGAAGCGTCGGAGCGCGATTGGGTCGAGGCGAAACGCACATTGCATAATGGACGGAGCCCGCATCCCAGCTATCTAATGACCGAAACAGTTCAAGCAGTCCGCCTGCGCGCCCCGTCCAGAGTTCCGCTGGTCCTTGCGCTGTCTGGCGGCGCGCTTTGGAGTTGTGGAGTTGCGCTCGGCTTGGCCGACCTTCATCAGCCTGCGGTCGTTCTTCGTGTGCTGGGTCTCTGCGTCTGCGCCGTTGCCACAGTGTTCCGATCATCGTTGCTCGCCTGGACGCTCGTCGCCATGCTGGGCGGGGTGGAGCTTGGCCTCGATGCGCCCGGCATCGCCTCGCAGACGCATTTCCTC
>DATHNJ010000014.1:0-6702 GCA_035486155.1 Occallatibacter sp. | reverse complement strand
AGGGCTGTGCGGCTGGGTTCATTCGGCTTCATGTTCGAGGTCTCCGTTCTCATCAATAGCTGGTCGCGCGAGCTATCGTGTGCGCGACTCTGGGCTATTTTCCTGCGCTGCTATGGGGCCGCTACGAATCTATCCAGGACTCGTTAAGTCGCATACAAATTCCACCATACAATTCTCCAATCGCATGCGTCATGCCTGCGAAACATTTGCGGATTAGGCAATTCTCTCCTTCGAATCATTTACCCACGTACCCAGAAGGTGACTAGCGTTCGGTCGAATTCCGGCTTGCGTGTGCTAGCCTTCGACCAACTGTGGGTAATTTTGAAAAAGCGCCGGTAGAGGTTCAGGAGATTCTTTCCAAGCCCATTCAGCAGCTTGGTTTGAAGCTGGAAGGTTCTCCACTCGAACGCTTCGTGCAGCAGCTTTATAAAGAACTCGACGCCAAGGGACTGAAGAAATTTCGCCCCAAGTGTTATCTCACCGATGAGTGGGGCTGCCCGAACATGGAGCCGGTCATCGGCATTCCGTTCTATCTGGCAGATCCCAAGCTACAGCGGCTTGAGTCGGAGATGAACGATATCGAAGACGCGCGCCAGATCATGATGTACATGCGCCATGAGGCCGGCCACGCGTTCAATTACGCGTACGCGATCTATCGAACGAAAGAATGGCGCAATCTCTTCGGCCCCTTCCGGCGGGCATATCGAGATGCCTACAAGCCGGTTCCATTCTCGCGGCAATTTGTGCGCCACATGGAAGGCTGGTACGCGCAGAAGCATCCTGATGAGGATTTCGCCGAGACCTTCGCCGTGTGGATGACGCCGCGCTCCAACTGGCGCAAGCGCTACAAGGGGTGGGGCGCGATGAAGAAGCTGCTGTATATGGATCGCATCGGGCGCAAGCTGCGCAATACCGATCCTGTGGTGGCGCACGGCGATACCGATATTACGGTCGATGAGATGGATGTGACGGTCGGCGAGTTTTATCAGCGCGCGCTCGATCAGCAGCTCACGCCGGGCGAGCTGCCGCTCGATACCGATCTGCGCGACATTTTTATCGCATCGAAGCGGAGAAGGAATGACGTTCGTCCTGCAGCCGATTTGATCAAAGAGAATCGCAAGGTTCTGATCGATAAAGTCAACTATTGGACGGGCGTGCAGCGTCCCCTGGTAAAGAAGTTAGTGGAAACGATTGAAGCGAAGGTCAACGAACTGGGCCTGCGTGCCGATATGAAATGTGAACGTGCGTATTTAACCGAAGTGACGGTGTACGCGACGGCGCTGGCGATGAACTACATTGCGCGGGGCAAATTTTATCCTGCCGTGACATTGGCGGAAGATATGAGTCCCAGAGAGAAAGCGTAGAGGTATGATGGCAAACGTGAAGGTAACAATCCTGCACGACACGTGGGAAGATGGTCCGCCGGAACCTGTAGCGGAGCCGGTAAAGGCGCCGCGCAGCAAGAATGGCAAACGCCCGAGGAAGAAGAATCCGCTGCACGATCGCGAAGAGATCTTCGAGGCGTTGACGAAGCTGGGCCATGAGCCTTCGTACCACGTTCTCGATGGCAAGAACCAATCGCTGCTGGCGGTGGCCAAGTGCGGCGCCGATCTGATCTTCAACCTGACCGAGTCCTACGCCGGCAACGACACGATGGACAAGAATCTCGCCGCGTATCTCGAGCTGCTGGATATTCCCTATACGGGCGGCGGTCCGCAGGCTTTGTATCTGGCGCAGGACAAGTCGATCGCGAAAAAGATCTTTGATTTTCACAAGATCAAGACGCCGGACTTTGCGACCTCGTACAAAGGCCGTACCGATCACTCGCACGATATTGAGTTTCCGCTGATCGTCAAGCCTGTGTCGGAAGATGGGTCGATCGGCATCGACTGCGGCGCGGTTGTCGGCAGCGTGAAAGAGTTGATGGAGCGCATTCACTATATCCAAGAGGAATTCGATAGCCCTGCGTTGATCGAGGAGTACATCGAGGGTCGTGAGATCTACGCCGCTATCGTAGGCAACGATAATCCTGAGGTGCTCCCACTGATTGAATTGGACCTGTCGAAGCTGCCGAAGGGAACGCCGCGGATCGCCTGCCATGATGTGAAGTTCGATCCTGAGACCGAGGCGTATAAAGTCACGAAGTCGGCGCCGGTGGAAGATCTCGATGAGGAGACGACGCAGAAGCTGCAGGACACCGCGCTGGCTGCGTATCGCGCCCTGAAGCTGCGCGACTATGGACGCATCGATATGCGGCTGAACAATAAGGGCGAAGTGTACGTGATCGAAGCCAACCCGAACCCGTGGCTGGCGAGCGCGGCGGAGTTTACGATGGCGGCCAAGAAGGCCGGCTACTCGTACACGGAGATGATTGAGAGGATCGTAGAGTTGGCGCGGGCGCGCGCCGCCGCGTAGGCTACGCCATTGACCCATGCGGGCCTGAACTAGTGATTTGCCCACAGAATGCCGGCCGTCAAAATCTTCAGGAAGACCGGGTCGCTGTAGTCTTCTTTGGCGTGCCCGAGAGCCAGGTAGAACTCGCGGCCATGATCAAACCTGTGGAACCATGCAAGCGGCAAGTTCTCGGTAAAAGTTGAGAGGTCCAGATGCATCGCCTCGACGCCATCGAGATTTTTCCTTGGCGTGGTCAAGATGGGATGAATGTCTGGGTTGAGATGACCGATGAAATAGCACTCATCCGTCCAGCGAAAGGAAGCGGGCAGATCCTCGAGGCCGGGAAGACTTTTGTCCGTCACCTGAACGGTGAAGGTTTGGATATGTGGGTGCGCCGCGAAGCTTCCTCCTAGAACAGACCAGAAGTAAGGCCAATGGCGTTCCGAGCCCGAGGCGGAATGAATGCCGACAAACCCTCCGCCACGGTGAATGAAGCGTTGAAAAGCGCCGCGCTGCGCGTCCGTCTCAAATGCTTCGTTGTTGCTGTTCGAGAAGATAAGTGTTCTGTACTTGCGAAGATTCTGGTCGCTAAAGACGGAAGGATCGTCCGACACATCCACCAGAAAATTGTGCTCCGCTCCGATCTTTCGGATGGCCTCGACGCTGGTGGCGATGTTGTCGTGAACGTATCCAGTACCGTTCGTGACGTGGTTTCGGGTATAAACCAGAACGCGCTTCTCGGCGGCCGATGCTTCCAAAGACAGGGCGATCGTAAACCCCAAAGACAGAACAAAAGCTAGCTTCATTGCAGCGATCTCTCCGGCCAAGCTATCGTAATCCAGCCATCGTACTTGAGAAGAGCTGGTTCAGGGCGTAAACGAGTGTATTCAGGCGGGAAGATTAATAAAGATCGTTGTGGAGGAAACTCGCCGCGTATGGCATCCTTCCAAGCAACAAGGAGAGATTATGTCCAACGGTAAAACTGTCGGTTTTTTGCAACGCGCAGCAGTAAAACTACTCGCTTGCTCTGTTCTGGGGGCTGCGATGGTGTGCTGGGCCCCCGCGGCGCCGGCGCAGGTGGCTATCAGCATCGGAGCCGCGCCCGTATGCCCCTACGGTTACTTCGACTACGCGCCGTATGATTGCGCGCCTTATGGCTACTACGGCCCAGACTGGTTTGTGGGCGGAGTGTTCCTCGGAGCGGGTCCCTGGTTCCACGGTCCGCATGGCTTCTATGGCCACGTCGATAACCGCTACGATCCTCACTACGGTTATCACGGACCGGTGCCGGAGCGTGGCTCGGAGGCGTTCAACCACTTCCATGGAAACGAAGCGCGCGATGGACGGGGTCACGTCGGCAATCCTGGCCATGATGCAGGCCATGAACACGCCTTGCCTGGATACCACGGCGGCGGCGCGGCCCATGGCGGAGGCGGGCATCGCTAATCCGCGGTCCGCATAGAATGCGCCCGACCCAGGGAGCAAACGAACGCTTCCTGGGTGTGGGCTCTTCCGTACCATCGCCCCCAAAAAATGTAAGAGGGAATCGCCTGTCTTTGTGGGTATTCCTCGCCCAGTCGGCTTTGGGCTCGTTACTTTTTCACGGCAGCCAGAATCGTCTTCTGATTGGCAAGAATCGATTTTTGATTCGCGAGAATCTCCCGCAGCGCGCCTTGGTTTTTCTTGATCACTGCCTGATTGGCAAGGATAGCCTTCTGATTTTTCAGAATAGACGCCTGATGGCCAAGGATCTTCTTTTGGTTCCCGACAACTACCTTGTCTGACATGGTCCTTCCTCTTCTCTCAACGCTCGTAGCCAAAGACAAATAAAGTTTCGGTTGAGTGGCCCAATCATACCGCGTCGATGGCCCTTATTCGGTGTGGGCTGGATTGCTATCCGCGCAGGAAGTCCTTCACAACCTGAACCGTCACATCGCGGCTCACGTCAGAGATGGCGTTGGTCAGCGGAATCTGCTTGGGGCAGACCTCGACGCAGTTCTGCGCGAAGCCGCACTCCTGCACGCCGCCATCGCCGGCCAGCGCGCGCAGGCGCTCTTCTTTGAGGACCGCGCCGGTGGGGTGATTGTTGAACAGTTTCACCTGGGCGATGGTGGCCGCGCCGACAAACCCCGTCTCTTCATTGAACTGCGGGCAAACCTCCATGCAACACGTGCAGGAGATGCAGTTGGAGAGCGGGTAGTTGACTTCCTGATCCTGCGGGAAGACGCGCGGGCCCGAACCCAAATCATAGGTGCCGTCGACGGGCACCCACGCCTTGACGCGCTTTAAGTTTTCGAAGAGCACGGAGCGGTCGACCTGAAGATCACGGACGAGAGGGAACTTGCTGAGCGGCTCGACCTTGATCGGCTGTTCAAGATTGTCGACCAGCGCGGAGCAGGCCATGCGGGCTTTGCCGTTGATCCTCATCGCGCAGGAGCCGCAGATCTCTTCCAGGCAATTGGAGTCGTAGGTAATCGGCGTGGTGGCGCGGCCGTCGGAGGTGACGGGATTCGTCGCGATCTCCATCATGGTGGAGATGACGTTCATGCCGGAGCGCCACTCGAGCTCGAATTTTTCCCACACGGCGGGCGCGTCGGGGCTGGCCTGGCGCTTGATTTCGAATGCTACGGTCTTTGCCATGATGTGCTTTTCCCTCAGCGTACTCTTCAAGAATCAAATGCAGATCCTTCGGTAAGGATCACCGCATGCAATGCTTACTTCGTTGCGTCGTAACGGCGCGGACGCGGCTTGATGAATTGAATATCGACCGCTTCGAACTCGAGCTTCGGCGCAACGCCCGGACCTGCGAAGCTGGCCTTGGTCGTCTTCAAAAATTTTTCGTCGTTGCGATCGGGAAAGTCGGGCTTATAGTGCGCGCCGCGGGACTCATCGCGCTGAATGGCGCCGTGCACGACGACGCGGGAAAGTTCAAGCATATTATTGAGCTGACGCGCGAAAGCAAACGAAGTATTAGCCCATTGGCTCTTATCGCTTAAGTTCACTTTCTTGAAGCGATCGATGAGCTCGACGATCTTCTGGTCGGCTTCCTGCAGGCCCTTGTTGTAGCGGACCACGGTAACGTGCTTGGACATGGTCTCGCCCAGCTCGCGCCAGAGCTTGAAGGGATTTTCCGTGCCTTCGTTGTTCAGCAGCTTCTTGTTGATTTCGGTCTGGCGCTGCAGCTCTGCCGCGTGGCCGCCATCGCCCTCTGCGGCAGGCAGGCTCTTGGCGTAAGCCAGCGCATTCGGCCCAGCAACAAATCCGCCGAAGATGCAACTGACCAGCGAGTTGGCGCCGAGGCGATTGGCGCCATGGTACTGGTACTCGCACTCGCCGGCGGCGAAGATGCCGGGGATATTCGTCATCTGGTTGAAGTCGACCCAGAGGCCGCCCATGGTGTAGTGCATGCCCGGGAAGATCTTCATCGGGACTTCGCGCGGATCGTCGCCGACGAACTTCTCGTAGATTTCGAGAATGCCTTCAAGCTTGCGGTTCAGCGTCTCGCGATCGATGTGCGTGAGGTCGAGATAGACCATCGGCTGGCCGTCGATGCCGAGGCCATTCTCGTAGACCACCTTGTGGATGGCGCGCGTGGCGATATCGCGCGGCACGAGGTTGCCGTACTTGGGATACCACTCCTCGAGGAAGTAGAAGCGTTCGGACTCTGGAATCTGCTTGAATGGGCGCTTGTCGCCGACGGTGCGCGGCACCCAGACGCGTCCGCCTTCGCCGCGCGCCGACTCCGACATGAGGCGCAGCTTGTCTTCGCCGGGAATGGCCGTCGGGTGCACCTGGATGAACTCGCCGTTGGCGTAGTACGCGCCCTGCTGAAAGATTGCCGATTGCGCCGAGCCGGTGCAGACCACGGAGTTGGTGCTCTTGCCGAAAAGGGCGCCGTTGCCGCCGGTGGCGAGGATGATGGCGTCGGCAGGGAACGAGCGCAACTCCATAGTGCGCAGGTTCAGCGCAGCAATACCGCGGGCTGCGCCTTTGGAGTCCAGTACGGCGGACAGAAACTCCCAGCCTTCGTATTTGGTGACCTTGCCTTCGGACTCGTAGCGGCGGACTTGTTCGTCGAGCGCGTACAAAAGCTGTTGGCCCGTGGTAGCGCCGGCGAAGGCGGTGCGGTGATAGAGCGTGCCGCCGAAGCGGCGGAAGTCAAGCAGGCCTTCGGGGGTGCGATTGAAGGGCACGCCCATGCGGTCCAATAAATCAATAATCCCAGGCGCGGCCTCGCACATGGCTTTCACCGGCGTCTGATTGGCGAGAAAGTCGCCGCCGTAGATCGTGTCGTCAAAGTGCTTATCG
>DATHNJ010000013.1:0-2824 GCA_035486155.1 Occallatibacter sp. | reverse complement strand
CGCCAAATCGGCAAACACCCATCGAGATCTACTCCGATCGACTGAAGCAACTCAATCACACGCAAACCCGCGAGCAGCAGCGCGAGAAGCTCCTGGGATTAGCGAAGCTCGCTCTTGCCGCCGTCACTGTGATCGCCGCATTCTGGCTGCTTCGTCCTCCAGCGCATGTCGAACTTCTCGTCGTGCCCGTCGCTGTCTTCATACTGCTGGTGGTGATGCACGAAAAGCTGCTGCGTTCCATTCGCCTGCGCACGCGATCCATCGAGTTCTACAACCGAGGACTCGCACGACTCGAAAATCGCTGGGCCGGCCACGGCGAAACAGGAGAACGGTTCCTAGATCCGCAGCACCCCTACGCGCGCGATCTCGACATCTTTGGCGAAGCGTCGTTGTTCGAGCTTCTCTGTACCGCTCGCACACGCGCCGGAGAAGAGGCGCTCGCCGCATGGCTCCTCGCGCCTGCGCCGATTCAAGAAGCGCTCGCACGCCAGCACTCCACCCGCGAGCTAGCCCCACGCATCGCCTTCCGCGAAAATCTCTTCCTCCTCGGCGAAACCGTGCGCTCCGGCGTTCATCCTGAGCCGCTTTCCGTATGGGGAGAGCGCAGTCCTCTCTTCGCGGCGCGCGCCACCCGCGTTGCTACCTCGCTGCTTGCAGTCTTGTGGATCGCGAGCCTCGCCGCCTGGGGCTTCTGGGGCCTCGGTTGGGTCGCCGGATCCGTCACTGTCCTGAACTTTGCCTGGGCGCACCGGCTCCACGAGCGACTGGAGGAAGCAGCAGGCTCGATAGAATCGGCAGCCGAAGATCTGGAGCTATTGGCGGGCGTTCTTTTCCTGCTGGAGCAGGAGCCCTTTGTCTCGCCAAAATTGTTGGCCCTCCAGGCAGGGCTCAAGACTAATGGAACTCCGCCCTCCGCAGCCATTCGCAACCTCGCCCGCATCGTCGAGTATCTCCACCACCGGCACAATGCGTTTTTCCGTCCGCTCGATCTCTTCCTCTTCTGGAGCGCCCAACTTGTCTTCGTCGCCGAGCGGTGGCAGAAGAAGTTCGGCCCCCAGATTCGCGGCTGGCTCAACGCCGTCGGCGAACTCGAGGCCCTCACCTCGCTCTCCGCGTACGCCTTCGAACACGACGCCGATGTATTTCCGGAATTAGTTAAGACGGAAGCAGCAAACGATCAATCACACATCAAAACTCCTTTTTTCGAAGCAAAGGGCCTGGCCCATCCGCTGCTGCCGCCACACATCGGCATACGCAACGACTTCAAACTCGGCGATGGCCTGCAGCTCGTCATCCTGAGTGGCCCCAACATGGCCGGTAAGAGCACATTCATCCGCGCCATCGGCCTCAACGCCATCCTGGCCCTGTGTGGCGCTCCTGTGCGCGCCACGCGCCTTCGCCTCACTCCGCTCACGGTCGCTGCGTCCATCTGCATTCTCGACTCGCTCTCCGGCGGCGTCTCCCGTTTCTATGCGGAGATCCGCAGGGTCAAGCTCATCTCCGACCTCACCGCCGGTCCGCTTCCGGTGCTGTTTCTGCTCGACGAACTTCTGTCCGGCACAAACTCCCACGATCGTCTCGCCGGAACAGAATTCATCGTGCGAAACCTCGTCAAACACGATGCCATCGGCATCGTCAGCACCCACGATCTAGCGTTGGCGCGAATCCCTGACGCCATGGGGGACCGAGCCGCCAACTACCACTTCGAAGACCGCCTCGAAGACGACCGGCTGATCTTCGACTACAAACTCAAGCCCGGCGTCGTGAAAACCAGCAATGCGCTCCAACTGATGCGATCCATCGGATTGGATGTTGAGAATTGAACTCCTCGCCGCCCCGGCGTGATCCGGCTCCCGGAATGATTTGAGCGGATCCGCCCCTCCACCCAAGGTGTGAGCCGCATCACAAACCAACCGCCTATCATAAGAAGAGAATCAAGCCATTCGCCTGCCGCGCGCCCCGCGCCCTAAGTGCGAGAATGAGCATGGAGTCTTCATGGCAACCCTCGGCAGTTTTGCCCTTCTAATCGCGCTGGCCTTGGCAGCCTACAATTTGTTCGCCGGCGCCGTTGCTCTCCGTCTCATCGCCACCGGGCAGCCCACGGCTGTCTCGCCCGAACGCCTCGCCGACACCGCCCGCCGCGCCGGCATCGCCAGTTTCTTCGCCGTCACCATCGCCGCCTTCGCGCTCGTCTACTCGGTCTTCAACAACGACTTCTCCATCACCTACATCCTCGAGCACTCCAACCGCGCCTTGCCCGCGCCCTATAAATTCGCTGCCCTCTGGAGCGGCCAGGAAGGCTCGCTGCTGCTCTGGGCATGGCTGCTCGCCGCCTTCGGCTTCGTCCTGCGCCTCACCCACAAGGTCGACGTCAAGCTCTACGCCTACGCCGGAACCATCCTCGCCGCCATTCAGGTCTTCTTTCTCGCCGTCATCAACTTCGCCGCGCCGCCGTTTGCGCTTCTGCGCGGCGCCATTCCCGACGACGGCAACGGCCTCAACCCGCTTCTCCAATATCCCGAGATGGTGATCCATCCGCCGATGCTCTATCTCGGCTATGTGGGATTTTCCGTTCCCTTCGCCTTCGGCCTCGGCGCGCTGATGATGCGCTACCCCGGCGAAAAATGGATCAGAATCACGCGCGTCTGGACCCTTGTCACCTGGCTCTTTCTTACCTGCGGCATCTTCCTTGGCATGCACTGGGCCTACGCCGTGCTCGGCTGGGGCGGCTACTGGGGTTGGGATCCGGTCGAAAACGCGAGCTTCATGCCCTGGCTTACCGGCACCGCCTTCCTGCACTCCGTCATGATGCAGGAGCGCAAAG
>DATHNJ010000012.1:0-7256 GCA_035486155.1 Occallatibacter sp. | reverse complement strand
TTCCAATTTCCTCTCCCGTGGCGCCGCCATCCCGGCTGACTGATAGCCACGGCCGAATCATTCACGATCTTCGCGTCTCGATCACCGATCGCTGCAACTATAAGTGCGTCTACTGCCGCACCGGCGAGTTCGGCGCACAGTATCCCGAACTGGATATCGCTGAGTATCTGCGAATCATCAAGCTCTTCGTCGACCTGGGCATCGAAAAGGTGCGGCTCACAGGTGGCGAGCCGCTGTTGCGCCGTAGTCTGCTCGATCTGGTTCGCGAGCTGGCGCAGTTGCGAACTCTGGCGGGCGCGCCGCTTGACCTGGCGCTCACCACCAATGGACATCTCCTTGAAGATTTGGCCGCGCCGCTGAAGAAAGCCGGCCTGCAGCGCATTACAGTGAGCATGGACGCAGTCGATCCGGCCATATTCGAACGGATCACCCGCGTTCCGGGCAGCTTTGAAGCGGTCTTGCGCGGCATTCGCGCCGCGCGCACTGCCGGCCTCATGCCGCTGAAGATCAACTGCGTCCTGCTGCGCGGCTTCAATGATGACCAGATCGTCCCCTTCGCCCACTTCGCCCGTGAAGAGAATGTCGCGGTGCGGTTCATCGAGTTCATGCCGCTTGAGGAAGGCCGCCTGTGGACGCCGCAGATCGTCGTGCCGCTCCGCGAGATTGTGGAGCGGATCAGCCGCGTGCTGCCTTTAACTCCGCTGGCGCCGCGTGAGGCCAGCGAGACAGCGAGACGCTATGGCTTTGCCGATGGGCGCGGCGAGATCGGGATCATCGCTCCTGTTACAGAGGCTTTTTGCGGCGCCTGCAGCCGCGTGCGGCTCACCTCCGATGGCAAGATTCGAACCTGCCTGTTCTCCCAGATTGAGCACGACCTCTACGGCCGGGTGCGCGCCGGCGAAAGCGACGAAGCACTGCGCAACTACATCGCCCTCACGGTGCAGGGCAAGGAGGCCCGGCACCATATCGGCGAGCCGGGATTTCTGAAGCCGTCGCGATCGATGGTGCATATTGGCGGATAAATTCTTGCACTTCTAAACCATGGTCATTACTTCGGTGTAATTCATGCTTGCTGCGCAGCCAACGTGTGACAGAATTCAATTCAGGCAGATTAGAAAACGCATATCCGTGTCTATTGTTTAGAGATCGATTGGTCTTACGGCGATTGCTTCGGACGAATGCTTTCCCTATTTGCGGCAGACAAAATTTATAGGTCCCCCACATGACGCTCCCGCGTGAGAGCCGGATTCCGATCGACGATCTTCTTGTGTTTCACAAGCTGGCGCGCTCGCTTACGTCAAGTTTCGATCTGGACGCGATTCTACGCACCATCCTCGAACACATGGAGCGGTTCATTCAGGCCGATTTGTGGAGCCTGTTGATGCTCGATGAGGAACGGCAGGACCTGTATTACGCGATCGCTTCCGGAGGCGAAGAGGCTGCCCTGCGAGATCTGCGCGTCAAGGTTGGCGAGGGCGTCGCCGGCTGGGTGGTCGAGCATGGCGAGACGCTGATCGTCCCGGAGGCGCAAGATGACCCGCGGCTGCAACTGGGGGCCGCGGCGAACGCTTCGAAACTTCGCTCCGTGATCGCCTTGCCGCTGCTAGGCCGCAAGCGGACGCAGGGCGCTATCGAGATCTTCAATCCGCGCGCCGATCAGCTCACCGACTACACCATCGCATTCCTGCATATCCTTGCCGATCACGCCGCGATCGCCATTGAAAATGCGCGCGACGTGGCCCAGATTCAGCAACTGACCATCACCGACGACACTACTGGACTCTACAATGTTCGCCACTTGTACGATGTGCTCGGGCGCGAGCTGGAGCGATGCAATCTCGAGCAGGTCCCACTAAGCCTGGCTTTTCTCGATCTGGACAAATTCAAACAAGTCAACGACGCCCATGGGCACCTGATCGGCAGCGAACTGTTAGCGCGCGCTGGACGGCGTCTGCAGGAGCTGAGCCGCCCGCAGGACTTGTGCTTCCGCTATGGAGGAGACGAGTTTGTGGTGGTGATGCCTGAAACGGACCACAACGACGCGCAGCAACTGGCGATGTGCGTGCACCATGAGCTGACCTCTACGCGCTTCCGCATGAATGGCAGCCTGGAGTTGAGCGTCAGCGCCAGCGTGGGCCTTGCGACCGCTCCGGCCGATGGCGCCACGATTCACACCATCATCGGCGCCGCCGATGCGCGCATGTACCAGGTAAAGACGGACGGGCGCGGACAGGTGCGCGGCGCTTAAATCGAACGCAGATTCAGTTCGGTTCATCGTCCGATGTGGGTTCTTGCTTCTTGGCCAGTTGTTCCAGTTGCGCGCGCCAATCAAGCGAGTCGATGAAGGCGCGGGATTCGCGCCAGCCTGGCTCGACGATCACACGCAGTTCGAGATAAACGCGCGTGCCGAGCAGCGATTCGATCTGCCTGCGGGCGCCTGTGCCGATCTCTTTTAATTTGGCTCCGCCTTTGCCGATCAGAATCGCTTTCTGCCCATCGCGCTCGCAGTAGATCGCGGCCGCGATTCGTGTGAGCGGGAGCTTCGCTGTCGCCTTTTTCTTTTTCATCTGCAGATCGGCGGGCGGTTCTTCGAAGCGCTCGATGACGACGGCCGCGGCATACGGCACCTCTTCGCCAGTTTCGACAAGTATCCGTTCGCGAATGAGCTCGGCGACCATGAAGCGCATGGGCTGATCGGTGTATTGATCCTTGGGATAGTAGCGCTCTCCTTTCGGCAGCGCGCCGACGATCTTGCGAATCAGGATGTCGAGGTTGTCGCGCTTGCGCGAACTGATGGGAATCACCTCGGCGAAGTTAAATTGCTTGGTCAGCGTCTCGATGAGCGGCAGCAACAGGTCCTTGGCGACCAGATCGATCTTGGTGAGAACGAGAAAGACCGGGCAGTCGAGACCGCGAATGAGACCGAAGAGAAATTCTTCTTCGCTGGTCCATGTCGAAGACCTGTGATGATGCGCCTCGCCGGGTTCTCCTGCAGCTTCAAGCTGTACGCGGCGGCTGGCGTCGATCAAGACCAGCACCAGGTCGCGCGTTTCCAGGGCCTCATGCACCTCTAGCAACATGCGGCGGTCGAGCTGCGATGCGGGCTTGTGCACGCCCGGCGTGTCGACAAAGACGATCTGCGCAGCCGGATGCACGCCCTTGCGCGCAGCAACCTCAACCACGCCCGCGATGCGGTTACGCGTGGTCTGCGGCTTGGGCGTAACAATAGCGACTTTTTCGCCGGTGAGGGCGTTCAGCAACGTGCTTTTGCCGGCGTTGGGCCGGCCGAGAATAGCGACAAATCCAGATTTCAAAAGGTGCAATGCTCCTGAGTGAGTGTACGCCACCTGCGGTGGGGCCAATCGGCTTCGCTCTGGCGCTATGAGGCCTGAGCGGCGGTTTCAATACGCGGCGGAAACACCCTCAGCCTCTCTACGCGGCGATCGGTCGAGGCAACCACCTCAATGCGCAGGCCGGCATTGTCGACTTCGATGACTTCGCCGCGCAGCGGGATGCGACCCTCGATCTCGCTGACCAGGCCGCCGAGCGTAGTCGCCTCGTAGCCGTTATCAAGTTCGACCGGCTCGCCAAAGAGGTTCGCGAGCTGATCGACAGGAAAGCTGCCTGGCACGAGCCACGAGCCGCCTGGTTCGTGCTGCGGATCTTCGATCGGCGTATCGGTCTCGTGCTCGTCTTTAATGTCGCCGACAATCTGCTCGAGCAAGTCTTCGATCGTCACCAGTCCGGCCACGCCGCCATACTCATCGATCACGATGCGCATGTGCTGCTTCTCGCGCTGCATCTCGCGCAACAGTTCGTAGCCGCGCTTGGTCTCGGGAACAAACGCGGCGGGCCGCTGCATCTCGGCCACGGTTCGGGTGCGCGCCTCTTCATCGCTGAACTGCAGCAGATCGTGCGCGAAAGCGATGCCGGTGACGTTGTCGAGCGATCCGGCATAGACAGGCACGCGTGAAAAGTTGAAATCGCGCAGCCGTAAGAGGAACTGCTCGAGCGTCAACGAATCCGGAACCGCGAAGACCTGCGGGCGCGGCGTCATGACCTCGCGCACCAGCTTGTCGCCGAACTCTACCGCGGAGCGCACCAGATCGCGATCAGTCTCCTCGAGGATACCCTCTTCTTGTCCCGCTTCGAGCAACGCCTCGACGTTGCCGGCGGTTTCTTCTTCCGGGGTCTGCGCCGGCTCGGCAAGCGAAGCGACGGAGTGGAAGAAACGCACAAAAACGGTGACGGGTGTGACGATCCAAAGCAGAAAGCGAATCGGCCACAGCATTCTCGCGGCCCAATTTCCGCGCGTGTGATTGAAGAGCAGCGCCGGCAGCACCTGAGTGCAAAAGATCACGACGAGCACCACGCCGAGCACGGCCTGGAAGATTTCCGGATACGTCGGCCGGCCCAGATGCGACGCGCGATCGAAGAGCACCGCCCCGAACTCCAGAGCAATGGCGCCCAGGGCCAGTTGTTGCAGGACCGCGGCGCACACCGCTGCGTGCTCGCGGCTCAGACCCAGATGCGGCTCAACCTTATCCTCCCAGGCGTCGATGTTGTCTTGCACCTCGTGCGAAAGAATCTTGCCGAACTCGGAGTAGATGCGGCCGATGTAAGACGCCAGCGTAACGATGGCCGCGGCAAGAACCAGAAGGAGTATGGTGAGAGCGCTCATCGGTTGGCGCCCCTGGCTGCCTTTGCGCTGGCCTTGCGACGAGTATTTACAGGAGCATTGCTATGCACGCGCTCGATCAGGCCTTGCGGCAGACCAAGCTTGGCGCGCAAAGCGCGCTCGCGCCGGGCCATCTGACCGGAATCGGTCTCATGGTCGTAGCCCGCTAGATGCAGCAATCCATGCAATATCAATACCTTCAACTCCACTCCAAGAGAGTGGCCGCATGCGGCGCATTGACGGCGCGCTGTGGGAACACTGATGGCTAGATCTCCGGCGACTTTTTCCTGGCCTGGGAATGCCGCATCCGCAGGGAACGAGAGAACGTCGGTGGCCTTGTCGATCTCACGAAATCGCCTGTTCAGGCGGCGAATCGCCTTGTCGGTTGTCAGCAGAACCGAGATGCGACCGCGCAGACGGACCGCAGCCTGCGCCTGCGTCAAAAATCGCGCCAGAACACGCACTGAAGGAACGTGATCTTGAGCGGTTCTGCGCCTTTGCGATGAAGTGGCGCCAGGCGCAGAACGTGACGTCCCACGGAGTTGCACGCGGGGTCGGGGGTCAGGGTCCAGGTCTGGATCGAGGAGGATCATCGTGCGTGAGGCCACGCCGGAGAAGCGGCGCAGCCTCGACTCAACTTCAATTTTACGCGAAAGCCAAATTCACTGCGGTTTCTGAACTTGCGCCGGCTGTTTGGCCGGCTCCACAGCGATGCCTTCGCCCAGCGACAACGGCAGTTCCTGCTGTTGCGGCTTAGCCGACTCGTAGGCTCGCACGATGCGTTGCACCAAAGCGTGACGCACCACGTCGCCATCTTCGAAGTGACAGAAGTGAATGCCTTCGACGCCATCCAGCACATTAATCGCGTCCACCAATCCGGACTTGCGAGGATTGGGCAGATCGATCTGCGTGATATCGCCCGTGATCACCGCCTTGGAGTTGTTGCCCAGGCGGGTGAGGAACATCTTCATCTGCTCGATGGTGGTGTTCTGCGCTTCGTCCATGATGATGAAGGCGTCGTTGAGCGTGCGGCCGCGCATAAAAGCCAGCGGCGCAACCTCGATGACGTTTTTCTCCAGCATCTTGTCGACGCGCTCCGGCTCCAGCAGGTCATAGAGCGCGTCATAAAGGGGGCGAAGATACGGATCGACCTTCTCCTGCAGGCTGCCCGGCAAAAAACCGAGCTTTTCGCCGGCTTCTACCGCGGGACGCACGAGCACGATGCGGCTGACCTTCTTGGCGTTCATCGCGGCGACGGCCATGGCGACGGCGAGATAGGTCTTGCCGGTGCCGGCCGGGCCGACGCCGAAGACCATGTCGTTTTTCTCAATAGCTTCCACATAGCGGCGCTGGTTGAGCGAGCGCGGCTGCACTGTACGTTTAACGCCAGCCGAGCGCTGCTTGCCGGAATCAGCAATAGCCTTCAGCGTGGTCGCCGGATCGGCGACGACCAACCGCAGCATGCCATTCAATTCGCCATTATGGGGATGGATGCCTTGCCGACGGAGCGCCTCGAAGTCCTGAAAGATGCGCTGGACTCGAGCCACCGACTCCTGCGGCCCCTCCACGTGTACGGCGTCTGATCGTAGATCGATCTTTACGCCGAGTGAGTCCTCCATAAGTCTGAGGTTTTCATCGCGGGTCCCAAAAAGGGGCTCAAGATTCGGTGTGATCTCAAGGTCAGCGTTCAGGGTTCCTCCGGGGCTGCCCTGTGGGGCAGCAACAGTGAGTTAGATTCAATTACGCAATTCATCGGCAGGTTGGCGCGAGAATTTTTCGAAATGTGGTGGGAGCGATGTATCGAAAGGAACATACAGGCGCAGACGAGACCGGGGTTGGTCTGGGGCCGAAACGTATTGGCGAGAGCGCCCAAAGTGAGTTGTATGGGGGAAGAGTAGCGCTGCTCTGCCGCTGCGTCAATCCCATGAGCATAAAGATTTCGGTAATCGTGACTTAAGGGGTATATGGATAACAGACAATATGCCCATACGAAGCCAATGCATGAAGCGGCGATAAGGAGCAGGCGCGCCTCGGCGCGCAGATGCTTCAGAGAGTGAGCGCCGGTTTGGCGCAAACAGCCCCAAACGCGAAGTCTACCGATGGCAGCCCGAACGCAAGCTGGGAGCTGTAACGTCCCGAGAAGGCGAATGGGCGGCGCGTATTTTAAAAGAAGAGTTTCTTTTCTACTTCAGTGAATTCCGCGCCGGCCTTTTCCGCCATCTCGCAAAGCACTTCCAACGAGATGTCACACGCTTCACCGTCGCAGTGAGCGATGTGTTCTTGGGCCAGCCGGATCGCCGTTGTTGCGTAGATCTGGCTGGTGGCCATAGCGCTCGAATCCAGGCGGTCCCGATGCGTCATAACTGCACGCCTCATTCTTTCTCTTGGGCCTGATGATATTGAGAGCCCGCTCATTGTGCGCCGGGAATCTTGATTCGGTCAACGAAAAATTTATTGCATCAATAACAAATTTGACGGCTTGCTGAGGCGTTAGAACCTGAGCTTGCGCAGGTGCAATTTCAAACTGCCCTCCACCCAGCGTTGACCCCCGGCCCGCTTTCCCGTAGACTAAGAAATT
>DATHNJ010000011.1:0-7603 GCA_035486155.1 Occallatibacter sp. | reverse complement strand
GTATGCGGGAAATCTGAATCGCGCCGCCGTCGAGCTTGCCAAGGACTGGCGGACGGACAAGATGCTGCGCAATCTCGAAGCTCTGCTGGTCGTGGCCGATGCGAATCAGACTTTTCTGATCTCCGGGTCTGGAGATGTCATTGATCCGGACGAGCAGATCGCAGCCATCGGCTCCGGCGGCAGCTATGCAACCGCCGCGGCCCGCGCGTTGCTTGAGAACACCGATCTCGGCGCAAAAGAGATTGCTGAAAAAGCCATGAAGATTGCCGGCGATATCTGCATCTATACCAATGATCATGTGACTTTTGAAGAATTGAAAAGCTAGTTAGAGAAACCTATGGCTATCTATTTGCCCGCATCCGCCGAAGAACAGGACCTCGCGCTCGACGAGTTGACGCCGCGCGAGATCGTCGCCGAGCTCGACAAGCATGTCGTGGGTCAAAAGGCCGCCAAGCGCGCTGTCGCGATTGCGCTGCGCAATCGGCAGCGCCGGCAGAAACTGCCGCCCGATCTAGCCGACGACATCATGCCCAAGAACATCATCATGATTGGGCCTACTGGCGTGGGCAAAACGGAGATTGCGCGACGGCTTGCCAAGCTGACGAATTCACCATTTCTTAAGGTGGAAGCCTCGAAGTTCACCGAGGTCGGCTATGTCGGCCGCGATGTTGAGTCGATGATTCGCGACCTGGTCGAAATCGCCATCGACATGGTGCGCGAAGAGCGCCTGGAAGAAGTGGAAGACCGCGCGGAGATGAACGCCGAGGAGCGGTTGCTCGACATTCTTCTGCCGCCCACGCCGCCTGCGCCCCAGGCTCAAAACAACAGCCTGCCTGCCCTGCCGTCGCCCGGCGAGAGCAACCAGCGATCGCGCGAAAAGTTGAGACAGCAGTTCCGCGAGGGCAAGCTCGACGATCGCATGATCGAACTCGATGTGCGCGAGCGCAACATGCCGCAGTTCGGCATCATCTCCAACCAGAACCTCGAAGACATGGAGATGAACCTCAAGGACATGCTGCCGAATATCTTTGGCGGCGGGACGAAGAAGCGCAAGATGCGCGTGGCCGACGCCTTCGACTATCTGGTCCAGGAAGAGGAAGGCCGCCTGATCGATATGGATCAGGTCAATCGCGTCGCCACCGAGCGCGTGGAATCGAGCGGCATCATCTTTCTGGACGAGATCGACAAGATTGCCGGCCGCGAGGGCGGGCACGGTCCCGATGTTTCGCGCGAAGGCGTGCAGCGCGACATCCTTCCCATCGTCGAGGGCACAACCGTCAACACGCGGTACGGCATGGTGCGTACGGATCACATCCTGTTCATTGCTGCGGGCGCGTTCCATGTCTCGAAGCCGAGCGATCTGATTCCTGAGTTGCAGGGCCGCTTTCCGCTGCGCGTTGAACTGAAGTCGCTCACCGTCGAAGATTTTCTGCGTATTCTGACCGAGCCAAAGTCGTCCTTGACCAAGCAGTACACCGCTCTCCTTGAAACCGAGGGCGTGCGGCTCGAGTTCGCGCCCGAGGCCCTGCGCGAGATGGCCGCATTCGCCTTCCGCGTCAACGAGGCCACGGAAAACATCGGCGCGCGCCGGTTGCACACCATCATGGAGCGCGTGCTTGAAGACGTCAGCTTCCTCGCTCCGGATGTGGCGCGCCGCGCGCCGGAAGGCGAGCAGGCTGCGGCGCTGTCCGAGGCTATCAAGAGCGAGTCGACGACTCCGCTGCCTTATTCCGAGCGCATGACGGCTTCCGGTCCGGAGAAGGTCTTCACCATCACGTCGGAGTATGTAACGCAGATGGTGGCGACGATCGTGAAGGACCAGGATCTCAGCCGGTATATTTTGTAGATTGCATTTGGCCGGATCGAGATTTTGATTCGATTGCATGCGCTCTTCGCGTGTGTTACGTTCGTCTCGTACCTCGGCAGTCCGCGACGCAAGGCCAATCAGCGGGCTCTACCTGCACTCTTCTGCTATGAGGGAATGTGGATGGAGGCGTATCAGAGCGCTTCGGGAGAGGTGTGTCTGCGCCGTACCAAGCACGCGGCCGTCTCTCCTTCGACTCTACGCATCCCAACTCAAGATCAGGAGAGCATCCATGAATCCAACTGCACAGCATCACGGCATCAACTACATCGAATTCACGACGACCGATGTCCAGAAGAGCCAGAGCTTTTATGAGAAGGCCTTCGGCTGGAACTTTCAGAGCTATGGCCCCGACTACGTCAGCTTCGACAAGGCCAGCGCGGGGATCGACGGCGGTTTTCGCCGCGGCGAACTAGGACAGAGCGCGCCGGACAAATCCGCCCCGCTGATTGTTCTCTATTCGCAGGATCTGAAGAAGACCGAAGCAGCGGTGTTGGCCGCAGGCGGAGAGATTGTGGTTGCGACGTTCGAGTTTCCCGGCGGCCGCCGCTTTCACTTTAGCGACGGCGCGGGAAATGTGCTGGCGGTCTGGTCTGAATAACTAGCTAGTTCACGCGCGGCGGCAGAGCCTTGCGCTTGTTCAGATCTTCACGGACCAGCGCGAGGCCCAGCATGCAGCGCTCAAATGAGTCGGCGAGACGCGCAAAGAGCGGCGCCTCCTGCTCATATTCAAACAAGTTGAACTGGCTGACGATGAAGTAACTCTCTTTGCCGGCGCGGGTCAACTCGAGCAGGCTCGGATGCGGGCCGCGCCGTCCGCGGCCGGGCGCCATCGCTTCGGGATACATGCCGCCGACAAAGAGCGCATAGTCGCCGATGTATTTGCGCAGCGCGCGCTCGGCGTCGAAAGAGGGCGCCGCGCCATTCACCGGATCGGCCGCGAACATCAGCGCGTCCAGCTCTTCTATCGGATGCCCTTCGGCGTCGCGCACTTTGTAGAGCTTGTCGGACTGCGAGAACTCGCAGAGAAGATGCGCCACATATTGGGTCAGATCAGGATCGTGCAGTCCCAGCTTGCCCTCATACGTATTGCGGACTGCCTGTTGAAAGAACATCTCCAGCGGGTGCGGTTCTGCCTCCATCACATGCCTCCTCGAACGTTTTCCGAATCGATATCGGAGTTCGACCGCGAATTAGCGTTCTCTATTCGCGTGTCTTTGATATCGGCACATCACGTGAATTTCGAAAGCCGCCTTTTGAGCTGCGCCCCGCAGCGGCCCTAATCCTGGGCAATGATCATGGTAACGACCGGATCCCATAAGACAAGTTCGATCCATGGGGCAAAGCCAGCCACTGCCTGTTACATCAATTTGACAAAGAGGTTAAAGGAGATGTTGTGTTTGCGAAATAAGGGCGGCAAACTTTTCTGGCAATGAGGCGCCAGGATTGCAAACAGATTTGAAATGAGGGATACAACTTTCGGGGTACGAAGCTTCGCGCGCCCCCCTTGATTCATTGAGATTCATTGATCATTGGCTTCTCGCCGCCTTTACTTCAGTCGGATCATCCGCCCATTCCGCAGCTCTTCGCGAATCAAGGCAAGGCCGAGGATGCAACGATCCAGGCACTCGGCGAGCCGCGCAAACAAGGGCGCTTCCTCCGCGTAGTCGAAGACATTGAACTGGCTGACGACGAAGTAGCTTTCTTTGCCCACGCGGATCAGCTCATCGACCATCGGCCTGTCGGTCTCAAAGTGCGGCGCCGACTCCATCACATCCAGATGCATGCCGGCCATGAAGAGGGCATAGTCGCCGATGTACTTGCGCGCCGAGCGCTCCTCTTCAAACGATGCTGCAGTTCCCAAGACCGGATCGGAGGCCTTCACCATCTCGGGAATCGTCTCCGCCTTGCGTCCGTCGGCATTCTTCAGCCGATACAAATTTTCCGGCTCGGAGAACTCGCAGAGCACATGCGTCACGTAGTCGACGATCTCGGGATCATTCATGCCAAGCTTGTCGACCAGGCTGCTGCGCACAGCCTGATGGAAGAACAATTCCAGCGGATGAGCCTCGGTTTGCATATGCGACCTCCGGCAACCACGGATCCTTGCGCCTTTCCTTGCGATCGCTCTTCCAATTCCTTGGAAAAGTCCGATCGACACTCTGTGTAACACCTAATCGACCCATTTTGTCGCGATAGCTAAGGCCCACGGCGTTTCCGCCTCAGATAATTGGATGCAGATTTCGAAAAAGGAAAGGCGACCCAAATCGGGCCGCCCATTCCTTCGTTTGATTTGCGATCGACAACCGCCGGCAAGAAGTATGTCCGATCAATAGCGGCGCCTAACGCAGAGAGGGGCAGCCGCTACGGGCTGCCCCTCTGTATTCCGTGAACCTCTTTTGTTTTGTTACACAGCCGCAGGCGCGCGCGACTCCAGCGCCGCCAGGCGATTGGCCAGCAACTTCTCCAGCTTCTCCAGCGCCTCAGAGAAGCCTTCAATGCCTTCCTTCAGCTTGTCGTGCGCCATGCGATCTTCGGCGTGCATGCGATCGAAGGTCGCCTTGTCGATGGTGATCTTCTCGATCTGCTCGGATTTGGACTTCTCCGGATCCAGCTTGCGCGGCAGATCGCCCTGCGTGGATTCAAGCTCGCCCAGAAGGTGCGGAGAGATGGTCAGCAGATCGCAGCCGGCCAGCTCCTGAATCTCGCCGATGTTGCGGAAGCTCGCGCCCATGACGACAGTCTTGTATCCGAATTTCTTGAAGTAGTTGTAGATCTTGGTGACCGACTGCACGCCCGGATCGTCCTGGCCGTGAAAATCCTTGCCGGTGTCCTTCTTGTACCAGTCGAGGATGCGGCCGACGAACGGCGAGATCAGCGTTACGCCCGCTTCGGCGCAGGCGATGGCCTGGTGAACGCCGAACAGCAGCGTCAGGTTGCAGTGAATGCCCTCGCGCTCCAGCACCTCTGCGGCGCGAATGCCTTCCCAGGTGGACGCGATCTTGATCAACACATGCTGGCGGCCAACGCCGGCGGCGTCATATTGCCCAATGATCTCGCGGGCCATCTCGATGGTCTTGTGCGTGTCGTAGGACAGACGCGCATCCACTTCCGTGGAGACGCGGCCGGGCACAATGGCGAGAATCTTTTTGCCAAAGGCCACCGCCAGCCGTTTGAAGGCCAGATTCGCTACGTCCTGATCGGTCGCGTTCTCGCCCAGTTCTTTGCGCGCATCGATCAAAACGCTGTCGACGATGGGCTGATACTGGGGCATCTGCGCGGCCGTCGTGATCAAGGAAGGATTGGTGGTGGCGTCGGTGGGCTTGAACTGCTCCATCGCTTCAATGTCGCCGGTGTCAGCCACTACCGTGGTCACCTTGCGCAATTGTTCGAGCAAACTCTGCGGCATGATTCCTCCTCGGGAAGCACTGCGTGCGGCCGACCGCGCGCTGCGCGCTTAATTATCAGTCTATCGCTTCTTTGGATTCGCCGGAGTAGGCGAGGTTGCATTTCACGGACAATCAATTCTTATGGGCAATTCTTAATCGGCCGCAAACGGGTTGGTGAGAACGCCCAAACCCTCGATCGTTACATCGACCCGGTCGCCCGGCTGCAAAGCGCCGACCCCGGCCGGGGTGCCGGTCAGCACCAGGTCGCCCGCTTCAAGGGTAATGGCTGCCGTGATATAGGCAAGTAATTCGGGAATTCCAAAGATGAAATCCTTCGTCGAGCCTTGCTGCCTGACTTCGCCGTTGACCCGCGTCTCGATGGTCACTCCGGCGATGGGATCGATCTCGTCGCTCACCAGCGGTCCCACAGGGCAAAACGTGTCGAAGCCTTTGGCGCGGGTCCACTGCCCGTCTTTTTTCTGGAGATCGCGGGCCGTGACGTCGTTGGCTAGCGTGTAACCGCGGACGAATTCGCGCCAGTTTGCATCGGGCTTGAGCTTGGTGGCGCGTTTGCCGATCACCAATGCCAGTTCGCCCTCAAAGTCCACGCGTTCCGATTGCGGCGGCATCTTTACGACGCCGCCCGGCGCGAGCAGCGATGAGGGGGGCTTGAAAAAGAGCAGAGGCTCGGTGGGAACTTCGTTACCGAGTTCTTTGGCGTGGTCGCGGTAGTTCCGGCCGACGCAGACGATCTTCGTCGGCGTCACCGGCGCGAGCAGTTTCGCCGCGCTTAATGGCAGTGGCTCAAAGTCGAAGGTCCACGACGCAGCCTTGGCATGCGCAAGCCTGTAGGAGAGGTCTTCTTCCGGCGGATCGGCCAGGTCGACAATCCACAATTCATTGGCTCGCGTCTCCACCTTGCCGTAGTGGGCATGGCCTTCGAACTCAAACCTGCAATACTTCATCGCTCGTTCTCCTGTATCGCGCCCGGTTTACCCAGCCGGTTTACTCACTCGGCGCCGTTTCTTCAATCTCGGCCGACCGGGGGCTCTCATGTCCGCCCTGATCAATCGCGGTTACGGCATAGCGATACGCGTGGCCGGGCTCGACATGCGCATCGTGAAATCCGGGACCGACGACCGGCGCCGCGGGCGAGATCCGTTGCCACGGGCCGTCTCCCTCACGCCGGTAGACGATGTATCCGGCAATATCCGGCTCCGTGTTCGGGTCCCAGCTGAGGTCGATTGCCGATGCAGCGCCGTTGCGGCTCGGCGTGGCTACACTGACCAACCCCGTCGGCGCAGCCGGGGGGAAGATATCCTTGGCCTCGATCTGCATCGGCGCGGAGAGCTCGCCGGCCAGCTCCAGCGTCTTGCCATTCACGGTGGCGCGGCTGACGCGCTGTGCGCGGTACTCATACGTCTCGCCGAAGCGAACGGTCTTGTCGAGGGCGCGGCCTTCATGCGCGTCTTCGATCAGAAAGTTTTGTTCGATCGCTTCCGGCGGGGGCGCCGTCAGGCCTTCCTTCGGCTTGGTTGCGGGCGGCGTCAGCAGCTTGCGGTGCAGGCGAACAGCGGCGGTTTCGTCATTCGGCGTCCAGTGGATGACGGCGCCGGCCTTGCGCATCTCGATCGTCAATCCTGCCACCGGCGCGGGCGGCGCGCCGGCCAGCACTTGAGCAGGGTTCGAAAGTCCCGCCGACCGGCCCTTCTTGTTTTTCAATTCGACAAAGTAGGTGAGGGTGCGCGGCGCGCCGGCATCGAGGGCTGGCGGCAATGTCTCACTCCACGTGGCGTCGGCGCCCGGGGCGAGCGTCAATGTTCCCGCATCGGCGCATGCGCTCGAACCTTCTTCACGGCACACACGCACTGTGATCGGGTCTTTCAGGATGAGCTTATCGGTGTTCTTTTTCGGCATCGTCCAACTCAACGATGCCTGGGCGCCGTTACGCTCCGCGCTCAAGTCCGTCACTCGGTCTGGGAGATGGAGCGAAGGCGGCTGCGGAGGTCCCGGCGTTCCGCACCCGGCCACGGCAAACGCGCTCCCGAGCGCAAGCCAGCCCCACGTTTGTCGCAATCTCATTGCCTCTCAGTCTATCGAAGCGACCGGCCTCTTCGATGCAAGCCCGCTCCATGCAAGGGCCCGCTGCATGCAACGCCCTTAGTCTGCTGCATGCAATGCTTTGAAGCGCCGCGCCTTCATCCGGTTTCCGCATACCTTCATATCGCACCAGCGCCGGGTGTGATTTTTGCTTGTATCGAGAAATAGCCATCGACACCCGGGATCGCCGCACTCCCGCAGCGTCTGCAGGCGGTCGTTTGTTAACAATGCTTCCACCCGCAGCGCCAGG
>DATHNJ010000010.1:0-24229 GCA_035486155.1 Occallatibacter sp. | reverse complement strand
CCAGGTGAAGGGACGAGGTAGAGAGTGGCATTTACAACGAGCAGCGGACAGACGCGAACCTCGCTGGCGGAGATCAACATCACTCCCCTGGTGGACGTGGTGCTGGTGCTGCTGGTGATTTTCATGATCACCGCGCCGGTGTTGCAGTCGGGCATTGAAGTAGCCGTGCCCAAGACCAAGACGGTCAAGGAAATCACCGAGCAGCGCACAGTGCTGACCATCGATCGCGATCAGCAGGTGTTTCTGGGCGACAAGGCCGTCAACATCCACGATCTGCCGCAACTGCTGCAGCAGCCGGGCGTCGATCCGGCGAAGAAGATTATTTATCTGCGCGCCGATGAACGGGTGCCGTTCGGCGCCTTCGCGTCGCTGATGGACGCGGTGAAGCAGGCGGGCATTACCAACATCTCGATCGTGACGCAGCCTCTGGATACCAAGGGGCGCGCCGGCAGCGGCGAGTAATCCGCCATGAGCGTTCTGGAGAGCACGAAGCATCTGGAGGACGAGCTGACGCCGGAGCCTGTAGCGGCGCCGGCCTTCGGATCGATCATGCTCCATCTCGGGCTCGGCGCCGCCGTCGTGCTCTATGGCGTCATTGGCGGATTTTTTCACCACAACATGTGGGGCAGCCCAGGAAGCGGCGGCGCGATTCAGGTGAATCTGGTCAGCAGCGCCCTGCCCTTGCCTTCTAATCAGCCCATCAACCAGAACGTGCTTTCGACGGATACGCCGAGTCAGGCGCCGCCTCCGCCGGAGCCCAAGGCCAAGCAGGCCGAGGACGATCAGGCCATTCCTATCTCCGGCAAGCAGAAGAAGCCCGAGCACGAAACTGCGCCGAAGACGCCTCCCAAGCAGATCCAGCCACAACCGACGAACAAGGCGGCGTACGGCGAGCAGTCCGGCACGTCGATTCCGCGGGCCACTCAGCCCAGCCTCACCACGGGTCCTACAACGGTAAATAACGGCGATTTCGGAAGCCGGTTCGGCTGGTATGTCGATGGGATCAGCCGCAAGATGTCGCAGAACTGGTACAAGTCGCTGGTCGATCAGTCGACGCCGCGCGGAGCCCGCGCCTTTATCGATTTCACCATCGCCAGGGACGGATCGGTGAGCAGAGTGCAGTTGGATCGAACCAGCGGAAGCCCCACGCTGGATAGCTCCTGCATGCGCGCGGCGCAGCGTGTGGATTCATTTGGGCCGCTGCCCGGAGGTTACAACCAAAGTACCTTACTTGTTTCGTACTACTGCGAATACTAGGACGAATTCGGGGCATCTAAGTAAAATAGTTGTCAAGCGTTGGGCTTTTCCTGCTGGGTCGGAAATCAGAAACGTAAACGAAACCATTGGCCCGATGCGCTCCGCACGACTCACCGAGGAAGGATCGCGCACTGCATGAGGTTTGTCTCCCGGTTTCTCTTCCCCACATTTCTCCTTCTCGTCAGCCTGCACAGCGTGCCTTCCATGGCGCAGGACTGGGTTCGCATCGGTTCGAATCTCGGGAACACGAAGATTCGCATCGCAGCCGCGGACTTCAAGCCGGTTGGCGCCGATCCGCAAACGCCCTCATTGAAGGCTGAGTTCGATTCGACCCTCTACAACGATCTGGCCAATGCAGGAATCTTCGATGTGGTCTCGAAGAGCTTTGCCCCCGCGGGCACGCCCGGTTCGCAGCAGGAGATGAACCTGTCGCAGTGGTCTGCGCCGCCGGCCAGCGCAGCCATGGTGGCCTTCGGCGCGCTGTCTGCGGATAACGGACGGTTGGTGGTCTACGGCTGGCTGGACGATACGAGCAATACAGCCAATCCACAGGTGCTGGGCAAGCAGTACAACGAAGCCGCAAGCCAGGACATGGCGCGCACAGTCGCGCACCGGTTCGCCGATGAGATCATCGCGAGGCTGGGCGGCGTTGCCGGCATCGCGGAGACAAAGGTTTATTTCGTCAGCTCGCGCACCGGGTCGAAGGAAGTCTGGGTGATGGACTACGACGGCGCGAACCAGCATGCGATTACGCACCTCGGCGCCACAGCTCTTTCCCCGCACGTTTCGCCGGATAATTCGCGCATCGCCTTTGGCGCCCTGGGACGCGACGCGTGGGCGATTCGCATGTACTCGCTCGATCTGGGACGGCTGGTGGCCTTCCCCGGCGGCGCAGTGGGATCGCTGAATCAATCTCCTTCCTGGAGCGGCGACGGAACCAAGCTCGCTTTCTCTTCCTCGCGCACTGGAGACCCGGAGATCTGGGTGACAGACGCCAGCGGCGGCAATGCAAAGCGGATTACCTATTTCAAGGGGCCGGATGTCTCGCCCACCTGGAATCCGAAGACCAATTCGCAGCTCGCGTGGGTGAGCGGACGGACGGGCCTGCCACAGATCTACACGATGGATCAGGATGGCGCGAATATTCAGCGCATGACCGACAGCGGATATGCCGTGTCGCCGTCATGGTCCAGCAACGGGCAGTTTCTCACCTTCAGTTGGAATCGCAAGTATGGTCCGGGCGCGCCGGGCGGTCAGGATATCTACATCATGGATATCGCGACCAAGCGCTGGCAGCAGTTGACGCACGATGCCGGGACCAATGACTTCCCTTCCTGGGCGCCGGATGGACGACACATTGTGTTCGAGCGCAAGCAGGGCGGCCGCACGGAGATATGGTCGATGCTTGCCGATGGAACCGATCAGCATCAGTTAACCCATTCGGGCAACAACTTCATGCCGAATTGGAGCTGGAAGTGAAACAGATGGGCCAGTTAGCTGCTCTATGATGTTATCGATGGGTCTTTCCTGCGCGCTTGAGGGAAGAGTCACAACTTCACAAGCCAAGTCTGCTATCGCAACGCGAACGTAGATGCGGCTTCGAGCAAACCAAAAAGCATTTTCGGATGATAGAGTCCGCACGTTGCTTGATTGATTCGCGCAGAGCTTATAACTGCTGGGCGCGACTTGAATCGGCATAAAATGTGGACGTCATCTGGACATGCGGAAGGAGCCTCACTTGAATAGACGACTTCGGGTTTTCGTCCCCTTTGTCTTGCTTGTTGCTTTGGTTGCAGTAGCGGGTTGCAAAAAGAAACAGCCACCACCGCCGGCTGCCACAGCGCCGCCGCCAACTCCTGCTCCCACCGCGCAGATCACCGCGACGCCTACGCAGATTAGCGCTGGCGATCAAGTCACGTTGAGCTGGAGCACGACCGACGCGACAAGCGCAAACATCAGCGGCCTTGGCGATGTGCAGACCTCAGGCACAAAGACCGTGACGCCCAGCGCGACGACCAGTTATCACCTGGTAGCGCGTGGCGAGGGCGGCACAGCCGACGCAACCGCCGAGGTGACTGTCAATGCGCCTCCGCCGGTTTCCGCGCCCGCGCACACACAGTCTCTTGAAGAAGAGTTCCGCGCCAGCGTGCACGACATCTTCTTCGATTACGACACCTACGACGTTCGCGCCGATGCGCAGACCACTCTGTCCCAGGACGCCTCGTGGCTCGCCAGCCATCCGAACGTCAAGATCGTGCTCGGCGGCTACTGCGATGAGCGCGGCTCCGACGAGTACAACCTGGCGCTGGGCCAGAATCGCGCCAACGCCGCAAAGAACGCGCTGGTGCAGGCTGGCGTCGCGGCCGATCGCATTCGCGTGGTCAGCTACGGCAAAGAGAAGCCGTTCTGCACCGAGTCGAACGAGGCGTGCTGGCAGCAGAATCGCCGCGCCGGATTCTCTCTCGATCAGTAGCGGGATGGCGGCTTAACAGCCGCCGTCTTCCTAACCCCGGCGATAGCGTCTGACAACCGCGCAGACAACCGGGCGGCAAAGAAACACGGCATGGAATGTTGCTGCAGCCGACCGATGGCCGGCTGCAGCGCTTTCTGGACTCAAAGGTGAAGCGATGAATCACTCTGGCAGCAAAGGACTCTTCGCGGCGACGGCTCTCGGATTTCTTCTGTGTCTCACGCCGACCCGCGCCCATGCCGTCTCGAAAGAGACGGTGCAGATGCAAACCCAGATCCAGCAACTGCTCGACATGGTGCAGCGGCTCCAGACAACGCTGGACACCAAGTTTGCCGTGATTCAAAACCTGGCCCAGCAGACCGCGGACCAGGCCACGCAGATGAGCGGCGCGGTCAGCGCGCTGCAGCAAAAGCTGAACACGCAGGTCGATTCGCTGAACGGAAAGCTGGACACCAGCTCCGGGCAGGTGCAGTCGCTGAATGATTCAGTGGACGAGCTGAAGACGCGCATCACGCGCCTCGAAAAATCTATTCAGGATTTGCAGACGCAACTGCAGAACGCCCAGCAGCCGCAGAACGGAGTTCCAGGAGCGCCGCCTTCTGGTGCAACGCCCGCTCCGAACGGCCCAGGAGCGATGAATGCGGCGCCCCCTGCAGCCAATCAGGCGCCGCCGCTGGAGCAGACCTATCAGGCGGCTCTGAGCGATTTCAACGCTGCGAAGTATCCGCTGGCGACGAGCGAATTTCAGGACGTGATCCATTACTATCCGCTCGACCCGATGGCGGGAAGCGCGCAGTTCTATCTTGGCGAGATCGCCTACCGCCAGAAAAACTACGACGACGCCGTCAAAAACTACAACGTAGTGCTGGAGCAGTTCAGCGGCAGCCCCAAAGCGGCAACGGCGCAACTGCGCAAAGGTCTTGCGCTGATCGCACTCCACCAGCGCGACGCCGGAACTCACGAGCTCCGTTCCCTGATTCAGCGCCATCCGCAGACGCCCGAAGCACAGCAAGCGCGGGCAAAGTTAAACGAGATGGGCGTGCGCGTCGTCGCCGCCCATTAATTTTCTTCTGCCCTTCTCGTCTCGCCCGATCAATCCCCCTTTTCTACAAATCTGCAAATCCGGTACATCCCTCCCCAAACATTCTTCCTTGCATCGTTGCAGTGAGCAGTCGAAGCGCTTGTGCGTTTCTGCAAGCGCACGCTCGCGCATGAAAATACGCGACTGAGACAATTCATCGCGCCCTTCAGAGCGATAATCGAAAGGCCGGGTCGCTCAATCAATTTGTGCAACCCGTGAACTCATATCAAAAACTCATATCAGGGAGGTAGTGGATGGGATTGCAGGTCAGTCTGGATTCGGCAAGAAAGATCATTCAGGCCGGAGAAAAAAAGGCGCAGGAGATCGGGCAGCCGATGAATATCGCCGTGGTGGATGCCGGCGCGAATCTTGTGGCCTTTGAACGCATGGAAGGCGCATGGATCGGCAGCATCGATATCGCGATGAACAAGGCCTTCACATCACGCGCATTCGACATTGAGACGAAAGCGCTCGCCGAGCACTCGCAGAGCGGCAAGCAGTTCTTCGGCATCCACGTTTCGAACCATGGGCGCATCATGGTCTTCGCCGGCGGAGTTCCCCTCAAGAAAAACGGTGAAGTTGTGGGAGCGGTCGGCGTGAGCGGCGGCAGCGGAGAGCAGGATCACGCAGTGGCCGAAGCTGCCGCGGCGGCATTCGCCGGCTAGTCGCGAAACGAAACAAGCCAGGAATGCCATCACATTGAAGAGGCTTGCCGTCATGCCTTAGGGTCGGGGAGCCTCTACAATCACTGTTGATGACTACATCCACGCACGCGCAACAACTTCTCTCTCTTCTCGCACGAACCAGCTTTCGCCTCGGACAATTCAAGCTGTCCTCTGGAGGCGTGAGCGACTACTACATTGATTGCCGCACCACGACGCTGCACGCCGAAGGCGGCCGCCTGACGGGCCATGCCATCCTCGAGTTGCTGGAAGCGAATCATATTGATGCCGAGGCGGTCGGAGGACTCACCATGGGCGCCGATCCCATCGTGTCCAATGTGGCGACGGCAAGCGCCTGGCGCGCGCAGAAGACGCCAGGATCCCCGCTGTTGCACGGATTCCTGGTGCGCAAGGCCGAAAAGGCGCACGGCACGGGCCGGCGCATCGAAGGATTCTGCCGCGAAGGCGCGCGCGTCGTCATCGTCGACGATGTCTGCACCACGGGCGCCTCGACCATCAACGCGATTCAGGCCGCGCAGGAAGCCGGCATGGTCGTAGCCGCGGTCGTCTGCATTGTGGAGCGCGAAGAGGCGAATGGAAGACCCGCGGTGGAAGCGGCAGCGCAGGACGCGCCGTTTTTGCGGCTGTTTACGGCGAACGATGTGCGAGCTGAACATGTGAAGCAGCTTGAGACGGCGAAACCATAGCCCCGCGCGAGCTTGCAGGCAAAGCGAAGAGGCCATCCGAAACGGATGGCCTCTTCGCTTTATTCCGATCTGAGGTTATTGACCAGAACCTGATCCAGAGGGCGCAGGGGCGGGAGCGCTCTGCGGCTGATCGCCGCTCATGTTGGAGAGCAACTGGATCTGCACGCGGCGGTTCTGCTTGCGGCCGTCTGCGGTGCTGTTGTCGGCCACGGCGTTGTCTTTGCCGATCCCGATCAGATAGAAGCGATGCGGGGGGATGTTGAACTTCGCGGCCAGGTACTGCACCACTGCATCGGCGCGGCGCTGGCTAAGGTCATAGTTGTACTGGGCCGGACCGGTCGAGTCCGTTCCGCCGGTGACTTCGAGGATGTAGCTCTTGGCCGAGCTCAACTGGCCGGCAAAGCTGTCCAGCTGATCCTTGTCGTCCTTGGTCAGCACGGCCTTGTCAAAGCCGAAATTCACGGTCGCGTTGGCCATCGACTTGTAGTTGTCCAGGCCCTTCACTACGCTGTCCAGCGAGTCGGCGCGATGCACCGCGTCGTTTGCCGCCGTCTCGGCGTCGCCTGCAGATTTGCTGGCAGTCTGCGCATTTTGAGTCGCCGTATCGGCTGCGCCCTGCGCCTGCTTGATGCCGGCCTGCGCGCGGTCGTCCGTGTCATGAATCGCGCGACCATTGGCAGCGGTCTTGTCTTCCAACTGCCCGGTATGATCGTTGATCGGCGCGGTCTGGGTCTTCACCCAATTCTTCGTCGCGCAACCCGTCGCGCCCGCCACCGCCATTGCAAGAGTAGCCGCCCAAAGCCCAAATCGGTAGTTCATCATCGTTCATCCTCCCGCCGCCCCTGTCTGGCTTTTGGCCACACGACGGGCGGAGATATGTTCTTACAAACACTTGTTTGATTGCATCTGGCTAGCCAAACGTTGTCGCGCCTGTATGTCATTGCAGAAAGAATGTTTACTGCGGTCAAATCGCCCGACCCAAGATCAGAGCCTATGTAATTTTTACGCGCAAGGGTAAGTTTGTCCTGCCAACCCCTGTGATAAGTGTTACTTCCGGCGAGCCGTTATGCTAGAAATTGGCGCCGACGACGGTTACCTTCCCTGATGGACCTGCACGAGAAAATCCGCATTCTGCCCACGCAGCCCGGCGTGTATCTCTACAAGAACGGCGAGGGAGAGGTCATCTATGTCGGCAAGGCGAAGAACCTGCGCTCGCGGGTTCGGTCCTATCTATTAGAGGCCTCGCAAGCCAATGCGAAGACCGGCTCGCTCATGCGCGAGGCCGTCGACATCGATTACATCCTCGTGGCCAACGAGCACGAGGCGCTGGCGCTTGAGAACAACCTGATCAAGCAGCGCAAGCCGCGCTTCAATATTCTGCTGCGCGACGACAAGACCTACCCGTATGTGAAGCTCACGCTCGGCGACCGTTTTCCCAAGGTGTTCGTCACGCGCCGTCTGCGCAAAGATGGTTCGGCCTACTACGGTCCTTATTTCCCGGGCAATCTGGCCTATCGCGTTGCGGAGTTGATTCATCGCAGTTTTCTGCTGCCGAGCTGCAAAGTCGATCTATCCCGCTTTCATCCCCGCGCGTGTCTCGAGTACTACATTCATCGCTGTCTGGGCCCATGCGTGGAAGGACTCACGACTCCGGAGTTCTACGCGCAGGCCGTACGCGATGCACAACTCTTCCTTGAGGGCCGTCACACAGAGCTCGAACGCTCGCTGAACGCGCGAATGCTGGAGGCCGCCGAATCGGAGCGCTTCGAAGCCGCGGCGCGCCTGCGCGATCAGCTTTCGACCGTACATCAGTTGCAGGAAAAGCAGCGCATCGCCACCGCCGAACAAAGCGACGACGCCGACGTCTTCGGCTATCACTTCGAGGACGGCAGCCTGGCGGTGAATCTGTTCCACATGCGTGCAGGTAAGATCGTCGACCGGCGCGAGTTCTTCTGGGATGAGCTGCCCGAGTTTGTCGAGCCGGAGAATGAAAAAGACGCTTTGAAAGACCTGAGCGCCCCAGGTCTCGATTCTGAGACCTGGGAAAGCACAAACATGTCCGCGCCCAAGCAGCAGGATCCTCATCAAGTCCTCGGAGCCCTCATCAAGCAGATCTACATTGACCAGCAATACGTCCCTCGCGTCATCCTGGCCCCGGTGGACTTCGACGACCGCGAAGCGCTGGCCGACCTGCTCGCCGAGCGCACCGGCCACCGCGTCGAACTCATCGTTCCGCAGCGCGGCGAAAAACGCTCCCTCGTCGACCTGGCCGGACAGAACGCCAATCAGTCCTACATCCAGCGTTTTCGTGTATTGATTCCCTCGCAGAAAGTCATTCAGGAATCGCTCGCCGATGCGCTCATGCTGCCGGAGTTGCCGCGTCGCATCGAATGCTTCGACATCTCGCACATCCAGGGCGCAGAGACGGTTGCGTCGATGGTGGTGTGGGAAGACGGCAAGATGAACAAGTCGGCGTATCGCAAGTTCAAGGTGATGACCGTGCTCGGCGTCGACGATTTCGCGTCGATGCGCGAGGTCGTGACGCGCCGCTATCGCCGTGTGAAGGACGAAGACCTGCCGATGCCGTCGCTGGTGCTGATCGATGGCGGTCTGGGGCAACTGCACGCCGCCGCCGGGGCGCTCGAAGCGCTAGGCTTCACGTCGCAGCCGCTGGCGTCGATCGCTAAGAAGGAAGAGGTGATCTACGTCTACGGCGCGGAAGACGAACCCGTGGTTCTCGATCGCCGCAGCCCCGTGTTGCGCCTCGTGCAGATGATTCGCGACGAAAGCCACCGTTTCGCCGTCGGCTATCATCGCCAACGCCGCTCCATACGCGATCGCAGCTCGGAGCTGTTGGAGATTCCGGGCGTGGGCGCGCAGACCCGCCAGCGGCTGCTCACGCACTTTGGTAGCCTGCGCGATGTGCAACAGGCGACCGCGGATTCTTTGGCTGCCGTGGTTCCGCGTAAGACCGCCGAGACGATCTGGCGGCATTTTCATCAGACGCACGAAATCGCCCAGCAGGATCAGACAAGCACAACTTAGGAAGACTGCGCCGATCCGCCGGTGGCCCCAAATAGGGCGACTTCAGCTTCACGGCGGCGAAGCAGCCCCGCGGCAACGGTTCCTCCCGCGTGATCCCACAGCTTGAACTGAGCGGCAGCCGCATTAAAATTCCCTGCATTTAAGTCACGCAACAATGTCGACCCCTCAAATGCTCCGGCGCCCAGGTTAAAAACAAAATCGACCAGTGCGTCGAACTGCCCCTGAGCGAGCTTGACCGTGACCGCGTTGTTCACGCATGCGACAGCCTTGCTTACATCTTGTTCAAGCAAGGATTGCGCCTGATCACGAGTTATCGTCAGGTCAGGCGTGACATCCGGACCAGTATGGCCATAACCTATCGTCCAGACGCCAACCTGATCCTGATACGCGGCGAGGCGGAGACCCTCGAACTGTTCGGTTAAGGACAGGCCCTGCTGGCTATAGGTCAAATCATTCGCGCCCATATGCACATTTCCCCGCTATTTTTATCTGCCAGTGTTGGTCGGGATGTTAGCACGGCTGGGGATGTTTTACCTTACAGAAAACTAAGCATTCGTTGTTAGTTTTAAAGTAGTAAATCCCTTCCCTCCGGATGCACATCCACAAGCGCGTCAAAGTGGATCGGTTCTGCAGAGTATCTGGTCGGCGCGGACGCTTATCCGAAATGACTCAAAGCATACAATTGAACGTCGAAGAGTCGCAGCGGTACAATAAGACCCTCCGCCAAACATCGCGAACATCGAGCCTTAGTCTTTTGATAACTTATGCAGGAAACACTGGAGGCTTGCGCTGCGTTCTATCTTCATAAACTATCGAAGAAACGATTCCGAAGGCGAGGCTGGTCGTCTTTTCGATGAGCTGACGTCGCGTTTCGGCGATGACTCGGTATTTATGGATGTGGCTGCGATCGAGCCGGGCCGCGACTTCCGCAAGGCCATCGACCAAAGCGTCGCTAACTGCAGCGTTCTTCTCGCCATGATCGGACAGGATTGGCTGGGGGTAAAGGACGCATCGGGCGGGCGCCGCCTGGATGACCCCAACGACTTTGTCCGGATCGAGTTGGCATCCGCGCTTCGGCGCGAGATACCGGTGGCGCCCGTTCTGGTTCGGGGCGCCAAGATGCCGCGCGTCGAAGAACTGCCCGACGACCTCAAAGAACTCGCATACAGAAATGCAGTCGAGCTGACGCACGCACGGTGGAAGTCCGATGTTCAGGTGCTGCTCCGAGCCCTCCAACCTTTTATGGACCCGCCCTGCGGCGATGTAAGCAACGACAAGGCGCCGGCGGAACTCAAGGAAGAATCATCCGCGTCTGTGCGCACGAGCAGCTCCGCGTCGATTGCCTCGGCAATCGACATACAGACGATCGAGCGCGTCGGTAAAGAGCTGGCGATCTACATCGGGCCCATTGCTGAGGTCGTCGTAAAGCGCGCAGCCAAGCGTTGCTCCTCCGCAAAAGAACTTTGCGCAATGGTGGCGCAGGAGATCGAAGTCGAGGCCAATCGAATCCAGTTTTTGCGATCCTGCCAGAACTGATGGCCGGACCTCTCAGCCCAGCCCCGTAGACCGCATCGTCTATCCCTCTTCGAACATCTTCAACGCCTTGGCAAGGCTCACCTGCATCCGGTTGAACGAGGACGCTACCGTCGCAATCTCGTCTTTGCCTTCGATCCGAACCGGCGGCACATTCTTTTCGCCGCGGCTAATCCGATCGGCTGTATCGGAAACAAGCCTCAGCGGACGAATCACAAACCAATAGACGCCCGCGTCCAGGGCCCCGATCGCGACAACCATGGTCAGGATCAGGAAGAGCAGCAGCCGTTGATAGGCGCGATCCGCATTGGCCATGGGGACAGCCAGCGGCACTGACACAATCTGGGCGCCCACCACCGTGTTTTCTTTCCATCCGAATCCGTTGGCTGAGCCGTAGACAGCGATCAATGCCTTAGGCGCCGCCGCCGGCGCGCTATGGCATTCCAGACAGCCTTTGGTCGCCACAATTGGGTTGGCGAGATACAGCGCAGGCCCCATCGGCGTATTCCGCTGACCCGCCTTTTCCCGCTCTCCGCGATGATCGCGCAGCCAATCGATAATATCCGCCTCCCAACCCGTAGCGCGATCTTCGGGATTGGTGGGATTCAGAGCGGCTTCCTTATACGCATAATCGGGGTAGTCTTTCCGCAACTTGGCGAACGTCGTTGACGCTCCATAGAACGGAACGGTCTGAGGGAGGAAACGCACACGGTGCCGGGGATTCTCCTCGAGCAGCGGCGAAATTTCGGCGGAAGTATACTCGCGTACCGATCGGGCGCTGGCCATCATGAGCCGCTCCTGCTCCTGCACCTCATCGCGAGCGTTTCCGATGAGGTAGGAGTGGGCGAGTTGAGCAATCAGAAATCCGCCCGCGCCGAAGACAGCCAGAAGGATCAGATTGAACTTGGCCAGAAGTTTCATATACGCCTCTTCCAATCCCTGTTCGGACGGATGCGGGAGAACGTGAGTGTTGCGCACCGTTATAACACTCGGCAACGCCCAGGAGACAGCGCCTTATGCGTCGAGTAGCAAAGGGGAATCTATTTTGAATATCGTGTCGAGCAAGCTCAGGAGACAGCCGATGGCGCCGTGTTTCCCTGGGTCTTTGCGGACTGCTGTTGCACCGACGCCCATTGCGCGTGCTCCTGCGAGACAGTGGATTCCACGCGTTCGGCAAGCAAAGCGCGTGGATTCGGGGCAGTCGCATAAGGACCAGCATGGGCCAGATAGACAAACTTCTCGTGCTTGAGAGCTTCACAAGTTGAGCGGTAATTCGTCCAGTTTTGCTGATACTGATTGAGATGCAGCAGACCTTCGAGGATCGTGATGAGGACGCCCAGGCCCGCGGTCACTAATTTGTCGTGAGGGTAATTCATTCCCGCCAGAAACGGGATGGCTGCGGCGGCAAGAATCTCTACAATTTTGACTCGTTTAAAGATGCGTTGCGCGGAGCGGCTCTTGCGGTCATACCAGTCAATCTGGTCCTCAAGACGCCCGTAAATCGGATCCGATTTCTGGTCGGGGGTCGGAATCCCAGCAGGTTGGCCTGCGTTCTCTTCAGTCATCGAACACGTTCCTCACAACGGGGCCAACTGTCGCGACGCTCTGCCCGTCATCTATCGGGAGCAATCATTACATGCGCCGGGCAGTTTGTGTTCTTTTTCCTATCGGATCGCATAGCGCGCTCATGCTCAGACACCGATAGGACCGAGGCCACGCCATGCGACGCCCATTGAAACTCGGGTTTCTAGCCTGTCGACAAAATCTCACTCAAAAGGCCATTTCGTCGCCGTGCTCAAGTATCCTTGCATCCAACAAGATCAGGAGACGTTCCGCCTGTTCCTGGGCCGATCATAATTTGTGAAAAATCGTCAGGTAACGCCGTCGTCGTTATCTATGCCGCCTGTTAAACAGGGGCCATTTGACCGACAGCTAACTTCATCCTCATCGAAATGGGGCGCGCCTATGGGGCAAGCCGCAACGTCGTCTCGGCATCAACATTCGCCCGTGAACAAGGCGGATCTAATCGAGCATCTCAAGCTCGACCCGCGTTTGCACCTCGCTGCCATCGTCGACTCTTCCGATGACCCTATCATCAGCAAGAATCTGAACGGCGATATCATAAGCTGGAATGGCGCCGCCGCGCGCGTCTTTGGCTATCAGCCCGACGAAATTCTCGGCCAATCGATTCTCACACTGATTCCGCCGGATCTACAGCACGAAGAAGAACAGATCCTCAGAAAGATCCGCGCCGGTGAGCGCATCGAACACTACGAAACCGTGCGTTTGAAAAAGAGCGGGGAGCGGTTCCCCGTTTCCGTGACGATCTCGCCCGTCCGAGATGAGTTCGGCGTCATCGTCGCAGCATCGAAGATCGTGCGCGACATCTCGGACAAGAGACGGGCCGACGAAAGCCGCTTTCGCCTCGCCGCCCTGGTCGAGTCCGCTGAAGACGCAATCATCAGCAAAGATTTGAATGGAATCATCCGTACCTGGAATGAAGGCGCCCGTCGAATGTTTGGCTATACAGAAGACGAGATGATCGGCCAATCCATTTTGCGCCTTATTCCCGACCAGCTCCAATATGAAGAAGATGAGATCCTGCGCAAGCTTCGCGTCGGCCAGCGCATCGAGCACTACGAAACCACGCGCAGGAAGAAGAGCGGCGACGCCGTCAGCGTCTCCGTCACGATCTCGCCCATCCGCGACGAATCGGGAAAAATCATCGGCGCATCGAAGATCGCGCGCGATATCTCCGACAAAAAACGCGTGGAGCAGTTGCTGATCCAGTCTGAAAAATTGGCTGCTACCGGCAGGATGGCCGCTACGGTGGCGCACGAGATCAACAATCCTCTCGAATCGTTGATCAACCTGTTGTTTCTGGCCCGCCAGAACAGCTCCGGCGATAGCAAAGTCCAAAAATTACTCCTCACCGCAGAGCAGGAGCTCGAACGCGTATCGCACATCGCTCGCCAAACCCTCGGCTACTACAAGGACACCAGCGCCCCGTCCGAAGTCTACGTGCACGAACTCGTTGAGAGTGTCCTGGCCGTCTATCAGTCAAAGGTGCTCTCCTCTAACATCGCGGTCGATACGCAATTCAACGATCTGCAGAAAATCCTCGTGAGCAAAGGCGAATTAATTCAGGTGCTCTCCAACATCGTGGCCAACGCCATCGACGCCATGCGGCAAGGTGGAGTGCTCAATATTTCCACGAGCAATATTCTAAGTTCATCCGGCGATGGAATTCAGATCGTGATCCGCGATAATGGAATAGGCATAGATCAAGAGAGCCTCCCACGTGTATTCGAACCGTTTTTTACCACCAAGGGCAATCTCGGCACCGGCATCGGTCTGTGGGTCGCCAAACAATTGGTGGAAAGGCGTGGTGGTCACATCTCCATCGCTAGCAGCGCCGCCCCTCAAGCATCAGGCGCCACGGTTTCCGTCTTCCTTCCCTTTGCGCTTCCTGCCTTGCGCGTCTAATCGAGAAATTTGAACTTTTGAGGATTCCTGAGATGTTCTATTTGGAACCGGATATGTTCTTTGCAGGTGATGATGTTTCCGGAAGCGATCGCAGCTTCAGTTTGGGCGGCAATGCATTTTCGGGGGAGCAGGAACAGCGCCAGCGCATTCTCATCGTCGACGATCACAGGCTCATCGCCGATACCCTGCGCGAGATTATGCAGAACTCCGGCTTCGAAGCCCGCGTAGCCTACGACGGGCGCTCCGCATTGGAGATTGCGTCGAGGTTTCGTCCCGATTGGCTTCTCTCCGACGTGCTCATGCCGCTCATGAATGGAGTCGAGCTCGCGATCTCGTTCCGAAAGAATTACCCCAGGACATCCATCCTGCTCTTCTCCGGCCAGGCCGGAATCACGGAGATTCTGCAGGACGGCCAACGGCAGGGATATGAGTTCGAACTGATCGCCAAACCTGTGCATCCACTCAAGCTCATCGAACGTATGAAGCAATAAGGGCGATTCCCTGCCCGTGCCGGAGCAAATCTCCGTCACAACTGATTCAAAGAATCGATCGAATCACTCCGCCATCGACGCGCAACGCCGCGCCATTGGTCGCGGACGCAGGCTTTCCGGCCACGTAAGCCACCATCGCCGCAACCTCATCTACCGTCGCGAAGCGCTTCAGCAACGACGAAGGCCGCGCCTGCTCGAAGAATTCCTTCTCTACCTGTTCCTTCGATTTGTTCTGCTGCTTGGCCAGCGATTCCACAAAACCGCCTACGCCTTCCGATGCCGTCGGCCCTGCCAGGATGCTGTTCACTGTGACGCCGGTGCCTGCGACGCTCTCGGCCATGCCGCGCGCAATCGCTATCTGCGCCGTCTTCGTCATGCCGTAGTGAACCATCTCCACGGGAATCTGCACGGCCGACTCGCTGGAGATGAACAAGATCCGGCCCCAATTCTTCTTCAGCATTCCGGGCAGATAGTGTCGCGACAGACGCACCCCGCTCATCACGTTGATCTCGAAAAACCGCAGCCAATCCCCATCCGGAATCTCGAGGAACGGCTTGGGCTCAAAGATCCCCACGTTATTCACGAGAATATCCACTTCGGGCAGCTTGGCGATGACCGTTTCCGCGCCAGCCGCAGTCGAAAAATCGGCGACGACGCCATGCACCTCGCCGCCGCAGCCGGTGGAACGCACATTGGCAATCGCTGCATCCACGCGCTCCTGCGTGCGCCCATTCACATAGACCCGCGCACACTCGCGCGAAAGCGATTCGGCGATCGCCAGTCCGATGCCCGCCGTCGATCCGGTAACCAGCGCCACTTTATCCTTGAGACCGAGCTCCATTCCATCCTCCCAGTTAAAAAACCGCCCCGTATCCTTAGATTCACAGTCGATGCGAAGGTCGCCGCTCGTCTACTCTTTCACCTATGAAGCCGGTCCTGTTCGCCATCCTTGCTTTCATCGGCCTATCCGCATTCGCCGTAGCGCCCACAGGCAGCGACGCGCGAGCACATGAGCTCATCAACGCCCTCGGACTGAAGCCTCTGCCCAAAGAGTCAGGCTATCTCGGCCTGATCGGAGAATCGGCCCAGAGAGCCGCGATCGATGGACGCTCGCTAGCCATCCAGAGCCAGGTCTACTACATGCTCACCCGCGACAAGCCCACCAATTACCTGCACTGGCTCGCGCCGGACGACACGCACATTCTCATCGAAGGCGGTCCCGTCGATTACTTCATCTTTCATCCGGACGGAAAAGTGGAGAAGGTGGTTCTGGGCAACGATGTCGCACACGGCCAGCGACCCGTCGTCGCGGTTCCCGGCGGCTGCTGGAAGGCGCTCAAACTGCACGACGGCGTGAGCTACGCCCTGATGGCCAACGCGCTCTCGCCGGAGTTTACGCCCGACCGCGTACGCATCGGCGCAGGCCCCGCATGGATCAACCGCTTCGCCGGCGCGGCTTCCTGGGCGACGCCGCAAAAGCTGCGCGAACTGATCGGCCCCAACTGGATTCCTGAACGATAACCGGATCGAAATGCGATTCAAGGAACTCGCTGCGCTAGGCAGGCCAGGCCACGCGGCTGTTTCTGCTCGCGGAAGTGAAACCCATGTCCGCCGAGATTCCGCGCACACATTGCACCAGATGGTTGGCGATCGATGGCAACTTCTGCGCCGTCACCCGAAATGATGGCCCCGAGACGCTCACCGCGCCCACCGGGGATCGCTGCGCATCGAGCAGCGGCACCGCGATACAACGCAAGCCTTCTTCCAGCTCTTCGTCGTCCACCGCGTAGCCGCGGCGGCGCGTCTTCTCGATCTCCGTGCGCAACGCGTCGGCAGAAGGAATCGTGCGTTGCGTAAAGCGCTCGAACTTAGTGCGCCGCAGGATTTCGTTCACCCGCTCCTCCGGCAGAAACGCCAGAATCGCCTTGCCCACCGACGTGCAATGCACCGGATTGCTCGATCCGATGCGCGTAATCATGCGCACCGAACGCGCCGGCTCGATCTTGTCGATGTAGATCACCCGCGCCTGCTCCAGCACGCACAAATGCGCCGTCTCTTCTGTCTCCGCCACCAACCGCCGCAGGTGCGGCTGCGCGCGCTCGCGCAAGTCATACTGCTCAATCGCGCGATTTCCAAAATCGAACAGACGAAGCCCCAGGCGGAACTTCCCGTTGGTCGTCCTCTCCACCATATGATGGCGCTCCAGCACCATCAGAAAGCGGTGCGCCGTGCTCTTGTGAAGTTGCAGGGAGGAGGCTACCTGAGCCAGGCCGAGAGGAGTTTCGCTCTCGCCGAGTAAATCCAGAACAGCAAAGGCCCGGTCCAGAGCTTGAACGCGATATGTGCCTTGGGGAGTTGCGTCTCGCATAGTGGTTGCGCGTTTCGCGCTTTGAACAAATTCAGTTTCTCAGGATATGGGACTGACCGTCAAGCAGCGGCGCTTGAGTCTGCGGTCGCTCCCTTCATCTCACTGTGATACATTTCCGCCACACGCAGTCCTTTTCTTTTCGCAAATCACACCTCAATCTTCTTGAGAAGCGAGAGCCCATGTCGAATTCAGATCTCAAATCTTCTCCATCGCATGCTCAAGCTGAAAATGCCGAGCAAAGCGCGAAAACTCAATCCGCCTCGTCTTTGAAACCAATCGCAAGAGGCGCACGAATTCTCTTTCTCGGCCTCGCATGCATCGGAATTCCTATCTTCGCCGCCTTGATCGGCTATGCCGTCTGGCTCTCAGGCCGCAGCAACGGCATCATTGAAGGCGCGTCTACGTCGCCTCTCAGAGTTGTATCGCCGATCAACGAGCACACATCGTCCGCTGACCAGCAAAAGGAAATCGAGGCAGCCGCACACGAAGCGATGGAGCAGGACGAATCTCTGCTCGATAAGCTCTTGCTTCTGGTCGGCCTCTACTCCACTATCCTCAGCTTCCTGGCCTTGGCGACTGTCATCGTCAGCCGTCAGGACGCTAAAGAGCAATTGCAAAAAGTCCGGGAGGATACGAAGTCTCTCGCCGAAGAGAGCGAAAAGAAAATCGAGAAAATTCGTTCGGCAGCGGAAACAGATTTGCAGGAACTGAAGACTCAGATCCGCGCCGAATTCCCTATCATCTCTCAGTTACAGAAGAACGTTTTGAACCTCATTCTCGAATTGGAGGCCAAATATCCCGAAGAGCAGGACTCGGCTCGAAAGCAACCCAGCACGTGGAAGAGCGAAGTCCGTCAGCAGGACACGCTCATTGATGAGTTGCAGATCGTTGCAGTCAGCGTCGTCGTGCTCGACGATGCCAATCTCTTGAAGTTGTATCTGGCCCTGTCTCGCTCGTATTTGGTGCGCTTTCAAACTGGCGCGCAAACCGATAACGACGCGGCAAGAGCTCTGCTTTATGCCGATCGCGCGCTCCACTGCAGCCCGCACAGCGCAGAAGCTTACCGTATGCGCGGCGCAGCGGCCCTGGTCCGCTATAGAACCGCGGAAAAGAGTCGCAAAGCATCCGATGAATTCGTTGAACTTCTCAGAAACGCCAAGAAAGACCTGAAGCAGTGCATCACAATCGATCCAACGGAGTTGGGCGCTTATTGCAATCTTGCTCTCACGTGGGATGAACTGGGGGACCGCCGCGAAGCCATTCGCTTGAGCGAAGAAGCCTTGGCAAAACTTCCCAGCTACCCGCGCATTGGCTTGGAGAAGTTTCTTCCCGACGTTTCTGTGAACTTCGCCTGCTATCTCGCCGACGATTATCGTCAGACCAGCGACCGTGACAACCAGACCGAGCTTCGCTTTCGGATCGCGAAGGTCTGCACCGATTGCCGCGACTACCTGCGCGATACCCTCAAGAGCAGCACCGCAAAGGTTCGCTTTAAGACAGCTATGCAACGGGAGCTGGCTGAGGGAGGAGATTTTAGGGAGTTGCCGCAGGAGACACGAACAGCCCTGGAGGAGCTTATTGTTGCGGAGAAACCGAGCCAAGATAAGCTTGGTCACGGCTGAGGTAGTCAGTCCGCACTAGTTACGCGATTGGATCGCCCTTACGCATACCCTCATCTTACACCATTTTCCCAAATTTTCTCTACCTGCCGCATCGAGACGATTCTAGCGTGACGCCCTAGCTCATTCATTCTGCAATATTTTACGCCGGAACCACATCGCCTTCGCCAGGCGCAAGAAACAGATTCGCCTCCAGCCCATGCTGGCGCGTGTAGAGGTCGTAGTAGCGGCCGCCCAGCGCGTAGAGCTCCGCGTGGTTGCCCCGCTCCACAATCACGCCCTGCTCGATGACCAGAATCTGATCGGCGCGCCGTATCGTCGAGAGCCGATGCGCAATCACGAACGTCGTTCGCCCCTTCATCAATTGGTTCAGGCCCGTCTGGATCATCGCTTCCGACTCCGAGTCAAGCGAGCTTGTCGCCTCGTCGAGAATCAGAATCCGCGGCTGCGCCAGCAGCGCGCGCGCAATCGAAAGCCGCTGCCGTTGTCCGCCGGAAAGCTTTACCCCGCGCTCGCCCACGATCGTGTCGTAGGAATCCGGAAAACGCTCGGCGAACTCATCCACCCGCGCCGTTCGACACGCGAATAAAAACTGCTCTTCCGTCGCCTCCGGCCGCGAAAACATTACGTTCTCGCGAATCGTTCCATCGAATAGAAACGAGTCCTGCAACACGACGCCAAGCTGAGATCGGAACGTATTCAAGTCCACCGCCGCCAGATCCACGTCGTCCACGACTACGCGTCCCTTCGATGGCGTGTGGAATGCGCACAGCAGGCTGATGATCGTCGATTTGCCCGAGCCCGAAGAGCCCACCAGCGCCGTCACTGTGCCCGGCTTCGCCAAAAAACTGATGCCGTGCAGCACCGGCTTCTCCGGCTCGTAGGCGAACTCGACATCCTCAAAGCGCACCGTTCCCTCGATCGGCGGCATCTTCAGCGCGCGTCCCGGAGTCTGGTTCTCTTCCAACTCCGCCATGATCTCGCTGGTGCGATCCAGACCCGCAAACGCCTCGGTCAACTGCGTGCCGATATTCACCACCTGGAACAGCGGCGCAATCATGAAAGCGAGAAACATGTTGTAGCTGAAGTAGTCGCCCACCGTCCACGTGTGGCTCAACACGCTATGGCCGCCCAGCCACATCACCAGCGCCGAAACCAGCCCCAGAACCGTCGTAGAGGCCGACGACATCACGCTGGTCATCGTCAACGACTTCATGACATTCGCCAGCAGGCGATCCACGCCCGCCGAAAAGACCCCGTGCTCGCGATCTTCGGCGTGATACCCCTTGATCACGCGCACGCCGCCCAAAGACTCCGTCAGCCGCCCCGTCACCTCCGCATTGATCTTGCCGCGCTCGCGAAATACAGGACGGATCTTCTTGAAGGCGTACTGCAGCAGGAAAACGAACGAACCAACCACCGCAAAAACCGTCAGCGTCACCGACACGCTGCGATGCAGGAGATAGATAAACGCCAGAACCGCCGTCACCAGGCCGCCGACAAACTCCACCAACCCGGTGCCTACAAGGTTACGCACGCCTTCCACGTCGCTCATGATGCGCGCAACCAGCGTGCCCGTGCGGTTTTCATCGTAGTAGGCCACCGACAGCAGCCCGACATGCTTTTGCACCTGGCGGCGCATGTCCGCGATCAGCCGCTGCCCTGCCTTCGATAGCAGCTGCGTCAGCGAAAACGACGTAATCGCCTGCAACAGCATCGCGGAAAACACATAGACGATGAAACGGGGCAGCAGCGCCGCATTCCCCGTTGGCGACAGAACCTTATCCAGCAGCGGTTTCGACGTGTACGGCATCACCAGCCCGGCCAGTCGATTCACAGTCATCAGGCAAAGGCCCAAAACAAGCAGGCCCTTCCTGGGCGCGACCAGCGTCCAGATCTGCGGCCACAGCTTCTTCAAATTGACTGTGCGCTTCGCATGATCGGCCTGTGCGGCGCGCATCCCGCGAGATGCGCCGCGCTCGATGCTCATCCCCATGCCGCCGCGCATCGATGGCATGCGCTAAACCAGCCTTGCGCGGCGCGCCGCGATAAACGAGCGCACGCAGAGAATTACGTAGACCAGCAGCAGCCCGGTCATCGTCAGCTTTGAAGCCAGCGCGATCATGTCCGGCTCAACGCCCGCCGACTTCGCGTGCAGATAACCGCGAATCGCTTCCGACGCGCCGCCCAGAAAACCCAGCAGGCCAATCGTCACGTTGATGTGCATGAATAGCTTGCGCCGTCCCTCGCTTGGACTGATCGCAAGAAATCCAAACACCCCCAGCGCCAACCCGAACCAGGCAGGAATCAGCGCGGTGTAATGCTGGCTTCCCGTCCCCACAAATCCAGCCAGGCCGAGCAAAACCAAAAGCAGAGCGAACACCAGAGTCACTTTTGCCATAGCAGTAATCAGGTTATCAGTTGGTTAGACGGGAGTCTGCCGCCGCTCGATGCACACTTTTCTCTCGGGCCCTGTAAATCAGAAAGCTCCGCCCGCCGCCTGCTCCACATCGGTTAGCGCCTGCTGCGGCGTCCATTCATTGCCCGGATAAAAGCGCACCACCTTGCCGTCACGGCCAATCAAGGTCGTCGAAAGCGTATGCGTGATCGTCTCGTCCGCTCCGGCAGTGATGCCCACATCAAAATAGTGAGCCATCTCCGCCAGCGCCGGCTTGTTGGGAACAGCAAAATCCCAATGCGCAAAGGCGTTCTTCGCCTCGCTGCCGATATACTGCGCGCCGTAGGCCCGCAGCCGCTCTGGCGTGTCATGATCCGGATCGAAGCTTACGCTCAGCAGATGAGTTTGCGCATAAAGCGTCGGATTCGCCGCCAGCGCCTTCTCGATCGCCGCAAAGTTGCGCGTCACCAGCGGGCAAAAGTTCGGCAAAGGGCAGCGCGTATAGATAAACGTAATCAGCAGCGCCTTGCCGCGAAACTGCTTCAAGTGGATCGTTCGCCCGTCTTCATTGCGCAACGCAAAGTCCGGCACAACGTCGCCCGCGGACGGGACATGATAAACAGACGTCGGCTTGTAGTCCGGCTTGCCTTGCGCAACCACTACGATGTGATCGAGCAAAACGCTCGCGTCAGCGCCCTGCGATACCAGCAAATCCGCCGTGATCACGTCGCCCGGATGCAGCTCGCCCAGGATGCTCGGGTCCTTCAGCTTGTAAGGCATGGTCATCGCATCCATGAAGCCTGGGATGGCTTCATGATCCAGCATCGCCTCGCCGCTGGCGCTGTTGGTCGCCACCACTTTCCCGCGCAATCTGTAAACTTTTGAAGTCGAGGATGCGTCGTTCTCCGCCGGAGTCTTCAGACCCGAACGGCATCCAGCCAGCGCAACAAGCAGCAACGACCAAGCAAGGAACCTGCGAATCACATCCCAGTTTACAACCGCGTTTCCCACCGCGAGGCCTCGCCGAAACAGCGGCGTATAACCCCAATATGGGGTCATTCGTTGGGCCAGCATTCCCATCGCTATTAATTGACAGGTGGATCGCCGATGGAGGCATCGTCGCCGCCGCCAGCGATCGCGCCGCACGCGCCGCGCACATGGCCTACAATCGTCGCCGACGCGCCGAAGGCGCCATAGCCTGGCCCGCGCCTCCGATTCAGTCATGGCCCAGCTTTATCTCCGCTGCCTGGGAGCAGTACGCGCGCGACGAACGCATGCCGCTGAACCCCGCGCAGGAGCAGGAACTCTGGGCCGAAATCATCGGCCGCGAACGCCGCCTCGTTACCGCACTGGAAGCGCCTCGCCGACGCATGGCCCGCCTCGCGATGGATGCCCATTCCCTGCTTTCCTCCTATGCACCACGTTTCCTGGTCGCCGCCGCACGCAGTGCCGCATGGGACCGCGACGCCGGCGCCTTCAGCCGATGGCTCTCCGCCTTCGACGAAACCTGCGACAGCGGCGGCTTCATCAGCCAGTCGCGTCTCCCGCTCGAACTCATCCCCATCCTCAAGCGCGACGCCGCCAACCGCCCGCCCGTTCTTCTCCTCGGTTTCGATCGCCTGCTCCCTATCCACAAAGAGCTCTTCGCCGCATGGGGCGCGTCTCAACAACCGGAGATGGGCCCGAACGCGACCGAGCTCCACTTCTATCAGGCTCGCGACGAAGACTCCGAGCTCTCCGCTTGCGCCGCATGGTGCATGCAACAGCTCGTCCTTCAGCCCGACGCGCGTCTTCTCGTCGTCACCCAGGAGATCGCCGAGCGCCGCGGCGAAATCGAGCGCGCATTTCTTCGCGCAGCCCCGCCCGGCGCCGCCGCTCCGTTCGAATTCTCGCTGGGCATGCCGCTTTTGCAGATTCCGCTCGCGCGCGCCGCATTCCTCATCTTGCAGTGGCTCGATGATTCGCTCGCCGAAACCGATCTCGACTGGCTCTTCTCCAGCGGATACCTTACCGCCGAGCCCGAAGCGGCCCTCGCTCTCCAATCGCACATGCGCTCACTGCGCCGGCGCAACCTCGCACGCCCCGAGTGGACGCTCGATGCATTTCTCCGCACAAGCTCCCTGCCGTCCGCTTGGACGCAGCGCATGCAACAGGCGCAGTCCCTTCTCAACGCAGCCAAAGGCCGCATCCGCACGCCAACCGAGTGGGTCTCCCTCGTCCCCGACCTCCTGCGCGCCATAGGCCTTCCATCCCAGCGGAGTTTCTCCAGCGCTGAGTTTCAAACATGGCGGCGCTGGGAAGACGCGCTCGACCTCGCCGGCTCTCTCGGTTTCGACGGCCGCCGCATCGCATGGCCAGACTTTCTCTCCTCTCTCGAACGCGTCCTCGAAACCACGCTGTTTGCTCCCGAATCAACCGACGCGCCGATCCAGATCGCCGGCCCCGGCGAATCCGCGGGCCTCACCGCCGATGGCGTCTGGTTCCTCGGCGCGGACGAAGATGCGTGGCCGGCGCCCGGCTCGGCCCATCCGCTTCTGCCCCTCTCGTTGCAGCGCGAGTTCGCTCTGCCGCACGCTTCGCCGCGACACGACGCCGAGCTTGCCGCATCCATCACGCGTAGATTGATCGCCTCCGCCGCGGTCGTCAACTTCAGCTACGCCTCGCTGCGCGCAGAAACCGAAGCCCGCCCCTCGCGCATCGTCGCGCAACAAGCGGGAGCCCCGCGCCCCATCCCCGCGCAACTGCTCACTACCGCCGGAACCAACCCGCTCGCCATCGCCTTCGATGACGCAACGCGGGTGCCCTTTGCTGCCGGAAGAGCGCCGGGCGGCGCTGCTACTCTCACCGCGCAGTCGCAATGCCCCTTCAAAGCCTTCGCCACCGCTCGCCTCGGCGCGCGCGCCTGGGAGCCGGCGGAGTTCGGCCTGTCTGCGCTGCAGCGCGGTCTTCTGCTCCACGATGTGATGCGCGCCGTCTGGAGCGGCCCCCCCGACGGCTTCCGCACGCTGCGCGATCTGCTCGACTGCGCCGATCGCCAAAGTTTGGTCGCAACGCATGTCGGCAGAATTCTCGAGACTAAGCTGCCCGACGAAACCAGGCGTCGCATGCCGCA
>DATHNJ010000009.1:0-11009 GCA_035486155.1 Occallatibacter sp. | reverse complement strand
GCGGCAAGCTACACGACGCCTGCGACAACGACATCGAACAACGCATCGAGCTTCACGGTCGTTGTGAGCGACACGAACGGAACAGTCTCGAGCAATGCCGCGACGCTGACAATCAATGCAGCCGGCGCTCCGCCGACTCAGAACTGCACTACGGCGCCAAGCGCTCCAGGCGCGCTTACTGCGACGGCGGCGTCCTCCACTCAGATCGGCTTGATGTGGAACGCTGTCACGGAGCCGTCGAATTGCACGGTGACGTACGCCGTGTTTCGCAGCGCGTCCCCGGGCTTCACGCCGTCCGCGGCCAATCAGGTTGCGAGCGGCCTGACAAGCGCGACTTTTAACGACACAGGGCTGACTGCATCGACAACTTACTACTATGTAGTTGAAGCGGTCGACGCCGCCGGCGCCTCGCCCGCGTCCGCGCAGGTCTTCGCAACCACGCAAAGCGCAGGCCCTACACTGGCGGAGATCGTCGCTATTCACTCCGGCGGCGGCGCGGTCAGTAACTCAAACGGCGGCGACGCTTCCTTCGTCGCTGACGAGTACTTCGCCAACGGCGGAACATCGGCCACCAACAACGTCGTCAACACGGCAGGCGTCGCCAACGCCGCGCCCGAAGCGGTGTACCAGACCGAGCGCAACGGGGCGTTCACCTACACCATCCCAGGGCTTGCGCCTGACGCCCCGTACACGGTGCTGCTGCACTTTGCCGAGACCTACTGGACAGCGGCCGGACAGCGCATCTTCAACGTCGCCATCAATGGAACCACGGTGCTGAGTAACTTCGACATCTTCGCCGAGGCAGGGGGCGCGAACATCGCGTTGGTCGAGTCCTTCACGGCCAACGCCGACAACAACGGGCAGATCGCAATCAACTACACGCGCGGCACAGAAGACCAGCCCAAGTCGAGCGGCCTTGAGATTCGCGGCGCCGCCAGCACTTGCACCATTGCTCCCGCCTCCGCGCCTGCTGGCTTGACCGCCACTGCAACCTCTCCCAGCATCATCAATCTCAGTTGGTCGGCAGTCACTCCGCCGCCCAACTGCGCGGTTACATACAACGTGTATGCAAGCACCACCAGCGGATTCACTCCATCGGCTTCTAATCTGGTGGCCAGCGGACTGACCGGCGTGACTTACCCCAACACTGGCCTGAACGCCTCGACGACTTACTACTATGTGGTCGAAGCCGCCGACGGCGCCGGCGCATCGGCTCCGTCGGCGCAGGCAAGCGCAGAGACACACTCAGCCAATTCGTGCATCTCTGTTCCGACCGCTGCGCCTGCGGGGTTGGCGGCAACCGCAACCTCGTCGAGTACAGTCGCGCTCAGTTGGTCGGCGATTACGGCTCCAGCAAACTGCGCCAATATCGCCTATAACGTCTATGGCAGCACGACCAGTAACTTCACGCCATCTCCGACCAACGAGATCGCGGTGAACCTGACGGGTACGGCATTCGTGAACAACGCGCTGCCCGCATCGAGCGCCTACTACTACGCCGTGCAAGCGGCAGATGAGGACGGCGTCTCGGCCGACATCTCTTTGCAAGTTGCCGCAACGACGCTGGCGCCGGAAACCGCGATCTCTGCGGTGACGGTCAATGCCAACGAGATCGACCTCAATTGGCCGGCCACCACGGGGCAGGCGCCGGTGAATTACAACATCTACCGCGGCACGAGTTCCAATATCACCGCGACCAGTAGCTTTCAGATCGGAACCACCAAGTCGAACGGATTCCAGGATGTGCTCGCGTCAGCGAACACAAAGTACTACTACCTTGTTCAGTCCTCGGACGCGACTAACAAGACCACCCTCATCTCAACCACGCCGGTCAGCGCCACGACCGCAGTTCTGGGCTCGAAGCCGTCCTTCTGGGATGCAAGCAACATGCCGCCGACTGCGCAGGGCGACGCGCTGGTCTTCAAATTCCTGAACCGGACGAACGGGCAGTACACAGACGATCAGATCACCTGGAGCGTGACCATCAACAACGTCACAACGACCAGCACGATTGCCCAACAACCAACCTTCCAGATGCCGGCCAACGCCTCGGGCCGCATGTACTTCTATCTCGGCGAAGCGCAGCAGAACAACGACGACTACTTCGACTTCATCGAGTACACCATTGGCGCAGCCAACGGTGGAGGGTACTTCTTCAACGGCGACACCACGCGAGTGGACGCGTTCCGCGTCAAGCTCGCCTTCAACCTGACATGCAGCGACGGAACCAACATCGCAGTCGGCGAAAATGCAGCCGCCTTCGCGGAGAATCGCGCGACCACCTTCCAACGCTACATAGACGCCGTTCCTTCTCAATTCCAAGCGGAGGTGATCGCGCCCTATGAGATCGAAGAACCCGGAGCGGGTGGATTCAACGCGGGCGGTCCTTATCAGGACTACTACTCGAACTACATCAGTCAGATTTGGTCGGAGAATGGGCTGACGATTCCTCTCGCCGGTCCCAACGGCTCCGGCCTCACGGATTATCCGGCGCTTTCAGCCGCCATCTACCGTCACGTCGCCGGCGCAGGGACCTTCAACCCCGACGGCTCCCTGGCGAACCCTGGCATATGGGGAAACCCAACCACGTTCTACCAGACTGATCCATCGGACCACTACGCGCAGTTCATGCATTCGATCGCCATCAACAACCAACAGTACGCGTTCCCGTACGATGACTCGGGCGGCTACTCGAGCGACGTCTCCTGCACACAGCCGCAGACGCTGCTGGTCGCGATCGGCTGGTAATGAAGACGAACGACAAAGGCGCCGGAGCCTATGCAGCCGGCGCCTTCGTCTTTTTGGCGTGGAATGTTTTTCCGCGTCGGCGCAGTCTCGTTGCAGTTGTTCCGTTCGTGTCTTTCCCAATGACAAATCGGTGACATTCATCTGACTGTGGCCTGACACCCCCCGTCCGGCCGGCGCACTAGCTTGAAGAGACGATGGCAGTTCCCGTATCCGGCACGAGGAATCGATGAGAGTCCATCTCTCCAACGCCGCCTACGGCGTGCTCGACTATATCGCCTACCCGGTGGGGATGCTCGTCGTCGCGCCCATTGCAATTCGCGGTCTTGGCGTCGCGCAATACGGCGTCTGGATGGTCGCGAGCGCAGCGCTCACGATCGGCTCGATTGTGGCCTCCGGCTTTGGCGACGCAAACATTCGCTACGTATCGATCGCGCGCGGCGCCAGCGACCGAACCGGCCTTATACAGGCGGTACGGAGCACGATGGGCATTCATGTGGTGTTGGGCATCGCGGTCGCGCTGCTCGCTTGGATTCTGTCGCCCCTCGGGGCCGATCACATCGCCGCATCCAACGCACCGCTTCGCCACGAGTGTCTTTGGTCGCTGCGGATAGCAAGCATCCTGATGTTTGTTCGCGCGATTGAAACCGTCTGCGTCAGCACACAGCGCGCTTTCGAGCGCTACGGCGTAGCCGTGCGCTTCAGCTTGATGGGCCGGCTGCTGGCTCTGCTCGCGGCGGCGCTCCTGGTCCTGGCCGGACACGGAGTTGTCAGCATCATGTTGGCGACGGCGATCTTCACCATCGCCGGCCTGGCTGCGCAGCTTGTAGAGTTGCGGCGACTCACCGGCGCCAGTGCGCTTCGTCCAGCATTTCATCCCGATGCAACGCGTTCGCTGCTCAGCTTTGGCGTCTTCTCCTGGATTCAGGCGGTCGCTGGCGTGCTCTTCGGCCAGGTCGATCGACTCATCACCGGAGTCTATCTCGGCGCGGCGACGGTCGCTTCGTACGCGCTGTGCGCACAGATGGCGCAGCCGGTCTATGGAATCGCCGCGGCCGGCCTGCACTTTCTCTTTCCCTATGTGTCGGCGCGCAGCACCGGCGATTCATTGGGCCCGCTGCGTCGCGTGGTAGCTCTCACCCTCGGGGCCAACGTATTGCTGGTCGCTGTCTGCGCCGCGCCATTGCTGGCGCTCGGCAACCGCATCCTGACTATCTGGGCGGGGCAGACGATTGCCCAAGCCGGCCGCCCGGTGTTGCCTTATCTCGTCTGTGGCAGTGCGCTCCAGGCGCTCAGCGTCACTGGGGCCTACACGCTGCTGGCGCTCGGCAAGGTCCGCGTTGCGACGCTGGTGAACCTCGCTGGGGGCATTGCGATGATTCTGGCGACGCCGTGGCTGCTGCCGAAGTATGGCGCACATGGCATGGCTGTCGCTCGGCTCTTATGCGGACCAATCTCGCTTCTTGTTTACATTCCCCTCACCATTCTCTTGTTTCACGCCGCGCGTCGACCCGAACAGCGCACGACCATAGCCGTCTGCGAGGAGACCGGCAGATGAAATCGCAAGCCGCCATTGTCGTAACAGAAGATTTCGACCAACAGCGTGAGGAGCATTTTGCCGCCGAGGCTTGCCCGACGGCCGATGTACTCGGCGTACGCGTCGATGCGCTCAACATGCAGGAAGCCCTGTCGAAGCTTCTCCGCATGCTCCGCCGCAGAGAGAAAGGTTATCTCTCCGCCGTTACGGTTCATGGAGTCATGATGGCTCAACGCGATCAGGAGTTCGCGGAAGCTCTTGCCGATGCGTCAGTCGTACTCGCCGACGGAATACCTACTGTCTGGGTGGGCCGTCTGCAGGGTCTGCGCGGCATGCAGCAGGTCACCGGCCCCGATCTGATGCGTGAAATCTTTTTGCGCAAAGAGTTCGCCCACTACTCCCACTATCTCTACGGCGGCAACGACGGAGTCGCCGATGAACTTGCCGCGTACTTCAAACGGCTCGCTCCCTGGGTAAAGATCGTGGGAACGCGCACGCCTCCATTTCGTCCATTGGACAAGATGGAGGAACGCGAGTTGATCGCGGAGATTCGAGAGCTTCGGCCAGACATGATTTGGATCGGCCTCGGCGCGCCGAAGCAGGACAAGTTCATGCGCAGTTACCTGCCCAAGCTTGACACTCATCTGATGTTCGGCGTCGGCGCTGCATTCGATTTCCATACCGGGCGCATTCGCGATTGTTCAGGATGGATAAGGCGCGCCGGACTTCAATGGCTTCATCGCCTGCTTCAGGATCCCAAACGCCTCTGGTGGCGCTACCTTCGCTACAATCCGGAGTTTATTCTCCGCATTGCTCTTCAATTCGTGGGCGTGTCGGCGCCGGCGTCGCGCAGACGAAGCGCATCGACGCTCAATCGCCGCGCGTCCTGAAGCATTGCGAACCCGTCTCTAATAGTTCGTCGAGTTGGTGTCGCGATCGTACGGTTGACCGAACTTGTTCAGGTGTTCAGCCGGTTCCCGCGGCGCCGTCGACGCATCCACAGCGCCCAAATCACCGTCGCCAGCGACCTGTACTCGGCGCTTCATCCGCTCCAGGGCGGGCTGCGTCAGTCCCTCTATCCACACGTGCATCTCATATTCGCCGGCGGGCACATTGGGAATCGCATACACGCCGTTGGTTCCGTGGGTCGTATAAAGAGGCGTCGACAAAACCAGGACCACGGCGCTCATCTCTGGATGGATGTTGCAGAAGATGTAGGAGACGCCTTCGCGCGAGAAGGTCACCTGCTTGGTTACGCCGGCCTCGTAGAGTCCAAGGTCGAAGCGCTTGCCGTCAAACAGAGAGAAGACGTTGTGAAAGAAGGGATCGAGATTGGGGAAGAAGACTTGCGCGCCCACAGGAACCACAAGCAAGTGAGGAATAAAGGTGCGATTCTTCTGCGCCAAGGTGTAGCGGGCGTCGGGGATGAAAGGTTTGGACAGCGTGTCGCCCAGCGGCTTGAGCCAGACCACGACGGGTGGCGCGTGTCCATGTGCGGCCGGCTTCGGCAGTTGAATGCGCACATGCACATCGATAGCTGGTTCGGTGCTCTGTGTTCGACCCCATACGTCGGTCGACCCGAGAGCAACGACCCATAGCAAAAAATAACGTAGGGCTCTCTGCTTTCCTGGCATCGTCAAAACTTATATCCCGCAGCCACCCCGATTACATCGCTGGCAGCCGTAGGTCCATTCACAAAAGAAGATTCAATCCGCCGGTATTCCAAAGAGAAAAGAAAATACGAACTTGGACTGTAGATCACATTCCCCGTCACAGTCCTGTTGCGCGCCAGGTTTTGATACACGGCCGTAGCCGCCCCGGCATAGTGGATCAAGTCGCGCGCCGGCACGTTGTCGATGCCCAGCGCCTCATTGAACTCCAACCGTTCGCTGATCCTCTGCTTCCACTGCGCCCAGCCGCCCAGATCGTCGAGCGTGCGATAGTAATAGCCCGTTCCTGCCTCGCCGATGCCATCGGGATCGACTCTGTACACATAGTCCTTGTAAGCGCCGCCGCCCAATCCGCCGAGCGCCTGGCCGCGATAGAAGGAGCCGCTCACCTGCATGCCTGCCGGAAGCCGGAATCGATAATCGACAGTGCCTGCCCATGAATCGAAGCGCGTTCCTATTGCGCTATGATGGGGCGCGAAAAACCCGCCGACTCCAATTTGCGTGCTGTCATCCGCCTGGCTGCCGAGCACTGCGAGGCGCGACTCAACACCGGGCCAGCGGCTCGCTTCTCCCGTACTCGGCGCGGCGCCTGCAGTGGCATTGGCAGCGGCAAGCATGGAGGTGTAGGGCGCATCAGCCACATCGACTAGAGCAGCCTGCGCGCGCAGCAGCGGCGCCCCTCCCAATCGAAAATCCTGCGTAACTCCCACCTGCGGACTCCAGTTCCACAAATCTCCCGACCAGGCAAGAGCGGGCTCTGCAACGGCAGTGAGCGAACTCGGCGCATTCGGACTGATCAGGGGCCGATCCAGTTCAAAAAACGCTTCGGTACGGGTCCAGTCGAGAACCGCATGCGCAGTTCGCAGGCGAAGCAGGCCCGCTCCATATCCGCCGTTATAACTAACGGTAGGCTCCAGGCTCCCATCGAAGTCGACGCGCAGGTCGCCGTGGCTGCGCGCTCCCAGCACATGAGGCCCGCGCGCATCGAATCCCAGTACCGTCTGTCGCAGAGAGATGCCGCTGCTGCCGCTTCCCGGAATCGCAATCGTCGGCGTGGCCGCCATATCAACATTTCCCGTGTTGGCGAATCCCGTCATCAGAACAAGGCCACTCAGTTTGACCGGATACTTCGATTCGCTCTCAACCTTTGCCTGTTCCTGCACCGCGATCTGCGTCTCCTGCAAAGCCTGCCGCTCGCGCAAATCTTCCACCTGCGCAGCCAGCTTCGCAGCATCAGACGCCCCATTCTGTTCGCCTGCCGGCGCGGAAGCGCCTTGCAAGGCCGCCAACTGCTGGCGAAGCTCTTCCAATTGCTTTTGTGATTCGTTTAATTGAGCCTGTACTCGGCTCATCGCTTCGGTTAACTGCTTCACCTTTTCGGCAACGTCGTCCTGGGCGCGTGCGCTTCGCGCGGAGAAACATGCCGCCAGTATCCAGAACCATGCCTGCCAATGCGCTTTCTTTCCCCGCCGTGTTCGGCCTATAAGGTCGGGGCGCATCGGCCGGCGTCGATTCATGCAGTCCTCACTCGCGTTCGTTCTTCTATCGCGGGCATCGGTTGTTCAGACAAAGCCCGCGCAATCGTCATCCGGAAAATCGTCTCTCCGGGCCGGCTGCTTACCAGGATCACATCGCCGCCATGCTCCGCTGCGATGCACTGGGCGAGCGTCAATCCGAGCCCCGAGCCCTTTTGCTTGCCTTCGCTCACGAACGGCTCGAACAGGGTGTTGCGAATGCCCTCGGGAACGCCGTCTCCGTTGTCCGTAACGCCAAGGATGATCTCCGTCGAGCGCACATCCAGACTTACTCCCACCCGCGACGGATCGCCGTTGCTATGTATAGTTTGACACGCGTTAAGCACTAAGTTGTAGATGGCCCGCTCAATTTGCTTCCCATCCACCACCGCGCTGGTTTCCCCAGGAGTCTGATTTCTTAGAGTCAACTCCACGTGGGCGGCGTCGGGATGGGCCCGCGCGATCGATACGGCGCGCTCGACAAGCGTGCTTACAAGCTGATGCGAGCGCCGAATTCCCGGCCCGCTGCGACTAAATATAAGCAGCGACTCCAGTAGTTCCGTCGTGCCATCCACTGCGGTCCTAATCTCAGAAAGGATCTCAGTTCTTTCTTCGTCACTTAGGTGGCCGGCCGCCAGAAACTCCGAATTTGCGTAGACTGCAGCGAGATAGTGTCGCAGATCGTGCGAGACCGAACTTGCCATTCGGCCGATCGTCGCGAGGCGTTCCGATTCCAGCAGCGCCTGGTTGGTGTTGAGTATCTCCTGGCGCATGCGGGCAAATACCGTGCTGAGCTCGCGCACTTCCATGGTGCCGCGATAGGGCAAAATGTGGGCGCTGTCGCCAGCCGCGAAGGCGCGTACGCCGGCCGCGAGCTGCTCCAGCGGCTGGGTAACCCCTCGCGAGAGAAATGTCATCAGAACTGCGCCGATGACCAAAGCGAGAAAGCCAGCGATCAAAACCAGGCGGTCAATTTCGCGGATGGATCGCTTCTCTTCGGCCAGCGACTTTAGCTCGATCAATTCAAGAGGCGCCGAAGCCCTGGCCGACAGGTCGCGTCCCACCGCCAGAAACGGCTCATTTCCGACTTGTATCGTGACGGAGCCGGCGCGGTCGATGGCCGCCGGAACGGGATGCGCCGCAAGGCTGCTTTCAAGTTCCGAGGGCAGCGATCCAGCGAGGACATGATTGCCGGTTACAAACAGCGCATCGACGCCCGTAGCCTTGCTCAGTTGGCCGACCGTTGCTCGATTGATGGCGGCGCCGCTGATAACGTAGCCGAGAATGGTGCCGCTGGCCTCACTGCCGAAAACGAGCGGACGCACTGAAGTCGCATAGAGATTGTTTCCGCAAATGACGTACGGGCGAGCGGAAGATCCAAGCGCCGATCCCAGGCTCTTGCGAAGCTCCTCATCGGCCGCCGTCTTGCCCGCATAAGCCGCGACGATTCTCCCATCTCGATTGGCCAGAGCAAACAGATCGTCGCCGCTGACCTTCCAGAACTCCACGGCGCCGTCTTCAATCGTACGGTCGTCGCTGGTCGTCATCAGCGCTTTGAGCGTAGGCAGATCGGCCACCAGCGCATTTTCGCGGTCTAGAGCATTCACGCGCTGAGCCTGCAGATTTTCGAATGTCTCGATCGAGCGCAACAGATCCGCGGATACGTTCGCCGTCAGAGCGCCTTCCAGGCGATGACGAATAGTAAGGAGGCTGGCAAAGGTCGCGAAGCCGATGATCACCGCCATGGCGGCGATGAGCAGCACACGAGTCCGTATACCACGATTTTCCCGCCGTTGCAGTGTCATTAAATTTACCGGATACTACTACTTGCTTTGCGCATTAGGGAACGAATTTATATCCCGCTCCATAGATAGTCAGAAGATGCCGCGGATTCGACGGATCGGGTTCAAGTTTCTGCCGCAGTTTCAAGATCTGATTGTCGACGGTGCGCGTCGTCGGATAGCAGTTGTATCCCCAAACTTCATTCAATAGCTCTTCGCGGCTCAGCACGCGCTCTGCATTTTCCGTGAAGAACTTCAGCAACCGGAACTCGTGCGAGGTTAGCGGAATCGGCGTCTCTCCGCGCCGCGCCGTCATCTTCTGGAAGTCAAGCTCGCAGCCCGCAAAGCGATACGTCTGCGCCGCGGCAGGTCGCCGTCTGCGCCGAATAGCGGCCTGCACGCGCGCCATCAGTTCGCGCGGGCTAAAGGGCTTCGTCACATAGTCGTCTGCGCCAAGTTCCAGCAGCAATACCTTGTCGACAACCTCAGCCACTGCGCTCAACACAATCACCGGCGTATCGTTCGAGATCGCCTTCATGCTCTGGCATAACTCGCGCCCCGAAATCTCTGGCAGAATCAGGTCCAGAATGACCGCCGTGGGACGATGGTTGCGAAACATATCCAAACCTGTCTGTCCGTCGCCTGCGGTAATCACCTCGTAATGCTCGATAGCAAACACGCGCTGCAAAACCTTCTGCATGCGTGGATCGTCTTCAACGATCAGAATCGTGCCGAGTCGCGGCGCAGATGTGCTTTCCTCGTGTTCGCCCACCGATAACTCCACTTCTTTGACCATATAAGTATTCTCCCCCGAAACCAATCTGATCACCAAAAGATGGCCGAGGAATTGACAAACAGCTTACATTTCGCTTATAAGTCGGCCGCGCGTGGAAGAAAGATAAAGACGCCCAAGTTAGACGCCGTCTCCGCTCCCTATCCGAGAGACTCTAACCGTTCCGTAACTTTGGCTTACGGGGCGAGTCTGCAGGCGTCGATACAGGATTATATACTTCTCCGCAATTACGGATGCAGATAGCCAGGACATCGACACGGGCAAAATCCGTGCTGTTTTGCGCATTTCGCCGACCGCAGTTGTAAACCTATCCAGTTCGCCATCGCCCAGCTGAACGTAGCGGCATCCTTCCGTTCCAACTTCGCGAAACGCCGCAATATCGGAACAGACCACTTTGCACCCGGCAAGCAGGGCTTCTACCACTGGTAACCCGAATCCCTCCACGATCGAAGGCGCCAGAAGCAGCTCGCAATTGCGATAACACCATTGCAGTTCGGAGTCGCTGATTCCACTCAGAATGACCACGCACCGCTCCAGGCGCGCGCTGCGGATTTGCCTCTCGATTGTCTCCGTCTCCGGTCCCGAGACGCCGACGATCGCCAGTTGCGTCTCCGGCGCAATGGCTCCCGTGCGCAGCGACTGCTCAAAGATCTCCAGCGCGAGCGGGATATTCTTGTTCCGCCGGTGCTGCGCCACGCACAACAGAAACGGCTGATTCTTATGCAGGGGCTTGGGCGCGCGTGCGCAACTCGATGGAATCGGCTCCACGGAATTCGGCACGGTAAACGCTTTTTCCGTGATGTGAGCGCCGAGCCAGCGAGCAAGTTGCTTCCGCGTACTCTCCGAGACACACGCGATCGCATCGACCGACTGCAGGCATTGCCGCACCACCTGACGATTCACCGCGCTCTTCAGCAACCCGAAGTTATCAGGGATATCGAATGGATAAAGGTCGTGCAGGGTCACGAT
>DATHNJ010000008.1:0-5893 GCA_035486155.1 Occallatibacter sp. | reverse complement strand
AGCGGCATGGCTCAAACGAAAAATTGGCGGGGCGATATCCCTTTCGCCTTCAAGGTGAAAAGCCAGTCGTTTCCTCCCGGCGTCTACGACGTATCGCTCGACGTCGAACGCGGCCTTGTGTCTCTCTCGAATCGTGAACATCCGGGACAGCGCGTGATGTGGCTTGGGATTCCATCCGATGAGCATGCCGCGACCTTGCTGAGATTCGTGGCTGGGGACAATGGGTTCAGCCTTCGGGTGATCGCGGCGGGAAGCTGGGAGGCGCGTATTATTTCCCATGCGCCCAAAAATGAGCAGGAAGCCCTGGTTGTATTTCCGCACTAAGCCCAGCAACGTTCGGCCCGCAGGATCAAAGCGCGAAGCCCTCCGTCACGGAGGGCTTCGTTGCAAAGGAGACGAGTTGACGCGATGAAAGGCGGGCGCGCTAGAGCCGCTTTCCGACCGGCGTCCAGCTCGTTGGGTATTCGGGCCCGATGTATTCGGCGCGGGGGCGAATCAGGCGATTGTCATCGAGCTGCTCGATCACGTGGGCGCTCCATCCTGCGATGCGGCTCACGGCGAAGATAGGCGTGTAGAGATCGATGTCGATGCCGAGCGTGGCATAGGTCGAAGCGGAATAGAAGTCGACGTTGGCGTTGAGCTTCTTCTCGCGATTGATATAGAGCTCGATGGCGCGCGACATCTCGTACCACTTCGGCTGGCCAGCGTCTTTGCCGAGCTGCTCGCTCATGCGGCGCAGATGCGTCGCGCGCGGGTCTTCGGTCTTGTAGACGCGATGGCCGAAGCCGGAGACCTTCTGTTTGGCCGCGAGCATGCCCTTCACGTAGTCCACCGGATCGGCGCCGGCCTCATCGATCACATGCAACAGGCGCATGACGGCTTCGTTGGCGCCGCCGTGCAGAGGCCCTTTGAGAGCGCCGATAGCGCCCGTAGTCGCGGAGTGAATATCGGAGAGCGTGGCGGCGATGACGCGAGCGGCGAAGGTCGAAGCGTTCAGCTCGTGATCGGCGTGGAGAATCAGGGCGATATCGAGGGTGCGGGTCGCCGTCTCCGATGGCTTGACGCCGTTGAGCATCCAGAGAAAGTTGCCGGCGTGGCTCAGCGAGTGGTCGGGGGCGACGATCGCGAGTCCCTTGCGCAGCCGATCGTAGATAGCCACGATCATTGCGATCTGCGCCGTGAGATTGTAGGCCTTGCGCACATTGGCGTCGTGTCCGTTGTCCTTTTCGTCGGCGTCGTAGAAGCTGAGCGCCGAGACGGCCGTGCGCAGCACCTCCATGGGCGTTGCGCTGGACGGGCAACTACGCAGCAGGTCAACGATGCGTGGGTCTATCGAACGGGCCTGGGCGAGCTGGGATTGAAATTCGCGTAGCTGCATCTGGTCGGGCAGGCGGCCATTCCACAGGAGATAAGTTGTCTCCTCGAAGGTCGAGTTCTCCGCCAGCTCGTGGATGTCGATGCCGCGGTACGCCAATACGCCCGCTTCTCCGTCGATCCAGCAGATGCCGGAGTTGGCGGCGACAATCCCTTCTAAACCCTTCCCAGCGACAGCAGTCGGCATGGCCTATGAACCCCTTTTTCCGTTGATCCCACAGTGTGATATCGGCCGTTTTCTCTGCGCCGTGCAGCGCCCGACCCGAAAATAACTGTAAAGACCCTTTATAACTGAGCGCTTCAAGAGTTGTCACGAATCCGAGCAGTGGCCGAAGGTGAGCCAGACCGCCACAAGCGTCTTGGATGTGTCGCCGAGCCGCTGAGGCGCGCCACCCTTTTCTCTGGCGCAATCACTCCATCGAAGAACGGAGTCGTCAGCGCAAGGTCGAGTCGCGAGCGAGCGAATTGCCGCCGCATTTATGAATCAGTACATAAGCAATGCCCTCGAATGCCCCTCGAATGTTTGTCAGAACCGATCTCAGGCATCGCGAAAACCCGCATGAATGCTGCATATTTCGTGCATTCGCCTGATCTCTTTTCGACATTTCGATATGAATGCACTGGCCTTGGTGAAATCCACAAATTAATCGGAGATTTACACTTGCTTCCACAGATCGAGCCGTCCTAATGTCTCAAATCAGTTGGTGACCCCGCAGCGAGTTGGACAGCAGCCGGGTAGGGCCAAACGATGCAGGAGCGATAGGTTACGGGAGTTCGTGGTCGGCTCGCCGATAGCGGAGACCCGGAGGAAATTGATACAGCATCGCAGGTCAGGCAAGGCTGCGGACTCGACTGGGAGCGAAGATTCATCAGCCGCGCAAGCGGAGGATGCAAAGTTCGTAACCAGAGGGACTCATCATCGACCCAACCGTCAATGCGACGCCGGGGCAACCTGGGGAAAGCAGGGGCGGCAAGCCGAAGGACAGCGAATCGGGGCGAACCGAGGATCTGTCAGTCGGCGCCTCCGAAGGACCGAAGCGCCAGGGCGAAACTGGGGCCAGGAACGTCGGAGAAGCCAGAGGGCAAAGAAGATTCGGGGCGACCCGGAGATTCTCTCTGGCGAAGCCGGAGGGTGAACCGGCCGAGGCGACTCGGCAGATTCAGCACTCGGCGCCGGAGGATGCAGTTGCGGGGCGACCCGGAACTGGTCTTCGGCGATACCGAACGAACGCGGTACGGGGAAACCCGGAAACGTTCCGTCGGCGCCGCCGAAAGGCGCCACCTTCGAATCGCCTCGAAGGTGCGTCGCCGGCAAAGCCGGAAGATGCAGGAAGAGGGGAGACCCTGAGCCTGTGTCCTAGGCGCGGCAGGCAGCGTGAGAGCCGGGGCGACTCGGCGCATCACAGCCAGCAGCGCTAAAGGATTGGAGATTCGAATCGCCTCGAAGATCCATCGCCGGCAGCAACCGAAGGACCGAGCTTCGGGGTAACCCGAAACGAGGTCGCCGACACAGCCAACGGATGCGGAGACGCATTACAGGCTGCGGCGGTAGAGGCAGAGCCCGGGGCGACTCGGGGTCGGCATCGCGAAGGTTGAATGGGACGATGCGTGGTCTGACGAAACTGCAGGACATCCAGAGAGCGCCAGGGGCCGAAAGGTCTCTGGCGTTTTCACTTCAAGGCGCAAAGCGCGCTCTTTGGCCCTCCCCCAATATTTCCTCGGAGATGAACGATCCTCGCGGGTAGATTGAGTTTGGGAAGGCTTCGTTCTCCAGTTTGCTCCTGGTCCCGGTCAGTTGTTGTTTTGCCGCGCGGTTCATGAGGCGGCGCTACGCCCCAAAAAGGCCGATGCAATCTAGTGCATTGCGGCGCCGCCGCCCGCGCTTTGGCCTGGCTTGGCCTTGCTCAGCAGAAAGGCAAGCACGATCAGGCAGCACGACATCCACGATAGCTCCATATAAACGTCTTGGTAGCCCTGCGTCTGCGCCTGCTGATTGAGCTGGTTGTACATGTTCGCTATCGCCATGCCGGCGCCGTTGGGGCCGCCGAACTTGCCGCTGAAAAAGCCCGTCAGTGAGTTGAGGTGTTGCTGATAAGCGATCGTCCCCGACGTCATGCTCGCTTGTAGATGCTGCTCATGCCACATTGCGCGTGTCGTGACCTGCGCGTTGGTGACCGCTATGAGAATGCTGCCGCCGATGTTGCGGGCAAAGTTGATCAGGCCCGACACCTGATTGCTCTCTTCTCGCGGCATGCCGATGTAGGCCGCGTTGGTGATGGAGATGAAGCAGAACGGCAGCGGCAGCATCTGCACCACGCGCAGCCAGGAGGCCTGCGCAAAGCTCATCTGCAGAGTGGTCACGTTGGCGGCGATGCGAAACGTGATGACGAACAGGCAGAATCCGCACACCGCGAGCGTACGCGCCGAGATCTTGCCCGTGGCGATGCCCGCCAGCGGCATCATGATCACCAGCGCGAATCCGCCGGCAGTCAGCGCCAGCCCCGCGTTGGTCGCGGTGTAGCCCAGTTGCTGCTGCAGGAATTGCGGCTGCAGCACCGTATTCGCGTTCAGCACGCCGCCGACCAGCATCATCAAAAAACAACAGATGGCAAAGTTCTTGAACCGGAAAAGCTTCAGGTTGATGAGCGGATTCTTCTGCCGCCACTCCCACAAAAACAAGCCGATCATGCCGCTGATAAACAGAAATCCGAAGAAGCGGATGAAATCCGACGAGAACCAGTCTTTCTCTTCGCCCTTGTCGAGCATGATCTGCATGCCGCCCATGGCGATGGTGAGGAATGCCAGACCCACATAATCCATGTTGCGAATCTTGGACGGATCGGCCTTGATCCACGGCGGATCTTCCACCAGGCGCGTGACCAGAAAGAACGCCAGAATGCCGACAGGAATGTTGATGAAGAAGATCCAGCGCCACGAGAAGTTATCGGTGATCCACCCGCCAAGCGTCGGCCCAATGGAAGGCGCGAGCACCGCGACCAGACCGTAGAGCGCGAAGGCCTGGCCGCGCTTGTGCGGCTCGAACGAGTCGGCCATGATGGCCTGGGCCATCGGCTGCATGCCGCCGCCGCCGGCGCCCTGAATCACGCGGAACAGCAGCAGCAAGGGCAGCGACGGCGCAGCCCCGCAGAGAAAGCTTGCGATCGTAAAGACCGTGATGCAGAAGACGAAGAAGTTGCGCCGGCCCATCAGGCTCGAAGCCCATCCGCCCAACGGCAGCACAATGGCGTTTGAGACCAGATAACTCGTCAGGACCCACGTTCCCTGATCGGTGCTGGCGCCCAGCGTGCCGGAGATATGAGGAAGCGCGACGTTGGCGATCGAGGTGTCGAGCACCTCCATGAACGCAGCCAGAGCCACGGTGGCGGCAATTGCCCACGGGTTGACGCGTGGCTTCCAGGCTGCATGGGGATTGGGATTTTCGACTGTAGCGTTCGGCTTTGCTGGAGCCGCCGGACTCAGAGTTCGTGCATCCGCCAAAAGACTAGCTCCTTGTCGTTCTTTTACAGCTGTTCTTTTACGGCCGTTCTCTTACGGTCGCTCTCGTACAGAAGATTCCTGCCTGCTTGTGGCGAATTGGCCGGGCATGGCTATCTTAGATTCGCAGATTCGACGGCGGGGTGCACGAATTCTCCCTCCATCTCTTCTCAAGAGGCGGGTCAAACTTCTACGTCGTAGTGGGATTGTCCCGAGGGCCGCCAGCCGATCCACGCCACCACAAGCCCGGCCAATTGCATCAGTACGATGAACGCAACGCACGCCGGCCACTTGCCGATGGCCCAGAAAATCCCCGGCGCAACGCCGGCGGCCGTGCCGCCGAGGTAATAGCAGGTCAGATAAAGGCCGGCTGCGGTCACCTTGGCTCCGGCCGGCGCGGCAATGCGCAGATGGCTCTGCGATGCCGTTTGCGCAACGAACACCCCGCTCGACAGCATGGCGAGCCCGACGATCACGACCGGCAGCGCATGCGCCAGCGTCAACAGCACGCCCGCGATGGAGCATCCGATGGCCCCGCCGACGCCGGCGCGCAGACCGATGCGCGTGATGAGATAGCCTGCGGCAGGCGTCACCACCAGGCCGACGAGATAAACGAAAAACAGCGAGCTCAAGCCGGTTATTGAGAGATGAAACGGCGCCGCGGCGAGATAGAACGTGATCCACGTGAAGACGCCGACCAGCGAGAACAGCACGTTGAATCCCACAGCGAAGGTTGCGACAAGTCTTCGGTTGCGAAATAGGGCCTGCACTTGGTAGGGGAACGTGAGCGGCGCGTCGGTCCGATGCGCCGCCGCCGCTCGAGGACGGCCATGCGGCAGCCACAGCGCCACCGCCCCCGAGCCAATGAGAGCCGCCGCGCCCAGCGCTAAAAAGCTGATCCGCCAGTTAAACCAGTCGGCCAGAATCCCGGCCGAGATGCGCCCGCAGAAGCCGCCCAGCGCCGTGCCGCTGACGTAGAGGCTCATGACGAACGCCACGCGATCCGGCGGCCACTCTTCGCCGA
>DATHNJ010000007.1:0-18289 GCA_035486155.1 Occallatibacter sp. | reverse complement strand
AAACCGCTGCCGGGGCGCGAGGTGAAGATCGGGCCGGATGGAGAGGTACTGGTGCGCGGCCCGATGATCTCGAACACGACGTGGAGCGGCGGCGAGTTGAAGACGCGCGAGGACGAGTGGCTTGCAACGGGCGACATTGCCGAAGCGCAGACGACGGGCGAGCTCAAATTTTTAGGGCGCAAGAGCGAGACGATCGTGACTGCGGCCGGAGTGAATATTCATCCCGAAGATTTGGAAGCAGCCATCGAGCAAGAACCGGGCGTGCTGGGATGCGCAGTTGTTCCCATTGAAACGGCGCATGGGCCGGAGCCGTATGCAGTGCTCGCCGTACGCGGGACTGGGAGCGATGTGGGGAGCGATGCCGCGCGTGCGATCGAGAACGCGAACATGCGGCTGGCGGAGTTTCAGCACGTGAGCCGCTGGGCGCTGTGGCCGGAGCCAGACCTGCCGCGCACGTCGACGGGCAAGGTGCGGCGCAAGGTTGTCGCGGCGTGGGTCGCGGAGAACGCTTCTGCGCAGAACGATACGGAGGGTGATCCGGCTCGGGCTGCAGGGCGCGGAGATTGGCTTTACGTTCTTGTCGCCCAGATCGCCGGCGAACAACCTGCGGGCGAAGACGAGTTACGACTAAGCGACGACTTTCATCTCGACAGCCTGGGGCGCGTACAGTTGGCGGCGGCGCTGGAGGAGCGCCTGGGCGCTCTGCCCAGCGCGAACGCGTTGGATGACGTGCGTACGCTGGGCGAACTGCGAATGCTCGTCGGAGGGAGAGACAGGGGACAGGGATCGCACGACAGGGATCAGGGAACAGGGATCAGAGAAACAGTGATCAGTGATCAGGCCGCCAAACCATGGCCTGGAGCCGCCGGCGAGCTGGTCACAATGAGTTCCGCTGCTCCGGCGCCGATACCGACGGAAAAATCCGAGTATCTGTATCCGCATTGGCCCTGGCGGGCGCCAGTGCGATGGCTCCGATCTGCATTTCTGGAACTGATTGCGCAGCCGTTGATATGGTTCTTGGCTGGGCCACGCATCTCGCGTACGAAATCATTGCGCGCCGAAGAACCGATGCTGGTCATTGGCAATCACGTCACCGCGTACGACGGGCCGCTGATCGAGTACGCACTGCCCGGGATGATGCGGCGCAAAACGGCGATCGCCATGTCAGGCGAGATGCTCGAGGACTTCCGGCATTTTCGCAATCCAGAGCGTCGGCCGGGACAGAGGGGCTTCATGCTCTTCGGGCCTGTCGCTTATTTATTAGTGACGGCGCTGTACAACGTGTTTCCCCTGCCGCGGCGCAGAGATTTCCAGCGCAGCTTTCAGCATGCGGGCGAGGCGCTGGATCGCGGGATGCATGTGATGGTGTTTCCCGAGGGAACGCGGTCGGCAGCCGGTGAGCTGGCGCGCTTTAGGCCTGGGATTGGCATGCTGGTCAAACAGGCGCAGGCGCCGGTTCTGCCTGTGGCCATTCGCGGTCTGGGCGAATTGAAGGCGCACGGCCGAGGATGGTTCCGCTCCGGCAGGATCGAAGTGCGTGTGGGCGAGCCTTTGCGATTTGAACTCGACGCATCAGAGGCGGAGATCACGGCCGGATTGCACGCCGAGATCGAGCGATTGCTGAAGGGCGCTTAGCTAGACTCAGTGCGCCGTCGTGTCGGGCGCCAGCAACTCGGCATCGCTGGAAAGGCTCGAACCGTGCACGCCGTAGAACTCCTGCGCGGCGCCGCGGTGGCCGCTGCAACGCGCATAGAGCTGCAGGCCGAGGCTGGTGGGCGCAATCTCGGTGCCTTCGATGGGCGTGAATGCCTGCGCGCGCACGCTGGTGGTGAGCAGACCAACATCGGAGAGATACTCAAGGTCGCGCTGAATGCGGATCAGATCGCGCGAGCCGCTGATCTGGGTCATGTCGCGGGCGCTCAAGGTAATCGGACGCGAAGAGATGCGTTCGACGCCGGTCATGAACTTCGTTCCCTTGGTGCAGGCAACGCTGAGGATGCGAACGTGCGATGAGGTCAGCCTGCAGAGCAGATCGACGAATGACGCATTCGACTCGTCTCTGCCGCTGGGCGTGCAGGAGGTGGCGAGCAGGCCGGCCCACAGATGCTGCGTCGCCTCGGCGTCAGCCCAGGAGCTTTCCTCAATGATGCGCAGAACCAGCGGCGCCGCCGCGCGCAGTTTATCGGCGTTGGGCGCAAACGAGATCATGCGTTCGGCGGTGAGGATGATCGCCATGGCGTTGGCCAGGCGGAAATTGCTTAATCCTTCGCGGAGCAGACGCGCGGCGTCATCGCCGGCAGCCGGGGAGATGCGGCGCAAGAAGGCCAGACCGCCGGCCATGCGGAATTCGCGCAGAATGTCTTCGGGCTCCGTCTGATCGGCGGCGCTCTTCAGCGGACTCTCCCAGAGGCGCAGGTCCATCCCATTGGGCAGCACAAACGACATGCCGATGCCATCGTCGCCCCAGCGCACGGCGCGCACCTGCACGGCGACGCGGCGCTCGAAGTTGCCTTCGAGCGGGCCTTTTCTCTGCAATGTGATCGAGACGGTATCGCCGGGATTCCAGCGTTCCCGCGTCAGCAGATACACGCCGCTGGAGCTGATGTCACGCACGCCCGCCTGTTTGGGCAGCGTTCCGATCCAAAGATAGGCGGCCAGCTCGGGCGAGGTTCGGCGTTCACTACGGCGTCTGTCCGGAGGCGAATGCTTATAGGATCCACTGCCAAAATTCATAGGGACTCCGGTCCAAAGCTCAGGATTCTGCCTGTAACGATCGCAGGGCTTAACCGCACTCCCAGGGGATTGGGAGATCGCGCTTGCGGCGCGTGCACCAGAGGATTCTACGCCTGTGAATCCCCCGTTTGTAGCAGAATCGCTGTCCCTTTCCGGGGATACGGCCGTTACTTTAGGAATCTTTTCGACTTAACGGGCGGCTTTGGGCCGGAAGTAGCAGGTTCCTCCGGCGAGGATCGCGTTCCAGATGGTTGGGTCGGCGGGCTGTTCGGCCGAGCCGAGAAACAGGACTCCATCCGGCGCCAGCAGACGATGAATGCCGGCCATCAGGATGCGGCGGGTGTCCTGGGAGAAATAGAGCATGACGTTGCGCAGGAAGATCACGTCGAAGCGATCCTGAAAGGGCAGCGGCGGCTGGCAGAGGTTGGCTTGACGAAAATTGCACATCTGACGGATCTCGTCCTTGGCCACCCAGTCCTCGCCGACATGGTCGAAGTAGCGTATGACATGCCGCGCGGGCAGGCCGCGATTCATCTCGATACGGTGATAAGCGCCGCGACGGGCGCGATCGACGACCTCGTTGGAGATGTCGGTTCCTTCGATGCGAATGTTCCAGCCGACCAGCGCAGTGAAGTTTTCGCGCAGGAGCATGGCGATCGAGTAGCCTTCCTGGCCGGTGGAGCAGGCGCCGCTCCAGAAGCGCAGCGTGCGCGTGGAACGACGCGCCTCGATCAGAGGCTGCAGCAGTTCGGTGCGCAGAAGTTCGAAAGGCCGGCCATCGCGGAAGAAGCTGGTCTCGTTGATGGTCATGGCCTCGGCGACGGCGCGCTCGAGGCTGGAATTCTTGCGGATGCGCAAATGGTCGACGAGTTCTTCCAGGTGCGACATGCCTTCGTTGCGCAGCAACTTGGAGAGACGAGTCTCAAACAGATAGTCGCGCGAGGGGTCCAGAACGTTTTGCGAGATCCGGAAGACCATCTGGCGCAAATATTCGTAGTCGACGCTTGCCGATTGAGTAATCACTGGGTCACCGCCTCGTTCGATTCGACCCGCGCCGGCTGGGTGCGGCTGGAAAGTCGTATAAGTTCGGGGGCAATCTCCCGAAGAGGGAGAATGCGTTGCGCCATCCCAGCCTGGGCCACGGCGCCAGGCATGCCCCAGACGGCGCTGGTGGGCTGATCCTGAGCAAGCACCGTGCCGCCCTGCGCGCGAATCAGGCGCGCGCCTGCCAGTCCATCGGCGCCCATGCCGGTGAGCACAACGGCGAGGGTTCCGGCGCCATAGTTGGCGACAGCGGTGCGAAACAGCACGTCGGCTGCTGGCCTGCAATGATTCTCCGGCGGCCCTTGCGTCAGATGCAGAGTTGCCGGCTGCACGCCGCGCGCGCCCACAACTTCCATGTGCCAGTTGCCGCGCGCGATCGAGATGCGGCCGGGACGAATCGGGTCGCCTTCCTTGGCTTCGCTGACGCGAAGATTGCAGCGCTGGTCGAGGCGCTCGGCCAGTAGCTGCGTGAACAGCTCGGGCATGTGCTGCACGATAAGCACCGGCAGAGGAAAGTTGGCCGGAAGCGCGGGCAGAGCGATGTCGAGCGCCGCGGGCCCACCGGTGGAGACGCCGATCACGACCAGAGCAGGCACAGCGGTGATCGCCTGCGGCCGCCCCGCTGCGGCCGGCGCCTGCGCGGCGGGACTGCGCGGCGCAAGGGCCGACAAAACAGGGGCAGGCGCAGCGTGCTCGATCGCGGTCAGAGCAGCGATCTTGGGCAAAAGGTCGCGCGCCAGCGCCTGGATAGCCTCGGCCGGACCGGCCTGGCTCTTGGGCTTGGCGACATAATCCGATGCGCCGCTCGCCAGCGCCTCAATGGTGACGCGGGCGCCGCGCGTGGTCAGCGCGCTGCACATGATGATCGGCATCTTATGGCCGCGGCTGCGCAGTTTGCGCAGGGTGGCCACGCCGTCCATCACGGGCATCTCGACATCGAGCAAGACAAGGTCGGGACGAAGACTTTCCACCAGATCGATGGCCGACTCGCCGTCCGGGGCCGTACCCACGACTTCGATGCTAGAGTCGGTGCGGAAGACGGAGCGCAGCAGGCTGCGCATGACGGCCGAGTCGTCAACGACGAGAACACGGATGCGGCGCCCGGTGGCCATCGATCAGTTCTCCACCAGTCCAAGCATGGCCAGCTTTTCCGTCATAGCCTCGCTGTCGAAAGGTTTCATCAGGTACTCATCGGCGCCTGCGTTGAGAGCGCGCACGATGAAGTCGTTTTCGGCTTCGGTGGTGACCATCATGACCTTGATGGAATCGAATCCTTCGGCGCGCAGCCGCTTCAGCATCTCAAAACCATCCATGACTGGCATGTTCCAGTCCACCAGGGCGATGTCGAAGATCTTTTCCCCGTGCATCAGGTCGAGCGCCGCCTGGCCGTCAGCGGCCTCTTCGCACTCGATTCCCTTCTCTTCGAGAAGGCCGCGGACAAAGCCGCGAACAAACCGGGAATCATCCACAATCAGTGCTCGCATAGGTTCCTCCGCAGCTTCAGGCTGCCTCGGCCACTCCGAGCCGAACTGGATCCAGACGCTCCGGATCGAGCATGATCAGCAGCGCGTTCTGGAGCTTGTAGGCGCCAGCGATGATGTCCCTGCGCGCCTCGTCGAGGGTGGAGGGGTTAGCTTCAAATTCGCTGGAGGAAAGGGTAAGGACCTCGCCGACCGAGTCCACGAGCAGTCCGAAGTAGCCGCCGGGCGCTTCGAGCACGAGGATGTCCTGCGTTCCCTCGCGTGACGGCATCTTGAGCAGGTGACGAAGACTGACCGCGGTGAGAACGTCGCCGCGGTAGTGAACCAGGCCGCCGACAAAACCGGGCGCCAGAGGAACCGGCTGTGGCCGGGCCTGGCCGACGATCTCGAGGATGTGGCTGATCGGCACGCCATACATCGACTGGCCGAGGCGCACCGAACAGATCTCGGTCAGCGCCGCCGCTTTGTCTTTGCGGCGCGTGGCCCCTGATTGATTGCTGGGTTGATTGCTCATTGCAGCGCCTCCACCGGATTCCACTGATTCTCGACATCGCTCTCCACGGGTAGATCGGCGATGCCGCCCAGATTCACAATCTCGGTGACGGAATCTTTCAGCAAGGTCACGCCGTCGGTGCGCAGGCTGGTTCCGGCTTCGACCAGTTCAGCGCCAGTGGCTACATCGAGCACGTGCGAGACCGCGATGCCGACGTGCCTCCTGCCTTCGCGGCAGACAACCACCACGATCGGCGCTTCCGGATCGCCCTGCGCGGCGGCCAGAACGCCCGCCGTGTCGTCGACCGGCAACAGTTGGCCGTCGAAGTTGATGACCGGACGGATGCCGACATACTCGACGCGCTTAACCGGCATCTGCTCGATGCGCAGCACGTCGCCCAGAGGCACGGCCGCCTTGCGACCGGCCGCCTCCACGAGAAGAAACTCAGCGCCTTTGTTATCGATGTCCGCCACCTCGTCTTCGGTCGCGCGTGCGGCCTCTTCCTCGCCGGTCATGGCGACGCCGGCTTTCATGGCGATCGATCCAGGGTCAAGGATGAGGGCCAGATCGCCATTGCCCAACACGGTGGCGCCGGAGTAGAGGCCGATGCCCTTCAGGGCCGAAGAGAGCGGCTTGACGACAATCTCTTCCGGATCGGCCAGGCCGTCGACGACTAAGCCAAAGCGCCGGCCGTCGGCGTCGAGCACGGCGATGAAACTGTCGCGGTCGCGCGTCGCCTCCGATCCGACAGGCATCAGCAATCGCTCCAAAAAAACCAATGGGAGCAGCTTGCCGCGCAGACGGTAAAGCGGCGCATCCTCGATCCACTCGATGGTGGTCGTGGCTTGCTCCGGCGAGACGTGAACCAGCTCGGAGAGCGCGCCCTGCGGCAGGGCGAAGCTCTGCTGGAGGCTGCGTACGATCAACGCAGGGATAATGGCCAGAGTGAGGGGGATGCGCAGACGCAGCGTGGTGCCCTTGCCGGCGCGCGAGTCGATTTCGACCTTGCCGCCGATCTTCTCGACGTTGGTCCGCACCACATCCATCCCCACGCCGCGTCCGCTGACATTGGTGACGGCGGCGGCGGTGGAGAAGCCGGGAAGAAAGATGAGCTGAAGCAGCTCGCGTTCCGACAGCAGCGCGGCGCGGTCGGCCGAAATGAGCCCGCGCTCGATGGCCTTGGCGCGAACGCGCTCGACGCCGATGCCGGCCCCATCGTCAGAGACCTCAATGATGACGTGGCTTCCCTCTTGCAGGGCGCGCAGACGCAGCGTGCCTTCGGGGTCTTTCCCATTGGCCTCGCGCACATCGGGCGGCTCGATGCCGTGATCGAGCGAGTTGCGGATGGCGTGGGTCAGAGGATCTTTGATGGCCTCGAGCAGGCTCTTGTCCAGCTCCGTCTCCTGGCCTTCCATCTGCAGGCGCACACGACGATGCAGCATCTGCGCCAGGTCGCGCACCATGCGCGGCATCTTGGAAAAGACATTGGACACCGGCTGCATGCGCGCTCGCATCACCGACTCGCGCAGGTCGGCCGTGACCATATCGAGACGGCGCGACAGCAGCGTCATCTTGGGATCGGCCGAGGTGGCCTGCAGCACCTGATTGCGGGTGAGCACCAGCTCGCCGACCAGGTTCATCATCCGGTTGAGCAAGGCGACGTCGACGCGCAGCGTGCTCTCGGCGGCGGACGTAGTCGAAGCGGCTTTAGTGCGGCCGGCCTCGGCCTCCGGCGCCTCGGGCCCTGTTGCAGGCGCTGCGGCGGCGGACGGCTTGGACGGCGGCGCGGACGTGACGGATGAAACGGGAGCGGCGGGAGCGGGGGCGCTTGCGACGGGCGGCTCGGCGACAGCAGCGCCGCCGGTCTCGGCTGAGCCCGCCTGCTTGCCTACTGCGTGCGCCTGGATGGATTCAGCGTGGGCCGAATCAGCTTCCTTTGCCTGCGGCGCCTTGGCCGGAGACTGCAGTTGTTCGAGATTGGCGATGATCGTGCCGTCGTTGCTGCTCTCGCCCTCGCTTCCATCGGCTTCGATGTTCTTGAGGATGGCGCGCAGAATATCCATCAACTCAAGCAGACCGGTGATGATGGGCGGGGTGGCCTCAAGCTTGCCCTCGCGCACCAAGCCGAGCAGGTTTTCGCCGGTGTGGGCGAGTTTTTCCAAACGCTTGAAGCCAAGAAAACCTGTCGTGCCCTTGATGGTGTGCACGGAGCGGAAGATATCGGCGATCAGCGCGGCATCGTCCGGACGTTCCTCCAGGTCGGTCAGACAACGCTCCATGCGGTCCAACCCTTCCTGACTCTCGATGAGGAATTCCCTCGTCAATTCATCCATTGGCGTACCTGTCTCCGCTCTCCGGCGGAAGAGCCGGCTCGAATCTCCCAAAAGCTTTATCGGATGGATGGCTATGAACTTGAGCCATGCGCGGGACGGGGGCTGGATCCGTCGATCTTGCACGAGTTCGCACAAATTGCGATGGACTGGTTATGGCGAATGTTTTTTTGATTGAAGCGCGAGGAGCGGATCAGCGGCGCGGCGGTATACAGGCGCTGCGGCGATCGATTAGCCTCAAGAATTGCCTGCTATGACTCAACAGGAAGAATCCGCGGCCAAACATCTGATGGAGCTGGCGCACGAAGTTGCCCGCAACTCCTACTCGCCCTACTCACGCTTTAAGGTAGGGGCGGCGCTGGCGCTCTCGAACGGCGAGATCGTCACCGGAACGAATGTGGAGAACGTCAGCTATGGGCTGACGATCTGCGCCGAGCGCGCTGCGTTGCTGCAGGCCGTGTCCCGATTCGGACCGGCGATTCGCGTGCGCGCCATCGCCGTGGCGAATTTGAACGATGCCGCGAGCCCGCCGTGCGGCGCCTGCCGCCAGGTGCTGGCCGAGTTCACCGAGCCGGATGCGCCGGTGGCGTTTCCGTTGTCGGATGGGGTGCGGGTGATGCCGTTTGCGGAGTTGATGCCGCTGGCCACAGTGCTCAATCTCAAATAGAACACAAACAAACATTAGGGGCCCAAGCGAACAGCCAATGACCGACAAGGAAAAAACCACGTTGCACATGATCGACCTGATCCGCCGCAAGCGCGACGGCGGAGCTTTGGATGAGAGTGAGTTGAGCTTCATTGCGCGCGGCGCGGCGGACGAGTCGATTCCAGCCGAGCAATTGGCGGCGTGGCTGATGGCGGCGTGGCTGCGCGGGCTGTCGATCGACGAGACGCGGGCGCTGGCGCTGGCCATGCGCGACTCAGGAGAGAAGTTCGATCCGCGCAGGCTGGGTAAAGCAGCGGTCGATAAGCATTCGACCGGCGGGGTCGGCGATAAGACGAGTTTTCTCGTTGCGCCGCTGGCGGCTGCGTGCGGCGTGGCTGTGCCGATGATCAGCGGACGGGCGCTCGGACACACCGGTGGGACGCTGGATAAGTTAGAGGCGATTCCCGGCTATCGCACCGCGCTGACGCTGGCCGAGTTTGAAGCGGTGATTGAAAAGTGCGGCGCTTCAATTGTGGGACAGACGCCGAAGCTGGTTCCGGCGGACCGCGTGCTGTACGCGCTGCGGGATCGGACGGGCACGGTGGAGAATCCGGGGCTGATCTGCGCATCGATCTTGAGCAAGAAGCTGGCGGCTGGACTGAATGCGTTGGTTCTCGATGTGAAGACGGGGTCGGGCGCCTTTATGCAGAAGCGTGCGGACGCCGATTATCTCGCCGCGCTGATGGTGACGACCGCCGAAGCCGCGGGAACGCGCACGGCGGCGCTGATGACGGATATGTCGCAACCGCTGGGAAGCGCGGCAGGCAACTGGATCGAGATCGCCGAATGTGTGGAGTTGCTGCAGGGCGAGCGGCCAGCGGCGAATGAGGACGTGCGCGAGCTCTCTCTGCAGTTGGCGGGATGGATGATTCATCTGGGCGGCAAAGCCGAGACGCCGAAGGCGGGCTACCAGAAGGCCGAGGATGCGCTCGCGGACGGAAGCGCGCTAGCTGTTTTTATGAATATGGTCGAGGCGCAGGGCGGCGATCGATCGGCCTTTGATGACCTCAAGAAGTTTCACAAGCCGGGCGCAACGCGCGTTCTGGACGCATGGGGAAGCGGCTACGTCTCCGAGATGGACACGATGGCGCTGGGGTGGGCCGTGCAGCGCACCGGAGCGGGGCGCGAGAAGGCAGGCGAGCCGGTCGATCCGCACGCGGGGATTGTGTTTCACGCCAGGCGCGGCGCGAAGGTGGAGAAAGGCCAGCCGTTCGCAACGCTCTACGCGACGAAGGCGTCGATGATGGCCGAGCCGATTGAGCTGATTCGGCGGGCTGTGACCATCTCAGAAGAAGCGCCTGCGCCAACGCCGCTGGTCGACCGTATCTTTACGCTGGAGTCGGCGGAGGTGTTTTTGAGTGCAAAGTCCGGCGCTTAAGCAAAAGCCAAGATCGCGATTCATACTCAAGGCGACCAGCTATTCCGGAAATTCAAACTCCTCGATCAAAGGCGGCCGCTGATCGTAGTCGCTGACGCGCATCCATCGCGGCTTGACGACCAGATGCGCGATGCCTGGCCAGGCGAGCCGATCGCGGCCATCGGGCCAGGTTGCGAAGTAGGCCTCGCGATAGCGATCGAGTTCGACGCCTTCCGGTTCGCAGGCGAGGCCTTCAAGCTGCACGGTCTGTTCCCCACTCCACCACAGCACGACAGAGCACGACGGGCGCGCGATCAGGTTGGCGTATTTGCGCGAGGACTTCACCGTATCGAAGACGATCTCGAGCTCCGGCGTGATGGCGACGCCGACCAGCGCAGATTGCGGGGCCCCGTCGGCAGCAAGCGAGGAGACGACGCCGTAGCGAGCGCGCGTCATGAAGGAGTGGAGCGACTGCTTGTCCATACGACTCCGGAAAAGAGAAAGGATAGCGCTTGCCGTGCTGCGCGGTCCTGTTAAGGTAGGGTGAAACAGGAGAGACGCATTGGGTCGATTTACGGGGGTGCTCGGGATTCTTGCCGTGCTGGCGGCGGCGTGGCTGGGGTCGACCGATCGCAAACATATACGCTGGCGCACGGTGGCGTGGGGCCTGAGCCTGCAACTGCTCTTCGCGTTCTTTGTGCTGCGCTTCGATTTTGGCCAGCGCGTGATGGCCTGGGCCGGCGATGTCGTCAACAACATGCTGGCGGCGACTTTCGCCGGGACGCGGGTCTTGTTCGGCGAGCTGGGGTTGCCGAACGCGGGCGCATTCGGACGCGTCATTGCTCCGGCGTCCGGTTCAGTTTTCGCGTTTCAGGTGTTGCCGACGGTGATCTTCATCTCGGCGTTCTTCGCTGTGATGTACCACATCGGCCTGATGCAGATCATCATTCGCGGACTGGCATGGGTGATGCTCAAGACGATGCGCATCTCCGGCGCGGAGAGCATGAACGTGGCGGCCTCGGTCTTCATGGGACAGACCGAGGCGCCGCTGACGATTAGGCCATTTCTGGCCGGCGCGACCCGCAGCGAACTGATGACGATCATGACCAGCGGGATGGCGCACGTGTCAGGCGGCATCATGGCAATGTACATCTCGCAAGGCATCGAGGCGCGGCATCTACTGTCGGCGGTGATCATGACTTCGCCGGGGACGATTCTGATCGCGAAGATGCTCGTGCCAGAGACCGAAGTTCCGGCGACTGAGGGGCGCGTCGTCATTCCCAAGAACGAAGAACACAAGGAAGAGAATCTGATTGGCGCGATCGCGCGCGGCACGATCGACGGCGGCAAGCTGGCGATGAACATCGCTATTATGCTGATCAGCTTTCTGGCGCTGGTGGCGCTGCTCGATAGCCTGCTGGGGTGGGTACACATGCACGCCGGATTTCAGTGGATTCCGGGAAGCCTCGGAGAGATTCTGGGATTTGTGTTTGCGCCAGTCGCGTGGCTGATCGGCGTGCCATGGAAGGACTGCGGTTTGATCGGCAATCTGCTCGGCACGCGGATGGCGTTGAACGAGGTGATCGCTTACATTGCTCTCGGCGCGCACAAGGCTGCGCTCGATCCGCGTTCATTCACAATTGCAACGTTTGCGCTGTGCGGCTTTGCGAATCTCGGATCGATCGGAATGCAGATCGGCGGCATCGGTGCATTGGTTCCAGAGCGGCGGAATGACCTGGCGCGACTGGGTGTGCGAGCGATGCTGGCGGGAACGATGGCGAACCTGATTTCGGCCTCGATTGCCGGAATGTTTCTGGGGTAAGTCAGACAGAGGCCGTTACGCGGCACCGGCACTCGACACATCCATGTTCGGCGCAGACGCCGCAACAACGAATGAGTTGTTTGCGTAGCGCAGCGCGGGCGCGATGGGCGCGGACGGCGGCGTTGCCTTGCGTGATGCCGTACGCGCTGGCGTAAGCCGCCAGGGTTCCCTCTTTCAAATCAACTTCACGAAGAAATTCAGCATAGGCGGGCGCGATCACTTCAAGAGCGCCGGCGATGCATTGGCAAGCTGTCTGTTCCAGTTGCGGTTCAGGCGCGGTAGCCGACTCCAGTTCCTTTGCCCAGCGTTCGAGCGCGGCGCCTTCCGTTGTGCGGCGGCGATAGTGATCGATCACCGCGTTGCGCAGGATGCGATAGAACCAGGCGACGGCGGATTCGTCGGCGCGCAATCGGCCCTTGGACTCGAGGGCTTGGGACTCAAGCGCACGCACATACGCCGCCTGCAGAATGTCTTCTGCGATGGCGCGATCTTCGACGCGGCGCTCGATAAATGCGAGAAAGCGCCGGCGCAGATCGAGCAATGAATCGAATGTGGCTTCAGTCATAAATGGTGGAGTGGCAGGAGCGCGCGCTCCTGCCTTTTCTCTGATGAATTTGTCAGTGGTTAGTTGCGCTTTGTGGTTATTTGCGTTTGGGGCAAAGGCAGACAGGGCCGCACTCGCAGGCCTCGTCACAAGGGCAGAGGGTGAGTTCACTGGCTCTCATGATTTCCTCCTTTCACACATGCTGACGCGCGAGCGGCGCGATTCATTACAGGGGGCTTTGGTTGCCTGCATATTTCTCCGATAAGTGATGGCGAATGTGTACGATAGCGAACCACTCCAAACCTGCATCTCACCTTCCTGAGACGTGGGAGCGCGAACACCGCGCGCAGAGCTGAAAAAGCCACGGAAAGGCACAGACGAGACTATGAGCAAGACAACATTGATGTCATTTGGCTTGGCGCTCATTCTGGTTTCGCAGAGCAGCCGGCTCGATCACTCGCAGGCGCCGGTGACTCCTCCGCAAGAAGCGGCGATCAAGGCGGCGCCGCCGACGCCGATGGCCGAGCAGAAAGCTGAGCTTGGCGACGACGAGACGTGGGACCCGTCGTGGGATCAAATGATTGAAGAGGCGCTGCCGGCCGATTTGCTCTCGTCCAAGGTCGCAAAGGACGTGAAGATTTTCTGCCCGCGGTTCAATTCCCTTTCGCCGGCAGACAAGCGCGCCTTCTGGGCATACTTCTTTCAGGCGCTGGCGGGAGCGGAGGCTGGATTGCGGAGCACCGCCGACGTACGACACAGCGAACCGGAAGTAGCCGTCGTGGACAACGTCAGTCATCGCATGGTGCGCAGCGAAGGGTTGCTGCAGTTGACCTACGAGGACTCGGATCGGTATGGGTGCGACTTCGATTGGGATATCGACAAAGAGCTGCCGGAGCATGATTCGGATAAAACGATTCTGCAGCCGAAGAACAACCTGCTCTGCGGCGTGAAGATTCTCACCAGCCAGTTGATCGATCAGCGCAAGCCGCTGTTGACGCGGGCGAGCTACTGGTCGACGCTGCGGCCAGGGTGGCCGGGGTACAACACGTTCCTGAAGCAGATGGCGAACACGCCAGAAGCATGTGGGCGAGTGAGGACGCGTCATGATGCGCCGATGACGGAACAGTCAAAACTGCCGATGGCCGAGTCGATGATGAGCCGCGGGACAGGGACGCACTAAGCCCGACATGCATCAAGAAATTGCTTTCGCGGCGCGCAGACGGCGCATGCGATAGAAGATCGTAAGGAACGTGACCGTCCCGCAACTGAGTAGACTGGCAGCCATGCCGAGAATCAACGAGAGATCCTGCTGATAGACGCCATGCACAATGCCAATCGCCTGCAGGATGCTGAAGCCGCCAAATGTGACTAGCGAGATGCCTTCACCGGTCTTCTTGCGCCAGACGGCGATGGCCTGAGGAACGAAAAGTAGCGCGTTGCACAGCAAGCCAAGTCCGAAGATGACGGCAACGATCTGTTTCATACTTTCGATCTCTCCGATTTTCATGTAAACGGATCGTCCTCAGTCGCCAAAACGCGCGGCGCTGCGGGCCTTGGCCTTTGCCGCCTCTTCTTCGCGATTCTTCGGGGGCGCAGTGGTTTCGAGCGCATGCAGGAACCGAGACGCTGCTGTTGCAACTTCTTCGACGGCGCGATCGAAGGCTTCTTCATTGGCCTTTGATGGCTTGGTGAAGCCGCTGATCTTGCGCACGAACTGCAACGATGCGGCGCGAATCTCCTCGTCGGTCACCGGGGGATCGAAGTTAAACAGAATTTTGATGTTCCGGCACATTGCAACAATACCTCCGTGGGAACGCGCGATGTAGCGGACGCACGCTCATTACCTCGTGTGTTTCTGATGACAAGTTGTCGTCGCGTCAGTCTGTAAAATCAGCTCAAACGCACTCCTAAGGTTAACGTATGACTTATTTCGATGAAGTGACGGAAGCGGCGCAATTTTTGCGCGCGAAATTGGGCAAGCTCACGCCGCATGTCGCCGTAGTTCTGGGTTCGGGGTTGGGGGCAGTGGCGGACCGCGTGACCGAATCTGTTGTTGTTTCTTATCGGGAGATTCCCCATTTTCCGCAGTCGACAGTGGAGGGACACTCGGGCCGCATCGTGGCCGGACGGATCGGCGGAGCGCCGGTGATCGTGATGCAGGGCCGCGTGCATTTTTACGAGGGATACACGCCGCAGCAAGTCACGTTTCCGATGCGCGTGCTAGGGGCGCTGGGCATAGGCGCGGTAATCCTGACCAATGCGGCGGGCGGCATCGACGACAGCTATGAGCTGGGGCAGTTGGTGGCGCTTGCAGACCACATCAATATGATGGGCTGGAATCCGATGGTGGGTCCGAATGAGCCGCGCCTGACGCAAAAGAAGGGCGCGGGATTGCGCTTCTTCGATATGACCGAAGCCTACTCGCAACGGTTGCGGACGATGGCTCACAACGCGGCGCGCGATGAAGGCGTGACCCTCCGCGAGGGCGTGTATCTGGCGGTGAGCGGTCCTAGCTTCGAGACGCCGGCGGAGATTCGGGCGTTTCGGACGCTGGGCGCGACGCTGGTGGGCATGTCCACTGTTCCGGAGACGATCGCGGCGCGGCACATGGGCATCGAGGTGCTGGGCATCTCATGCGTAACCAACAAGGCTGCCGGCATGAATGCGCAACCGCTCAGCCACGAAGAGGTCTTTGAAACAGGGCGGTTGGTGGAGCGGAGATTGTCGGGCGTGATTGAGAAGCTGGTGGTGTGGATCTCGACGCTGATGGAAGCCGAGGCGTGAGCGAGGGCCCAGACGTGAGCGGTCCGGATGCGATCGGAAGGCTGGTGGATCGGCCGCCGGTTCCTCCGGTTGTGCTGGGCATCGCTGGCGCGTCGGGTTCGGGCAAGACGACTCTGGCGCTGGAGCTGGCGCGCTCGCTCGACGGAATTCACTTTCCGCTCGACAACTACTATCGCGACCTGGGGCATCTGCTGCTGGAAGAACGGGTGCGGCAGAACTTCGACGATCCCGCGCTGATTGAAGACTCTCTGTTGACCGCTCATGTGGCGACGCTGGCGCGAGGCGAAACAATCGAGCGGCCGCTGTATGACTTTTCTACGTACACGCGCATCGTGGGCCGCACAGAGACGATGCGCGCGAGAGATTTCCTCATCGTCGAAGGATTATTTGCCCTCTACTATCGCGAGCTTCTGCCGATTTATCAATTGCGCGTTTACGTTGATACTCCTGACGAAGTTTGTTTCGAGCGCCGCCTGAAGCGCGATGTGGAACAGCGCGGGCGGACAGAGGAATTGGTGCGCTTGCAGTACGAAACTACGGTGCGGCCGTCGAGCCTCGCGTTCGTGCGGCCATCGGCAAAGAACGCCGATCTGAGGATCGATGGCGCGGAGGCGCTGGACTGGAAGGTAGAGCAGGTGAGGACGGCGCTGCGAGCGAGAGGGCTCCTGCGAAGCGCTAGCTAGCTTCGATCGGGCGTTTCTACTCGGCAAAACCGGAATTCTGTTCATTCCACCTTCGGAAGGCGCTTGTACGCCAAAGTGGTACAGCTATTTCGACAAATTCAGAAGTATGCTCGGGTCGAGTGATGGAGTTGATTCCTTCACCAAAGATTTACCCCAAACCAACCTGTGATTGGCGCGCAGCGGATAGGTTCGACACCATGAGCAAATGGCTGACAACAGCGAAGACTCAGACAGCGGGGTGGCTGCGGATGGGGGTTTCGCCCCGGCGGCTGGCCTTGACGCTGGCTTTGGGCTTCGCCATTGGGTGCCTGCCGGTGTTCGTGATTCCGACGGCGGTGTGCGCGGTGGTGGCGGTTACGTTTGGGTTGAATGTGCCTGCGATTCAGGCTGCAAACTATGCTGCAATGCCCCTACAATTGGCCCTAGTTCTTCCATTAGTTCGTCTGGGTAAGTGGATGTTTCCGTCGGGGTCGAGGCAGGCGTTGAAGAAAACGCTGGCGCACGGCGCTCCGATTCAGGTGCTGCAGACATCGGGTCATGCCCTGGCGGCATGGCTGGTGGTGGCGGTTCCGATGGTGCTGCTGCTGACCCTGGTTTTGACTCCGCTGCTGCAGCGGGTTCCGGCGCTGGCGGCGGAAGGCGCGGACTAGAGCCGCACGGTTTGAAGGCTTATATAAATTAAAACCCTAGAGCACGTTAGATAGAGCATGAAGAGGCAGATATAGAGGCGGATAAGGGTAGATAGAAGCGAGCCAGGGGGGCCCACCTGCGGTGAGATAACCATCCCACCGAGGTGGGCAGAGGCTCTTCGGCATCTGTCAGACGGTCTTGCAGCATAATCAAAAACAATTCAACCGGCTTCGACAAGCCCGTAGCGGCGTTGCCATGCTTCTTTCAGGCGAGCCCAGACGCGGCTGCGCTCGGCCTCCGTGCCTTCCGGCTCTTTCGAGTTGGCGAAGCGGTCGGCTTCGCGCTTGGCCAGTTCGAGCAACTGGCGGTCGCGGACGAGATTGGCGATGCGGAATTCGGGCAGACCGGCCTGGCGGGTGCCGAAGAATTCGCCGGGCCCGCGCATGGCGAGATCGAGTTCGGCCAATTCAAATCCGTCCTGCGTGCGGACCATCGCGTTGAGACGCTCTTCGGCCTCGGGAGAAACGCGCTTACCTGTGACGAGAATGCAATAGCTCTTGGCGGCGCCGCGGCCGACGCGCCCGCGCAGCTGATGGAGTTGCGCCAGACCGAAGCGTTCGGCGTGCTCGACGACCATGACGGTGGCGTTGGGGACGTCGACGCCGACTTCAATGACTGTAGTCGCGACGAGGACATCGATCTCGCCGCGCTGAAAGCGGCGCATGATGACTTCTTTCTCGTCGGCATCGAGGCGGCCGTGGAGCAGGCCGATGCGCAGGCCGGATAGTGCGCCCGCGCGGAGTTTCTCGTACATGTCTACTGCGGATTTGAGGGCCGATTTGAGATCGGGGGATTTGCTTTTTGTTGCGGCGGGCGCGGCGCCAGCGACGCCCGGAAAGAGCTCCGCTGTTTTGCCCTTGCGCGTGCTGCTCTTCTTGGCGGCGATGGGCGCTTCGGCTGCGACGCCTGATTCATCGTGGGAGAAATCCAGTTCGGGCTCGTCGTCGCGCGCGCCTTCGATCACGGGATAGACGATGTAGGCCTGGCGGCCCAGCTTCACCTGTTTGCGGATGAAGTCCCAGACTTCAGCGGTGCGCTCGTCGGGCGCGCGGCGCGTGACGATGGGCGTGCGGCCGGGGGGAAGCTCGTCGAGAACGCTGACGTCGAGATCGCCATAAAGGGAGAGGGCGAGGGTGCGGGGGATGGGCGTTGCCGTCATCACCAGCACGTCGGGCTCGAGTTGATTGGGTTTCTTCATCAGGCGGAAACGCTGCAGAACGCCGAAGCGGTGCTGCTCGTCGACGACGACCAGGCCGAGGCGATCGAACTCAACCTTCTCTTCGATCAACGCGTGGGTGCCGATGACGAGTTGCGCTTCGCCGCGATTGATGAGGCCGCGGGTCCTGCGCTTGCGGTCGTCATCGAGCGAGCCAGTGAGCAGAACGATGCGGTAGTTGCGTGAGGATTTCTCGAGTAGTTTGCGCGCGGCGAGAAAGTGCTGCGTGGCGAGGATCTCGGTGGGCGCCATGAGAGCGGCCTGGTAGCCGTTTTCGATGGCGACGATCATGGCTTGCAGGGCAACGATCGTCTTGCCCGAGCCGACATCGCCTTGCAAGAGGCGGCGCATGGGACTGGGCTCGCGCATGTCGGTGACGATCTCGCCGAGCGTGCGCTTCTGTGCG
>DATHNJ010000006.1:0-22063 GCA_035486155.1 Occallatibacter sp. | reverse complement strand
GATCGAAGACCGGCGTGCCCCGCGTCAGGATGGTTCCGGATGCGAGCACCGCGCCTCTACGCACGATCGTCCCTTCGTAGACGCCGCAGTTGCCGCCGACCAGGGCGTCATCTTCGATGATGACCGGACTGGCGTTGACCGGCTCCAGTACGCCTCCAATCTGCGCCGCCGCGCTGAGATGCACGCGCTTGCCGATTTGCGCGCAGGAACCCACCAGGGCGTGCGAGTCAACCATCGTGCCCTCATCCACCCATGCGCCTACGTTGATGTACATCGGCGGCATGCAGACGACGCCGCGCGCCAGGTAAGCCCCGGCTCGAATCGCAGACCCCCCGGGAACGATGCGTACGCCGTCCCCCACAGCGAAGCGACGCACCGGGTAGGTGTCCTTGTCGACAAAAGAAAGGGAATCGCCCGCGACGTTCTCAAGCGCGCCGATGCGAAAACCGAGCAGGATGCCCCGTTTTACCCAGGCGTTAACCCGCCATCCGGTTGGGTTGCCTGTCGCGGTGGAGGAGTCAGGGGAAGCCGCGCGCGCCTCGCCCCGTTCCAGGGCGGCGCGCAGTTCAAGAAAAGCCTCTTTGGCTTGCGGATCCCCGACGGCGTCGGCTCCGGCGGCAAAGCAGCGTTCAATCGCCTCTTGCAGATCAGTTGTGGTCATTTCTTCAAAAGTTTATCAATCGACCCCGCTCGCCCCCGGCGCGCAAGGGCGGGCCAGACGGATAGAGGCGCGGAGTTATCGAAGGGATAATCGAAAGATAAGTCGGTTTAGTTAGGCTCAAGCTTCACAGTTGACTGGGGGAGTTAGCCAACTGTGTTAGAGACATCTCACAAACATGGCTCCGAGCGATAGCTCCAGGGGGGAGCTTGGAGCTTCTCTTCGGCGAGCAGGTTGCGATTGCAAAAGCCAACTTACTGGACTTTCGACTAGGAGGCCGCCGCTTGCATGGGCATTCGCGCTTTGACGTGAGTCACCTTCGGCGCCAGTCGTAGGCGAAATGAGTTCTTGCCCTCTGGGATGAGGTCCAGGGGCACGGGCTCACGGCCCGCCACCGGGTTCAGGTGCTTCGATTCAAGCCACGCGCACAAACGTGGGTCGAAGATTTCTGGCTGGTCTTGCCAGAAGGTTGGAGACAGATCGCATTGGATCTGCACATGATCCAGCTGTAACTCCACGTAGGAGACACTACGAGAAAAGTATCGCTGGACGTTGCTGCTTCCGACGTTAAGGCCCGTAATTCCACGCCCTTTGCTTTGTGTTTTGACTACCATCTTTTTGCTCTCAGGGGGTTGAAATGCCTTCAGTTTAGGTAGCCGAGAGGCGGAATTCACTGCAATAGCTCGCAGTCCGCAATCGCACTTCCCGCTTTGAAACTGTCAAAGCAAGCGCACGATGTGGCTTGATAGTGCGCTGCTTTACGTTCTCTGTCAAGGAATAGCAAATTAAGATCGGGAAGAATTGATCTACCTTGCTTGAGATGCTTGACCCAAGTTAGAAGTTTTCCTGGAGATCAACAAAGGAGCAAAAAATTGGGCGAGTTAGTTCGTCGCGGCTACAAAGTGACTTCGGAGTTTTCGCGGTTTGGTTCGCCATCAATTTCAATACGTTTACATTGTCTGGATTGCTACGATCAGGGCTTCAGCGACCGCTTCCTGTTGGTTGGATGTGAGGCGATTGAAGAAGGGAAGCGCCAATGCGCCCCGCGCGATGGCTTCAGTCTGCGGAAGGTGAGCTGAGCAGGAACTTGGGTGAGCGCGCCACGCAGGTTGCTGATGGATGGGCGCGAAATAACGTCCGGTCGCAATGCCCCGACCTGAAAGCGTTTTCTGAATGCGATCGCGCAGAGCTGAACTCGTCCGGCTTCCAGCCGTCAGGCGAACGACATAGACGAACCAACTGATGCTGCGTCGCGGCAGGGCAATGGCGGGAAGCTCCACGCCCTCAACTCCTGCAAGCAGCGACTGGTAGCGTTCAGCCACTGCACGGCGCTTGCCCAGAATTTCGTCGATGCGCCCGAGTTGGGCGCGACCGAGCGCGCACGCCAGTTCCGACAGCCGATAGTTGAAACCGACTTCGATGTGCTCAAACCAATCCGCCCCATCGCGATCGGGGGCGCGATCAGCGTCAGGGCCGGGCTGGCGCCAGCCGACTTGTGACCCTGAAGGTCTGCCCTGATTGCGCAGGCTGTGGATCCGGCTCGCCAGCTTCGGATCGCGCGTGACCACACAGCCCCCCTCCCCGGTAGTGATCTGCTTGTTGAGATAGAAGGCAAATACAGCCGCATCGCCGAAACCGCCGACGCGCCGGGAATCGTATTCCGCGCCAATCGCCTCGCAGGCGTCCTCAACCACGGCCAGGTTGCGCCGCCGGGCGATCTCCAGGATGCGATCCATCTCCGCCGGAACGCCGAAGGTATGAACGATGAGAATCGCCCGCGTTCTCGGCGTGATGGCCTCTTCAATCAGCGCCGGATCGAGGTTGAGCGTGATCGGGTCGATGTCCACAAAGACCGGCGTAGCGCGGACGTAGAGAACCGCGTTGGCCACGGCCACAAAACTGAACGACGGCACAATCACTTCGCAGCCCTCGCCGACGCCGAGCGCCAGCAGAGCCAAATGCAGACCGGCGGTTCCGGAGCTCACGGCGACGGCGTGCGGAACTCCGTGGTAGGAAGCCATGGCCTGCTCGAAGGCCTCGAGCTGCGGTCCGAGGCTAAGCCGATTTGTGCGTAGCACGGTCGTGACTGCGTCGATCTCTGCATCCGTGATGTCGGGCGAAGACAGCGGAATGCGCATGCGGTCAGGTTGACTCCGGTGTGCCTGGAATCGGCGCAGGCTCTTTGATAAGCAGGCGCTCAAGGGGCGTCTCGGCGAGCACGCGCGCGATGATCTCCGCCGCAGTTCCGTCACCGTAAGGGTTGACCATGCCGCGAAGCTCAGCACGGAATGCCGGGTCGAGAGCTTGCTTCAGGGCGTCTGAAATTGCGTTCGCATCGGCCGTAACATCGATCACGTTGCGTGGCCGCTCGCGGCCCTGCTGCCGCATGCCCACATTGACCACCGGCAGCCCAAACGAGGCTGCCTCCATGATGCCGCTCGATGAGTTGCCGATCATGGCGTCCACCTGACCTAGCAGGCTCCAATAGGTGGCGGCATCGAGATTGACGAAGATGTGCGTGTCTGCGCGCGTCGCCGCCAGAGAACGGGTCCGTTCGATCAGCGCATAGCTGCCGGCGTCTGTATTGGGATAGACGAAGCTGAGCTGGCCGGACGCCTGCGTCAAAGCGGAGAAAAACGCATCGGCCTCGGAATTGGTGTCGCGGACAATCGTGACCGGATGCCACGCCGCCAGGATGGATGGGGATTTGAGCCGAAGATCGAGCCGCGTTTCGAGGTCGCTCCGATCGAGCAGCTTCGATCTCCGCAGATGATCGAGCGAAGGCGCGCCCGCGCGATGCACGCGACGCGGTTCTTCACCCATGGCGATGACGCGCCGGCGGGCAAGCTCAGTGGAGGTGAAATGCAGGTGCGCCATCTTGGTGAGCGCGTTGCGCACCTGGTCGTCGATGGCGCCTTGGCTCACTTCGCCGCCTTCTATGTGTGCAATAGGAATGCGCAGAGTGAGGGCGACCGCCGCCGGCGCCAGCATCTCGTAGCGGTCGGCAATCAGCAGCAGCAGATCGGGCCGCCACGCTGTGAGGGCGTCGGCCAGGCTCAGGATGGCAAGTCCCAGCGTCTTCGCCATGCCCGTGTCTGTGTCGGAGCTGAGCAGGCATTCGATGCGCGCGACAATCGGAAACCCATCGCGCTCAATCTCGCGGATGGTCGTTCCAAACTCCGGCGAGAGATGCGGACCCAGCGCCAGAACGCCCAGCTCCACGTCGGCGCGGGCGGCAAGCTCGCGCAGCGGCCAATAGAGATGGCTATAGTCGGCGCGCGATGTAGTGACTACGCCGATGCGGCGCTTGTTCTGGTTCACGGAATCACTCGCGTTGCGGACTGTTGCGCAAGAGCCAACAAGGTCGCGCTCGGGGTAAAGCTCGGAACCATGGAACGGACGGCATTGAGCGCGGCTAACAGGTCGCGCGCGTCGAGGGCATCTTTCAGTAGTTCCAGGTTGCGGCGCAACAGTTGGACGCCTATCTGCGGCGAGGAGATCTTCATCAGACCTGCGCTTCCCTGCGCTTCGGCGGTTTCCTCTGCGCCCCAAAGCTTCTCCGACTCCTTGTCGCCAGGGCGCGGCTCGGTGAAGCGGATCGCGACATCGCGCTGCGGAGAGAGCCCGCGCGCGAGAAACCTCGCCAGATCGACGATCGAAAGCTGATGTTTGAGTGCGGGAGCAAAAAGCGTTGGCTCCTGCGTCTCAACGGACGCTGCGATCAGCAGGTTCACTGCCTCTTCGGTCGTGAGAAAGTATCGGTGCGCGTGGGCAGCTGTGACCGTGATCGGTCCGCCCGCTGCGATCTGGCGTGCAAACGTTTCGGCGACGCTGCCGCTCGATGCAAGCACATTGCCCAGGCGCAGCGCCGTCCCCCCAGAAGCCAGCACGACAAGTTCCGCGATGCGCTTGGTGGCGCCCAGAATCGACGCAGGCTCGACCGCCTTGTCTGTGGAGAGCAGAACGACCCGCGCATCGTAGGACTGCGCGGCCGCGACGACAGCCCGCGTTCCGAAGACGTTGTTTTCGATTGCGGCGAAAGGCTGCTCTTCGAGAAGCGGGACGTGCTTGTAAGCAGCGGCGTGAACGACAAGAGTAGTCCGATGGCGATCGAAGACTTCATCGAGCAGGTTGTGGTCCAGAATGCTGCCCAGGATCGAAGTGGCTTGGGTCGATTCGCTTTGAAGAGCAAGAAGACGATTCTCGTCGGATTCGAGAAGAACGAGCTCTTGCGGCGCGAGCGCAGCGAGCCGCAGAGCCAGCGCAAAGCCGATAGAGCCGCCTGCTCCGGTGAGAAGGATTCTCTCTTGTCGCAGCCTGTTCAGCGCGTCATGCGAAGGCTCGGGCAGGGTAGGCCGCTCTAAAAAACGTCGCCAATCGATGCCTTCAAGCGCTGGGATCACAGGGAGAGTATAAATTGGCGATCGTCGCCCGCGAATCGAGACAGCGTGCGGCTCTTGGCGCCTGCGCTCGCATACACTGGATGGTTCTCATCGCCGCGAATTTTCTGGGGAGACAGAGATTGCGCAAGAAGTTGACTCCACTCTTTTGCCTCGGCGCGATCGCCTCGATCGCCGCGACAGGCGCGCTCGGCGCCGCCCAGGCGCGCCTCGATCCGCAGGCCATCCGAATAAACAACAAGGGCGTGGCGCAGATGGGCCAGCAGTTCACCGACAAGGCCGCCGCGAGCTTTGCCGATGCGTTCAAAAAAGATCCCAAGCTGGCGCAGGCGGCGATCAACCAAGGGATTGCGCTGATGACGCTGCAGAAGCTAGACGAGGCGCAGAAGGCGCTTCATGCGGCGCTCGCGCTCGATCCAAACAATGCGCAGGCGTGGTACAACCTCGGACTCGCGCAGCACGCGGACAACGAAGTCGAGGCCGCGCTGGCCAGTTTTCAGCAGGCTGTGAAGTTCGATCCGCGCGACGCCGACTCGTGGTACTTCGAGGGCGTTTGTTACGGCGAGCTGAAGCAATTCGACAAGGAGATTGAAGTTCTGAAGCAGGCTCTCGCGATCCAGCCGCTGCATGCTTCATCGGAGTTCGCCATGGCGCGCGCGTTGCAGCGCACCGGCCACACGCCGGAGGCCAAGGAGCATTTCAAGCTCTTCCAGCACATGACGAGCACGAAGATCTCCGCGGCGATTGGCCTGGCCTATGGCGAGCAGGGCCACTACTCCACGGTGACGCCGGTCGAAGAGCCGCAGGCGCACGACCGCGAGATGATCCCGGTGAAGCTCGAAGCGCATCCCATGATCGCGAACGAGGCTAACGGCTCAGAAACCGGCGGCGCCTGCATGATCGACGCCACAGGCTCGGGCCAGATGGATCTGGTGCTATTGCAATCGGGCGAGCAGGCGATTCGCCTGCTGCATCGCGGCGCCGATGGATCATTCGCAGATCTGGACGCAGCCGCCGCTGGATTGAAAGCATCTGGCCATGCGGTAGCGTGCGCCGTCGGCGACTACGACGCCGATGGGCTCAACGATCTCGCCGTAGCGTTCGACGACAAGCTCGTACTCTTTCGCAATCTCGGCAAGGGCAAGTTTCAGGACGTGACGGCAGACTCAGGCCTTGCGCCGCGCAACCATCCCACAGGCATTACGTTTGTCGACTACGATCACGACGGCGATCTCGATCTCCTGCTGACCGGCGAGGCCGTGAAAGCCGGCGATGCGCCGAATGTTCTGTGGCGCAACAACGGCAATAAGACCTTTACCGAATGGACAGAGCCGACCGGCTTGGGCGGGACAGGCAAAACGGCGGGCATCATCCTGACCGACTTCAATAACGATCGCGCTGTCGATCTTGCGGTGACAGGAGACGGAGCAGCTCCGACGCTCTTCGTCAATCCGCGCGAGGGCAAGTATCCGACGCAGCCGTTGTACGACGACAAGCTGCCGGCAACTCGAGGCATCGCTGTACTCGATTACGACAAAGACGGCTGGATGGATATCGCTGTTACGCATGACGGCGCGCCGGGACTTACGCTCTGGCGCAACGTCGCCGCGCCCGACAATATTAGTCGTCGCTTCGAACGCGTCAATCTACCGTTGCAAGGCGCGTTGCGTGGATGGGGCGTAACGCCTCTCGATATTGATAACGACGGGTGGGTCGATCTGGCGGCGATCGTAGAAACCGCTGCCGGTCCGCAGGTGAAGGTTTTGCGCAATCGCGGCGATGGCAGCTTTGAAGATGTGAGTCATGCGCTGGGACTCGACACGGCGCCATGGAAGTCTCCGCGCGGCCTGATCGCCGCCGACATCGATGGCGACGGCGCCGCAGACTTGATCGTGACTCAACTCAACGCGCCGCCAGTGCTGCTGCGCAATATCGGCGCGAACAAAAATCACTTCGCCCGGCTCGATCTGACCGGCTACGCCGACAACAAGACGGCGCTCGGCGCAAAGATCGAAATCTTTGCCGAAGGCCAATGGCAGAAGTGGGAGTTGGCGGGATCTTCCGGCTACCAGACGCAGGGCCCGCCGCAACTTTTGATCGGGTTGGGCAAGGCGGAGGGCATCGATCTGCTGCGAATCTTGTGGCCCACCGGCGTATTGCAGGACGAGATCGATCTGCCCCACACGCAGGTGATCGCGATGAAAGAGGCCGACCGCCGCGGCAGTTCATGCCCCGTGCTGTTCGCGTGGGACGGGCACAAATACAACCTCGTGACCGACGTGATCGGCGCGGCGGTCGTCGGCCATTGGTTCACGCCCACGCGGCGCAATATCCCCAACCCCGGCGAGTGGATCAAGGTCGATGGCGATCGGCTCGCGAATGTCGCTGGCAAGCTGAGCCTGCGCTTTATCGAGCCGATGGAAGAGGTGAACTACATTGATCAGTTGCGCCTCGTCGCCGTGGATCATCCCGACAATGTCGAAGTGAATCCGGATGAGCGCTTTCTCGACGATCCTCCGTTCGCCTCGGGTCGCGTGGTCGCGTCGCAAGGCGCGCATCTTCCCGTCGGCGCCTGGGACGGTGAGAATCGTGATGTTCTGGATAAGCTGAGCCGTAGCGATCATCAGTTTGCGAGCGGCTTCGCAGCTTCATCCTACGACGGCTTCGCCAACGTCCACGCGCTCACGCTCGATCTGGGCCCGCTGGATGCAAACTCCCCGCTGAAGCTGCTGATGACCGGCTACGTGAACTACTTCAGCGCGACGTCGCTCTACGCCGCGTGGCAGGCGGGCGTAAAGCCGATCTCGCCGTATGTCGAAGCGCAGTTGCCCGACGGAAGCTGGCGGCGGATTCCGGGCGAAGCCGGATTTCCTGCAGGCCTCGAACGCACCATCGTCGTCGATCTGACCGGCAAGCTGCCGCCCGGCGCGCGCCGCATTCGGCTCATGACAAACCTCGAAATCTACTGGGATCAGGTGTTAATCGACAACGCGCCGGAAGCAACATCGCGCAGCACAGAGATTCCGCTCGCGCGAGCGAACGAGCGATTCCGCGGATACCCGACGCAGATCGAGGGCGCCAGCCCCGGCGATCTGGATTACGACTACGATCGCGTGAGCCTGACGGGACCATTCCAGCATCAGCGCGGCAACTACACGCGCTTCGGCGACGTCACCACGCTGCTGAAAGGCATTGACGATCGCTATGCCATCTTCGGCAGCGGTGAAGAGCTCGCGACTGAATTCGACGCGACGAAGCTCCCGTCACTGCCGCCTCATTGGAAGCGCGATTATTTCTTCTATGCGAATGGATATGTGAAAGACATGGACTGGTGGGACGCTTCGCCGTTTACGGTGGCGCAACTGCCATTTCACGGCATGAGCGCTTACCCGTATCCGAAATCAGAAGAGTATCCGGACAACGCGAATGCATTGACCTATCAGCTCGACTGGAACGATCGCTTCGACGCAGGAGAGCCCGTGCGCTCCTATCGATTCAACTATCAGGCTCTGCCGTCGAGTCCCCAGGACGACTCGTCCCCAATCATTCCCTCGGCCAGGCCATGAACGATCTTGTACTGATGCCCGCCGCACAGCAGCTCGAGATGCTGCGCGCGCGCAGCGTCTCCGTTGTGGAGCTCGCCGAGGCGCACATCGCACAGATTGAGCGGCTGAATCCGCGCCTGAATGCTTTTGCCGATTTTGACGCCGAGCGTGTGCGTGCGCAAGCCGCACAGATGGATGCGAGCCCGCAATCGCGAGGACCGTTATTTGGATTGCCTGTCACTGTGAAGTCTTCGATCGCAACCGCGGGGTACAAGTGTGAGATCGGCAGCCTGCTCAACAAAGGCGACGTTCCGCGCGAGGATGCTGTTGTCGTCGCGCGGCTGCGCGCGGCCGGAGCGCTGATTCTGGGCACGACCAACTGCCCGGAGTTCCTGATGGCCTATGAAACGGACAATCTGCTCCACGGGCGCACGTCGAATCCATGGGACCTCGATCGCACTCCAGGCGGTTCGAGTGGCGGCGAGTCGGCGGCGATCGCGGCGGGCATGTCGGCTGCCGGACTTGGCTCCGATAGCGGCGGCTCGGTGCGCTTGCCGGCGCACTTCACGGGCATCTGCTCGCTTAAACCAACGCCGGGCCGCATTCCAGGCGCGGGCCACATGCCCCCTTGCGTTGGGCCATTCTCAACTCTTGGCGCCATCGGCCCAATGGCGCGGACCATCGACGATGTTTTGTTGCTCTTTCGCACGTTGAGCGGCCACGATCCAAATGATCCGAACAGCCCACCGATCGCGCCGCGCACTCCGAAAATCGAAGAACTTCGCACGCACACGATCGGCTTTTTCGAGGACGACGCGCTCGCGCCCGTGACCGCCGAGACGCGCGCCGCAATACAGTCGGCGGCTCAGGCGTTGCGTGATGCAGGTTTTCGCGTCGAGCCGTTCCGGCCGCGCACGCTGGAGCAACTGCGCAAGCTGTGGACTAAGTTTTTCGTGCAGTGCGGCGCGATGTTTTATGAGCCCGCGATCCGAGGCAAGCGCGAACAACTTAGTCCGATCTTTGCTGCATTTCTAGGGATCGCCGAATCGCTTCCGCCGCTCTCCGCAGCCGAATTGCTCAACGCATGGGCCGAGCTCGATCTGCTGCGCGCCAGGACGCTCGAAGAGTTGCGAGACTATCCGGTTCTGCTGTGTCCGGTCGCCAGCATTCCCGCATGGCTCCATGGCGAGCGCGCCTGGACCATCGATGGAAAACAAGTCGAATATCTCGACGCAGTGCGGTACACGCAGTGGTTCAACGTGCTGGCCGCTCCAGCCGCGGTCGTTCCCGTGGGACGCTCGCCGGAGGGGCTGCCGATTGGCGTGCAGATTGTGGCGCGCCCGTTTGAGGATGAGATTGCGCTGGGCGTCGCGGGGATTGTCGATGCGGCATTCGGCTACCGGCCGCCTCCGATGGCGTTGGCGCAATAGGCAGGGCGCTTTCGTGCGCAAAGAAGAAGGGCAGCCAATGCGGCTGCCCTGTCTTTGTTAACCGCGCAACGACTACGGCAGGTAGTAGCGGAACGAAGTGAAGACCATGTTGTCGAGGCCTTCCGCTTCGCCGCTGGGGTTGAGGGGGCCGCCCACGCCGGACCATAGATCGCGCTCGATACGGCTGTACTGCAGGCCCAGGCGAAGTCCGCCCGCGGGACCACGATACAAGTAGTACCAGCCGCCGCCGGTGAACTCCTGCACATCCTTGTTCTGGTTGCCGCAGTTTGCGGGAGTGCCGGGATCGAAGCCCGTGCCGTTGCCGCCATATGTGTTGTTCGTGCCGCCAGGCGCCGGTTCGGTGTTGCAACCAGTCATAGCGGTCGAGGGCGAACCATATCCCTTCGCGCCGAAGAAGTCGCGATAGACATAGTCGCCGCCGTAGTTGAAGTAGAGCTGGAAGCGTGGAGAGGGGTTGATCTCCAGGGTGCCGAGCGCCGAGAAGGCCTTCAGAGGATCGATCTCGCCGTCGGGGCTGAGGGTGACGTCTGCGATGTTGGACGAACCGTAACGGCCCATGCCCTTGCCCCATAGACCCTTCAAGCCGACAGTGACCACCTTGCCGACGATCGGAGCGCGGAAGCCGCCGCCGATGCCCGCGCCCGGAGCCGTGTCGTTGTAGGCGCCGCTTGTGTTGCCGGTGCAGGTCGTCACGGTGACGCCAGAGTTCACGCCCGTCGTCGTGGTTCCGACAGTGGCGTTGGAGCAGACTTCGTTCGGATAGATCCGATCGCGGAAGTTACGCTCGATGCCGAAGACTTCCCAGTGGCCCCAGCCGGGCTGGAAGGCGATCTTGGCGATGAAGTCGGGCGTTTCGTTGAACGAGTAGTTAGCCGTCGGGTTGTAAAGACCGCCGCTGACGCCCGCTTCGCCGATGTCGATATTGAGCGGAAGGCCGGAACCTGCGGGATTCGTTGTTTCCGCGTTCTCAGCCGCGATGCCGACAAAGAACTTCTGACCGAAATCCTTCGACACGCGGAAGCTTTCCTGACGTCCCCACACAAAGCCGGCCGTATATTGCGCGTCGATGGTGCCGGGCAGGATTTCCGTTCCACGCGTCAAGCCTTGCGTGGTTTCCGTCGCCAGCGACCAGCCCTGGCCGCCCGAAATGTCCCAGCCGTTGGTGAATTTCGCATCCGCCCACAACTGGCGTTGACGCGCCACATAGCTGTTCGACTGGTTGCTGTTCGAAGTGATTCCGGCGCCCAGCCAATCCATCTCGTAATAGCCGGACAGCGTCGCATTATGCACCTTGCCTGTCGCCTTGAAGGCCAAACGCGACTGGCGGCCCGATCCGTAGAACTCGCTCTGTTGCGCAGCGTCCGCCGACTGCAGCGGTACGCCGGTGAAGGAAGTATTCACGTCGCTGCCGGTTGCAGCCGAGCGCCACACGGTTTCAGCCGCGAGGAAGCTGCCTGTAAACGAGAGGTTGACGCCCTTGAAATGGATGGCGTCGGGTGTCGCGATCTGTTTTTTGATCGCGGCATTGTCATCGGAGACAGTGGTCGCCAGACTCACCGCATTCAGCTTCAGATCAGACACGGTGCCCTGCAGAGTGGAAACCGCGGCAGCGTTGTCCGTGGTCGCCTGTTGCTGCGCGGTCGCGTCAGCCTCCGCCTTGGCGGCGGCAGCTTGTGCGTCGGTTGCGGCCTGCTGCGCCTGTCTCAACTGCGAGTCCTTGGCGGCGAGGTCGCTCTTCAGCCCGTCAATCTGTCCCTGAAACTCTTGCCGCAGACTCTGAATCTGTTCTTCCACGGTTGGCTTGGGTGGCGTTTTGGCCGCACGCTTCTTTTTTGCGGGCGCTGGGGGATCGCCGGCGTATGCGTACGAACCAGCAAGACTGGCAGCCAGAACTGCGGCGGCAACAGCATTGAATCTGAATTTCATCGGGCCTCTCTTTTACCTCTCATCCAGGTTGTTCATACCTGCGCTCGCTGACTGCGCGAGTGCAACTTGCTTCGCATTCGAGACGGTTGTAGCTGCGCCGGCCTGGCGCACTTTGTCTCAGCAGACTTGCGACAGAAATCTCACAACGGCTGCGAGGAAGCAGCAACGCAGAAGGAACTATCTCTCGAACCGTATGAATGAAAGGCTCGCAGACTTAGATGAATATTTGACTAATTCACATATTTTTAACAGAGCCGTTTGTCTTAGAAAGCGCTATAAATGGAGGCCGAATTCATCATCTATTCACATAGACAGAGAAGGCGCAGCCATTCATGCTGCGCCTGTGAGCGAAGACTAACATGCGAGATAAACAAGACTACGGATTGCGCCCAGCACTTAGTAAGTTCGCCAGAATTCGGTACGATCCGGGAACTAACTCCGGAAGCTGCCGGTAGAGTGCGTAGGCGAGATAAATGTAGGTTCCCTTGCCCGGATGCGTCGTCAGCAGACCGCCGCGCTGGGGGCTCTGACCTGCATCCGCGGTCTCGGTGAGCGCTGCGTAGTGAGGATCCCACGTGTCGAGGAAGGAGTGACCGCGTTCTTCGACCCAGCCGTCGAAATCGCCAGAGGATAGTTTGTTCGGCGATTCAAATAGAGGGTCGTTTGGCTCGAGAAGTTTCACAGGCGCCTGCTCGTCGACGACGCGCTCCGGCGTGCGGCCCATCGAAAGCGGCAGCGGCGCTGGAAAATTGCTGCTTTGATACTGCACGATCAGCGTCCCGCCTTCGCGCACGAATTGATCCAGCCGCGATTGCGCGGCAGCCAACTCATGGCGCACGGAGTAGGCGCGAATGCCGATGACGATCACGTTCCATTGCGACAAGTCGGCTGTCGCGACCTCCTCTGCAGAGAGCAGATGCGGCGTTACGCCCATCCCCTCGATCGCATCGGGCACAAGATCGCCGGTGCCCATGACGTAGCCGATGCGCAGTCCGGGAGCGAGTTTGACGTCGATCCGGCGCGTGCGCAGAGCCGCCGGCTGGTATTGGTTATAGGGCCGCAGTCCCGGATAGCCGACGCTGCGCCAACCGGATTCGTAGGTATGGCCGTCGTAGTGCGCTACGGCCTGGACAGCGAAAGCTCCTGTTTCGGCCCCGGCGGGTGTCACAGAGAAGAGGATCGGTTCGCTATCGCCCGCGCTTGCCCGATGAAACTTCGCATCGGCCGGCTCCGCGCGCCATCCCTCGGGAAGCTTCAAGGTGACAGTTCCGTCGGCAGCTCCTTGCGTGTGAACCGTGACATGGACGGGTAGCGCGCTTCCATCGAGAGGAAGAATGCGGGCTTCCGGCGCCACGAGCACTCCAATCTCCGGCGTAATCACGAGCGGCTCGTAAACGCCTCCCGGCCCGGTGACGCGCTCCAGGGTCTGCACGACTTTGCCGATTCGGATGGGCAGACCGTCGTACGAGAACTCAACCCATGCAGCCAGCGGCCACGGAGCAAAGGAACGCTCGCGCCACGCCGGATTAGAGATGTCGTAGTAGGGCTGTTCGATCGAAGGCCGCGTGAAGTAGGGTTTGGTCGGTTCGGCGTTGTCCGGAACTTTGAGATTGAAGACCGCGTCGGAGATTTCTGATGTCGTTTTCGTGCTGATCGGATCGCCCGATCTCCACGATTGGCTGTCTTCGCTTTCAAACCACGTCTTCACCAGGCGCGCGTCAGCAAAAGCGCTCGACGCATGCACATGCACTTTGAAGGTCTCGCCGGGCGCGACGCTGCGCGGCGTCTCGTCAGCTGAACCGCCGCGGAATCCGCCTGGTTCCGCGTTGGTCTCATTGGTCCGGTAGGCGATCATATCGAGACCAAGAAGCTCCGACAGAGCGGATTGAAATTGATTGATCTTTGCGTCCAGTTCAAAGAGCAGGCTCGCTTTTGTCTGCGCATCGAAGGCCGCGCCGGCGACTTTTGTCCGCAGGTCCAGCGTGCGCCTGTAGATTGGAGCGATCTGGTGCGCAAGATCGGAAGCATGACTGCAAGCGCAGCCTGACGTCAGTTGTTTCAGAGCCGCATCCACCTCATTGAGGCTTGGAGTCAGCCACTCTGGCGCATTGCCCGAGACCAGGTGCGCCAGGCCCGCCACGCTCGTGTCCACATCGACCCTGCTGTTGTGAAACAGGTCATCGTCGTTCGAATGTTTCGTGGAAGCCTTCGCCTGCGGCGCGACGGCCCAAAGGTGATAGCTGGTGCTCGACGGGCCGCTGAGGGTCGGATTGGCGCCGCCGTATTGCGACTTCTGCTCGCCCCATCCTTCGCGCGCGATCTGGACGTAGCTGCGCCCGAGCGTCGCATCGAGTTCACCAACAGACAACGTCACGTCCGTCGAAAGAACGCCGCTGATCCATTCGCCTGTAACGTAGTTGTGAAACTTTGCCGGCGCCCATTTGCCTGTCGCGTAGTCGAACATGCCCTTGTCTGTAACTGGTGCGAAGGGAACCATGGAGTAGACCGCCTGCGGTTGCCATGGCTGCAATCCGTCTTTCAATTGCTCGGGAAATACCTTCGGATCGGCGGCGGCCTTGAAAACCTCCTGCGCGATCTCGCCCGAGACCTGGTGGTGCCCGTGGCCGTCGGTCACGCCGCCGACGAACGTGGAGACGATGATCTGCGGCCGTTCCCTGCGCACCGCCAGCACCGCGTCGTAGAGCACGCGGTCATGTCCCCAGCGCGCGAACGCCTCTTCCTGCGTCTTCGAAAAACCGAAGTCCGCTTCCGTGCCCCACAGTTGCTTCGCTCCATAGTATTCATCGGCCTTGAGCAGTTCGTTGGTGCGGATAATGCCGAGCGCGTCGTAGCTCTCGGCCGACATTGCATTCTGCCCGCCCTCGCCGCGCGTGAGCGTCAGCAGAGTGCAGCGCACGCCGAGACCGCGCGAAAGATAGGTGAGCAGGCCGCCGTCCTCGTCGTCTGGATGGGCCACGATCACCATCAGGCTGGCGGTTGTGCCAAGCCGCTTGAGCGTTTGTTCCAGCGCCGCCTGGCCGCGATCCTCCGCCAGCGGCAGCGCGATCGAAGTCGGCTCCGTGAGCGGGACGCCCGCAAGTTCATCCGCTTGTTGTTGTCCAAAGGCGCGACGCGCAACTGCGCAGGAAAGACTCAGAAATCCAAACGCCGCCAACGAAATTGCGCGAAGAAAGCTCCGGTTCAGGATCATGATCCTCGCCAGTGTACAATCCGCCAGAGTAGCGTCGAAAAAAGAACTGAGCGCCGGTGATCTCGCCTTCCTCCAACTCGGCAACACCGGCGCCTCTCGAACGCCGCATCGGCCTTCGTTCCGCGGTGCTCTTCAATATGCTCGAGATGATCGGCGTCGGGCCGTTCATCACGCTGCCGTTGGTGATTGCGGCCGCGGGCTACAGGCTTTCGATGGGCGCGTGGCTGCTCGGCGCCACGGTCGCTGTAGCCGATGGGCTGGTGTGGGCTGAGCTGGGCGCGGCGTTTCCGCGCGCGGGCGGCTCCTATGCATTTCTGCGCGAGATTTACGGTCCCGATCGCGCGGGCAATTGGCTGAGCTTTCTCTATGTCTGGCAGTTGAGTTTTTCAGCCCCTTTGTCGATCGCTTCTGGCTGCATCGGATTGTCAAGCTTCCTGGCCTGGTTCTGGCCGGGCCTCGATGCCGCGCCCTTTCCTGCGATGCATGGACTCCATTACTCCAACATCGCGGCCGCCGCAGCCTGCTTGACGGTCACAGCCCTGCTCTACCGCAATCTAAGTTCGATTACCCGCCTGGCGTGGATTCTGTTTGCCGGCGTGATGGCTGCGATGACGGGCGTGATTGTCTCCGGCTTCGCGCACGCCGCGACAACCGGCTGGCATATTCCCGCGGCGCCGGCGCAATCGTTCGGGCTGGCTCTCGCCGGTTTGTCGCAGGCGACTCTGATCGCCACCTACGACTACTGGGGCTACTACAACATCACCTTTCTGGGCAGCGAGGTTCGACAGCCGGAGAAGACGATTCCGCGATCCATTCTCTTGTCGGTATTGTTTGTCGCGCTGCTTTATGTCGCGATGAATGTCGCTGCGCTTCCGGCCATTCGCGACGCGGCGACAAATGCTGCGAGCGGGGCCACCAACGCGCTGCGCCTGCAACTGGTTGCCGACATCGCCGGTTCGGCCTTCGGCCTCTGGTTTGGGCATCTGGTGGCGTCGCTGGTGATTTGGACGGCGTTCGCGTCGGTCTTCTCTCTGTTGCTCGGCTATTCGCGCGTTCCATTCGCCGCGGCTCGCGATGGCAACTTCTTTCGCTTTCTCGACAAGGTCCATCCGCGCTACGGCATCCCGCACCGCTCGCTGATCGCACTCGGCTTGGTTGCGACGGCCTTCTGCTTTTTCTCGCTTCAGCAGGTGATCACGATGTTGGTGATCACGCGTATTCTGCTGCAATTTTTTCTGCAGCAGGTCGGCGTGATTCTGCTGCGCATCAAGCGGCCGCAGCTTGAACGGCCCTTCAAGATGCCGCTGTATCCTTTGCCGCCGATCGTCGCGATGGCCGGATTCGCCTTCATGCTGATGAATCGCAGACATGCGATTGCCGGCCTGATTGTGGCCGCAGGCATCGCCTGCAGCGGGACCATCCTCTACGTATGGCGCGCCAGGCGGCTGCATCAATGGCCGTTTCGAACGCCGGTCTCAGCGACTGAGGCCGGATAGAAGCCAGCTGGTCCGTAAACGTCTTGGAATAAAACTCCCCATCCACGTGTCGCTCCATCGCCGGATGTCTCGCAAATCTTTACCGCCGATTACGTCGTCGGGCGAGCCTTTTTCCGCTTTGGAGACAGCATGACGCCTATCGCAACCGCAGAACTCAATGAGTCGCTCGATCAGTTTGTTTCAACCTGGAGGATGCTCGCGCGGCCCTTTCCCGCGGCTGAGATCGCCGATAAGCCCGGATTCGCTTTGAGCTGGGCGAATATTCCGTTTGTCTTTTACAACACGACTTTTCTTACCGAGCCGCTCTCCGATGCGCGTGTTTTGAAGAACAGAATTGCCGAGGCTCTTGCTCACATACGCTCAAAGTCTTCGCCCGGATGGATAGTTGTTTGCGCGGATCAGCTGAGCGGCGCCGCCAGGGAAAAGTTGGCTCAAATCGCCGAGGAAGCGAAACTCACGCCTCTGCCCATGACCGGCATGGTTGGAGACATTGTGCCGCTGCCGGAATCTCCCCGGCCGGAGCTTCGCTTTGTGCGCATCTCCGACGACGCGACGATCACCGATTTTGTCGATCTGAATTGCGCCGCCTATGGCGTTCCCATTGAGGCCGGTCGCTCCATCGTGAAAGAGCACACGTTCTGGCGGAACCATGCTTACGGATTTGTCGCTTACAAGGGCGATCAACCTGTGGCCACGGCGACAGCGATCGTGAATGGAGATTGTCTTCTCCTCTTCTTGGTCGCCACCGCCGCGGACCAGCGCAGAAAAGGGTATGCGGACGCCGTCGTACGCAGAGCCCTCAACGCCGCGCACCAGGCAACAGGAATCAGGCGGACCGTACTTCACGCGACCGAGATGGGAGCTCCGGTGTATTTGCGCATGGGCTATCACGCCACGGGCCGCTTTGTAGGATATCTTCCGCAAGCCGGGTAGGACGAAAGTAGCGTGCTGCGCAGAAAGCAGCGCTAGAAGCTAAAAAATAGGGCGCTCCTGCCGAAGCGCCCTGCTGCGTTCAAAAATAAATCCAGGCTTACCAGCGGTACACGGTCAATTCATCCATGTACACATTGCCCCACGTCGTTGCACTGCTGTTTCCATCGACCTGGAAGTTGGTGACGATCGCCGGTCCCCAACCAAGCGAGTAGCCGGAGAACACGTTGAAATTCAGGTCCTGCTCGTTGCCGTCGAGCCAGACGGAATGATAGGTGACCCAACCGTTGGCGTCGTGTGAGAAGTAGATCTGCACGTGATGCCACTGATTGGCGCCCCAGCTATGCACGTTGCATGGCGCATAGGAATGCAGCCATGTGTCGTTGGGACTGGTCGGCGATCCGCCATTCACCGCGTAATCCCAGCGCTGGATCCAGGTGTCGCACTGGAATCCCATCACGACGGTCTCGCCATTGGGCATGGTCTGATCGAGATCAAATTCGAGGTTCGAAAAACCATTCGAGTCGTTGAGGATGTAGACCCAGGCATCATAGAAGAAGTTCTGTGATGTGGTGTTGTCGTCGAACTGGACCGAGTAGCGTTCGCCGCCGAAATTATTGAATTGATTCTGAAAGAACCGGGCGTTTCCAGTCAGCGACGGTGAGCCGGTCATGCTCATGGTCCCGCTCGAACTACCGGATGTTCCTCCGTCATGGATTTCGACCCAGTTGCCAAGAGCCTGGATGTCGCTGACTTGGACCGCATTCGAAGGAACGACCGATGAACCGCTTGAGGCGTTGCTTGTGGCGCCGGCGGTCACATTGATGGACACGTCGGTGACGCAAACTCCTCCGCTGCCATTCCACACCTTTACGTGCAGCGTGTGCGCGCCGCTTGGCGCCGCCACCGGGCCGTTGATGTAATTAACAGGCCAACTCGATGTGTTGCTGCTGCTATCTAACGAATAGCCGACTGCGGTCACTCCCTGCGAGGAGCAACTGCTGGCGGACATGTTGAGCGTAAATGGAGACGAGACCTGCTGGCCATTGGTAGGGCTGGTCACAGTCGTCTGGGCAAGAGCCGGGATCGCTGCAACCGCGAGCGCCATGCAAGCGCACGAGAGACTTCTTTTCGAATTCATCGAGAATCCTTCACCGGAAAATGTTCTGTCCTGAGATGGCTCAAGCAAACCTGCGATGAGACACAAGCTTGTATGAACGAGCTTTTAAGAGCCCTTCAGAAACAGTTGGTCAAGTAAAGCGCTCTTGCGAACTCTCGATACGAGCGAACCGGCGATGAATTCTCTTCTGGGGTTGTACTGAGCCTGAGGTCTAACTGCTCAGGGGAACCTCTTTAGGCATCCGTCAAAATATAAAGAGACAATCTCTTCTATTTCGCGTAGGCCTCATTCAATACAAATCAAACGAGTCGTTAGGCCGCAACTTTCCAGCTCACGAAACTCCATTGAGGTAACTTGCCTGACCGATTGCAACCAGTCGTGTGTTCTTGCCTCAATTGTTGCACGCGGAATCAATGTTTTTAGTTCGCGTTGCCTTGTATCCAGGAATTGATGTTGATCCGGCGAGATGGTTTTTTCACTTAATAAGTCTTGTTATCGCTTATTGATAGAGTCAGTGCAGCATAGCTGCGCGACTTTGGTGAGATGAAAGGAGCTGTTGATGAAAAGCTAATTCTCCCGCTAGGAACTCGAAAGGCGATCCAGAAAGTCCTCGAGCTCCAGATCGGTCCCTGGCTCGAACGGGAACTCTTCGGGATGACGATAGTGGGGATTGATGAGGGAAAGCGTTTCGCTGACGAATAGTCCGGGGTGAGAGTGGAGTCCCGCGCGAACCGCAGTCCGAGGCAGCGTCTCCGCATGATATTGGCAGATGCCGCTGATCTCCGAATGGGTGCGAAAGAACTCTTCCAGCCGCCACTCGTACTCAAGCAATTTTGAGAAGTCCTTTTCGGGTCCAAACTCCCAGGTCATGTCGCCCGTAGCCCATAGGCCTGCGTAGCCGTCGTCCAGCGCCTGGTCGAGGGCTCTTTCCAGGCCGGCGATCATCCCCTCCGGGTCAAAACGCATGCCGTCGACGAGATGCGATTGCTCCGAGGACAACACGAGACTTCCGTCGTGGGCCTCTCGCGCAACGTCCACTCCTGCGGCGGCCAAATAAGATCGCATGCCCGCAACCATTGGAATGCTGTTGAGGTAAAGGCAGCGAAGGCCCTGCTGTAGCTTTTGCCGCACAATAGCCGCGAGCATCGGGAGATGCCGGGATGGAGCGCCATCGTAAATGAGGCACTGGTGCCGGGGAAGAGGCGTCATACTGGCCACGGATTATAGCGAGAATTGAAATGCAAGAGCGAGATTATTCTTTGGGAGAAGAAACTTGCGTTCGATTTTTGGTACTATGGGGCGGTTTTTTGACGTTGGCTAATTCAAGAACATCGTCCGGTACAACGTATCCCGCTGCACAGGCTTGAACCCCGCATCGCGAATGATCCGCCGCAGCTCTTCTTCCGTCGTGCAATTCGAAGTGCCCGCGGCCTTCACCACGTTCTCTTCCAGCATCACCGAGCCCACATCATTACCGCCGAAGTGAAGGCCCATCTCCAGCACCTTCAAACCCTGTGTGACCCAGCTGGCCTGCACGTTCTCGATGTTGTCGAGGTAAAGCCGGGAGATCGCCAACACTTTGAGATATTCGACCGACGTGGCCTCGTCCCATCCGCGGCCCCCGAGCGCTGTATGCCCGGGCTGAAAGCTCCAGGGGATGAACGCGGTGAAGCCGCCCGTCTCTTCCTGCAACCGGCGCACCACGTCGAAGTGGTTGATGCGCTGCTCGACCGTTTCGCCCACGCCGAACATCATCGTCGCCGTAGTGCGCATGCCCAGCTGATGCGCCGTGCGGTGCACGCTGACCCAATCTTCGGTGCGGCACTTGAGGCGCGCGATGCGGAAGCGTACCTCGTCGTCGAGGATCTCAGCGCCGCCGCCAGGAATGGAGTCCAGACCTGCATCGCGCAGCCGGGCGATCGTATCCCGCAGGCTCAGCTCGGAGTATTCGGCAATCGCCAGCACCTCCGACGCAGACAGGCAATGTAGCCAGATCTGCGGAAAGCGCTGCTTGATCCCCGTAAACAGCCGCTCGAACCATTCGATCTTGAGATCGGGATGGATGCCGCCCTGCATCAGCACGCCGGTGCCGCCCATCTCCACCGTCTCGGCGATCTTCGCGTAGATCGTTTCCAGATCGAGGATGTAGCCCTCGCTCGCTTTGGGCCCTTTGAGCGGGCGATAAAAGGCGCAGAAGGTGCAGTACTCGGTGCAGAAGTTGGTGTAGTTGATGTTGCGATCGATGATGTAGGTGACCACGCCTTCCGGATGCAGGCGGCGGCGCACAGCGTCGGCCTCGAAGCCAAGACCGATCAGGTCCGAAGAGTTGAAATGGTCAAGCGCCTGCTGGCGAGTCAACGACATGCTTAGATTTTACCGGAAGTCGCGTGGATGAAACGTCAAGCGGTTGCCGTCACCTCTTGCGGCTTGCGTCGCACGCGCTCCGCGAGCGATTTGCCGAATCGCATCGCCGGCTTTTCGATCAGGAACCAGGAGCACGGCACGATCACTAGGAGAAGCGGCAGCATGAAGGGGATCAGCCTGCCTGCGGGCGGATAGAATCTGAACCGTCCAGTGAACAACTCCTGCCACAAGTAGATTCCGTACGATGTGACCCCGATCGCCTGCACCGGTCTCCAGCAGAGGAACCTTCTCAACAAATTTCCGCGTTCGAGGCTGAATGCAAGCACAAGCATGATCGAGAAGGGCGTGTAGACGCACTCATAGAGCACCGAAACCCAGTTCCAGTGCGGCGCTGGATGCCACAATACGCTCAGCCCCATGGCGGCGACGATCACTGCCGGAATAAAGCGGGCGAGAGCTCGAACGCGGCTTTCGAAGGTCGCCATGATCACGCCACAACAGATGGAGGCAAAGCCCGCGCGAATGTTGAAGGCAGTCCAGTGATTCCACCAGAAGATGGCGGAGGCGAGATTCCAACCGAGGATGAGCAGATAGATTGCGATGACAGCGCGCCCGCGCCCGATGTTTTTGCGCGACAGCAACCAGATGGCAGGGAAGGTGAGATAGAACTGCTCTTCCACCGCGAGGCTCCAGCTGTGACCGTTAAACCAGTTGCCAACCATTGCCGGCAAAATATCGTAGAGAAACAGGGCGGAATTCACGACCCCAGGCCATTTGCCGGGAATCATTCCCAGCGCCATTAGGATGCTCAGGACCGCAAGGTAGAGATAGAAGGGCGGCAGGATGCGAAAGACGCGCCGAATATAAAACGCCTTGAGCGAAACGGCGCCGTAGCGCTTCTCTTCAAGCATCAGAAGCCGGCAGATGACGAAGCCGCTGATCACGAAGAAGACCCTGACGCC
>DATHNJ010000005.1:0-2205 GCA_035486155.1 Occallatibacter sp. | reverse complement strand
GCTCGCCATCTGGCTCGCCGGCGCTTTTTTCGCGCTCATCCCGGTGCTCGATCAAAAGCAGACGGTGCAATATGTCGCGACCTCGGCGTATCTCGTCATCGCCGCCATCATGTTCGCCTGCCTGCTCTGCGACGGCGACCTGGTGCGGCTCCTCATTCTGCGGCGCGCCTACGTCATCGCCGCCCTGATCGCGACGGCTGCAGGCTATGTGGGGTTTTTCCACCTGGTGCCCGGCGCCGATATCTTTCTCGCCAACGATCGCGTGAGCGCAACGTTCAAAGATCCGAACGTGTACGGGCCATTTCTGATCTTTCCGCTGCTGCTTCTGTTGATCGATTTCATGACCCGCAGGCTGCGGCTGACGGGACTTGCGATCTTGGTCTTTCTGATCGGCGGATTGTTGCTCAGCTTCTCGCGCGGCGCCTGGGCGCATTTCGCGATCTCGGCGGCGGTCACTATCGCGCTCTTGCTCACGGCGGCGCCGGAGCCGCGCATGCGCACGCGCATCCTCTTATTCAGTATCGCGGCCTTGATCGGCATGGCGCTTTTTGTTGTGGCGTTGATTTCCATTCCCGCCGTGCACGACATGTTCCTCGAGCGCGCCAAGGCGATCCAGCCCTATGACATCGGTCCCGGCGGACGGTTTTGGGAGCAAAGGCTCGCACTCGGCGTGATTCTTGAAAGCCCGAACGGATTAGGTCCGTTCGAGTTTTTCCGCCTTTATGGAACCCAGCAGCACGACGTCTATATGCAGGCATTCCTGGTCTATGGCTGGATCGGCGGCGCCGCCTATCTCGCGCTGGTGATGGTGACGCTCGCCATCGGCTTTCGCGCGGCGCTCGTGCCGGCCCCATGGCAGGCCTATTTGATCGCCGGCTATGCCGCGTTCGTCGGCGAAGCCGTCGAAGGCTTCATTGTCGACACCGACCACTGGCGCCATTTCTTTCTTGTCCTCGGCCTGGTCTGGGGACTGACGGCGGCAAGCATCAATCTGCGCCGCAGCGAGCTTGAGGCCGAGCCACGAAGCTCGAACGCTGCTGCTATTTGACGCTGCGGTATCGGGCGCCAAGCGGACCTCACGAGGAAAATGCCACTTCGCCGTTTGACCCAAGCTGACGGTCAGGTACCGAAACGCCGATATCCCCCGCAGTGCGACGAGCGGGTCGAGGCGCCATATGACTGCAACGCAGTGTCACTCAGGAGCGTGCGCGACTTCAGAGGCCGATAGCGTGATGTCCTGATGTCTCGGCAACGCGTTTCCGCGACTGCAAATCGGTAGACCGGCTTCCGCTTTGGCGCGCAATCGGATGCAATGAGCCGCCCTCCCTGCGCGTCTCTTCAACGGCCAAACGCAGGAGACTCTTCATCACTGCGCGGTCGGCGACTGACAGCTGGCGGCCCGGAGAGCGAACCAACCTAATTTCCCGACAGACCTCTGGCTCAACGATCCTAAATGCTTTCAGGCTACCTTCCTCAACTCTGCGGCGAACAGCGCCAAACGGAAGGATGCCGAAACCGATGTCTCTTTCAATCAAATCCTGGACCGCTGTCACCGATTGCATCTCGTGAGAGAAATCTAGCGATATTCCCTGCCGTTTGGCCTCCGCTTCGAGCTCGTGTTTGAGCCCTCTGGAGCGATGCTGGTCGCCAATTCCCAGCATGATGAGTTTTAAACTCTTGAGGTGAGAGAAACGCACGGGATCGCTCAACGCGGCCGAAAGCCCTGGACTGCCGACCAAATAGAGTTGCTCGATCGCGAGCGGTATTGAAATTGGCCTCTGACTCGCATCGCACTCCATGCCGCTGACAAGCGCGAACGCCAGCCTGTCGTCCGACGAAATTCTTCTGACCAGACGCACGCTCAAGTCCTGTTCAATGTTGAGTCGAATTGCCGGGCAGTCCCGATTGCAGGATTCGACAAGCTTTGCAGCAAATAAATCGCTGATCCCAGGCGTCATACCAACGGTGACAGTGCCCTTGGGTTGATTGGATACGGTCAGAACCGCTTCTTTCGCCCGTCGCACATCTTCCAGAATTTTAGAGGCGTGTTGAAACAGGATGGCGCCTGCTTCGGTCGGCTTGACGCCTCGCGAATGCCGGACAAGGAGCGCCGTGCCAAGCTCCTCCTCGAGATTGCGGACCTGCTGCCCCAATGAAGGTTGCGCAATACGCAGTTCCGCGGCGGCCTTGGTAAAGCTTCCGAGC
>DATHNJ010000004.1:0-2710 GCA_035486155.1 Occallatibacter sp. | reverse complement strand
CCCACGGTCAGCCACGGCAGGAAGACAAATGTCGCGAGCAGACGAACATGCCCGACGTCGCCTACATCGTACGCATTTAGCGAAGACCGCCTTGTTAATTTGAAGCGATCTGCAAGCATGCGACATTGAGGTTACATCATTGAGTCGATGTGGATGGAAATTTTTAACGGGATTGAGCGGCGTCGCCGGTGGCCTGATGATGAGAAGATGCGGATTATCGAGGAGACCTTCGCGCCGGGCGCCAAGGTTTCGGAGATTGCTCGCCGGCATGGGGTTGGCCGCAGTGTCCTATTTGCCTGGCGACGGCAGGCAAGATCGGGTGAGTTTGGCGGATCGGCGGCTCCGCGTTTGGTCCCGGTCAAAGTTGATGTGTCCCGTTCAACTGTTGGCATGCAGAGCCCGCCTGCTTCAGCGCCGCGACCAGCCCGATCGGCTGAGAAGAGGAGTGGCCTGATCGAAATCGATCTTGGCAGCGGAAAATGCGTCCGCGTCGATGCCAATGTCGATGCCGATGCGCTTGGCCGCGTGCTCGACGTTTTGAGTTGCCGATGATTTCGATTCCGAGCGGCGTGAGGGTCTGGCTGGTGACCGGTCACACCGACATGAGGAAAGGCTTTGGGAGCCTCGCTCTTCTCGTGCAAGAGGCTTTGAAACGCGATCCGTTCGACGGCAATTTATTTATTTTCAGAGGACGTCGCGGTGACCTGATAAAAATCATCTGGCACGATGGGCAAGGTGCGTGCTTATTCACCAAGCGATTGGAAGGGGGCCGCTTTATCTGGCCCTCTGTTGCCGATGGCGCGGTGACGATCAGCACCGCCCAAATGGCCTATCTCATCGAAGGGATCGACTGGCGAATGCCACAAAAAACCTGGCGTCCACAAATGGCTGGATAAGCTGTGGCGCCTTGACTCAAGCGTGCTGTTTGGTCGCGATTTTGAGCCGCTCATATGCTCAACTCGGATCGTGACGACGCCATCTGATTCGCTTCCAACAGACCTTGCGAGCGCCCACGCGATGATCCTCGTGCAACGAGAGATGTTGGCGGAAGCGCGCAGTGAAGCGAACATCTGGGCGCTTGAGATCGAGCGGCTGAAACTCATGCTCGCCAAGTTGCGGCGAGAAAAGTTCGGGCAATCGTCTGAGCGCGGCAAGCACATCGTCGAACAGCTCGAGCTCGCCATCCTCGATCTCGAGGAGACCCAGGCCGAGGAAGAGACCAAGGCTGAAATCGCTGCTCCCGAGAAGCAAAGAGAGAAGCGCGAACGGACTGGGATCAAGCCGGCGCGCAGGCCGCTGCCGGACAATCTGCCACGCGAGCGCATCGTCTATCCAGCGCCTTGCGCCTGCGGCAAATGCGGCGGCACGAACCTGCGCAAGCTCTCTGAGACTGTGACGGAATCGCTCGAATGCGAGCCGCGGCGCTGGAAGGTCGTCGAGCACGTGCGCGAGAAGTTTTCTTGCCGGGATTGCGAAGGCATCACCGAGCCGCCGGCGCCGTCGCATCCGATCGCGCGTGGCCGCGCTGGGCCAAGCCTGCTTGCCATGGTCCTGGCTTCAAAATTCCTGCTCCACCAGCCATTGAACCGGCAGAGCGAGGCCTATGCGCGCGAAGGCATCAAAATCGATGTCTCCACTCTGGCTGGCTGGGTCGGCGCTTGTGTTGCAACCCTTGATCCCGTTCTCGAGGTAATCCGCCATCATGTCTTCGCCGCCGATCGGCTCCATATCGACGATACAATCGTGCCGGTGCTGGCGAAATTGAAGACGATCACCGGCCGGATATGGGCTTATGTCCGCGATGACCGGCCCTTCGGCGGCAAAGATCCGCCGGCGGCGCTCTTCTATTACTCCCGCAGCCGAGCCGGCGATTATCCGCGCGCGCATCTGACCGGATGGACTGGGATCATGCAGGCCGATGCCTTCGCCGGGTTCAATCAGCTTTACGAGGCGCGACGACAACCTGCGCCGATCATTGAAGCCGCATGTTGGAGCCACGCAAGAAGAAAGTTTTTCGATGTCGCGAAGTTAACGAAAGCGCCGATCGCCAGTGAGGCCGTGCGCCGCATCGACGAACTCTTCGAGATCGAGCGCTCGATCAACGGCTGCACGCCAGATGATCGGCTCGCTGCGCGTCGTGAGCAGTCAAGGCCGCTCGTTGACGCGCTCGAAACCTGGCTGCGCGAACAGCGCGATCGCGTCTCTTCAAAAAGCGAGATCGCCAAGGCGATCAACTACAGCCTGAGCAGATGGCCCGCCTTCACCCGCTTCCTGGAGGATGGGCGCATCTGCCTCAGCAATAATGCAGCCGAGCGCGCCGTGCGGGGTGTGGCCATTGGCAGGTCCAACTGGACTTTCGCAGGTTCGGACGCGGGAGGGCATAGGGCCGCCGCCGTCTATACATTGATCGAAACCTGCAAGTTGAACGACGTCGATCCTCAAGCCTGGCTTGCCTACGTCCTTGCGAAACTTCTTGATCATCCCGCAAAGCGGATCAACGAATTGCTGCCCTGGAATTGGAAAGCGAACCAAGGGCAACTCAAAGTCGCCGCCTAATTGCGTCTCGCAAGTCCAAAGCGTCATGCCTGTGGTCTTGGCCGCATGCATACCTCGTAAGTGACAAAGAGCGGATTGATCTTCTCCACTTCCTCGGCGATCAGGCCGAGGTCGTTTTCGTCGCGTCCCTTCCATTTAAAGGTGACGGGGTGCA
>DATHNJ010000003.1:0-31158 GCA_035486155.1 Occallatibacter sp. | reverse complement strand
GCGTGAGCCCAGAGGCCGGCGCGGCGCGCTGCTCAACAATCGCCCCCGCTTCCACCATCGCCGCCCGCGTCACGTTGCCCTCAACCACTTCAGCCACCCAGATGCGTTCACGCGCATTCTGACTCAGCGTAATGCGAATGGCGTTAGCGCTTTCGTCTCCGGCAACCACGATGCCGTGCGCCTTGAGATCCTGCTCCAGCAGCTTGCGAATGCCGGGCACGTCGTCGTTCGAAATCGCGGAGCTGTTGCGCATCGTGAGCCGCGCCTGACCTGGCCCCAGAATTCCGGCGATCTGCTCGGCAAGCGCCGCCGCCGGCTGGCTCCATTGCGCGATTGTTGGCGTCCCCGGCATCTGCGTCACAGCCGTTTGCGCTGCAATCGTTGGCCCAGAGCCCACGGCCAGCGCCATGCCCACACTCAACCCCACTGCTGCGCCAATCAGCCTCATGGCCCCCATCATTTCTGCGCTCGTTGCGCGGATTATATCGTTCTAGGCGACGCCCAACTCTCGCGCACCATCGCACAAGAAACGGGGCGAGATCGTCTCTCGCCCCGCACAGTCTAGTGGCTTCCACCCTTCGCCTCGGGCTCGGACTCCGAATCCATCTCCGGTTTGCCGGCCGGAGCGCTCGCCATATTTTTAAAGACGTCGCTTGCGAAGAAGCCCTTTCCGTCGAACGGCGCCATCACCACCTGAATCTTGTCCGACAACCGCTCCGCAACGATCTTGTTGATCAATAGCGGCGACTTGTTCAGCAGCGCCGCTTCGCTCGTCATGCGCTCCGCGTTCGCCGCCGCGACAATCTTGATGCGATTGGCTTCGGCATCGGCCAGCAGGTTGCGCCGCTCCAGCTCGGCTTTGCTGTCGATCACCTTGGCCTGCGCGTCAGCTTCGGCGTTCTGAATCGTGGCCTCCTTGCGCGCCTCCGCTTCCAGCTTGCTCTGCTCAATCTGCTTTTGCTTGAGAGGCAGCGTGTACTGCATCGCGTCCGCCTCGCCCTTCGCCTCCACCACCTTCGACTTCGCATCGCCCTCGGCCTGCTTCACCTTCTGCGCGGCCTCCGCTTCGGCCTGCAACTCCGCGATCCTTACTTGTTTTTGCTGGATCTCCGTATCGACAGACATCTGGTCGTCCTGCTGCTCCTTCAGCAGCAGATCCTGCAGCCCCTTCGCATACTCCTGCGGCAACTCGACCTCCGACAGCATCACCTCTTCCACAACGATTCCGTCCGCGCCCAGCTTCTTGGTGATAATGCCCGCCGCCTTCGATCGCACCTCCTCGCGCTTGCTCGAGAAGATCTCGCGCACCGTGTACTCCGGCGCCAGTTCGCGCCACGCGCTGGCTACCACCGGCGGCACAATTTGTTTGTCCGCCCCCTGCGGCAGATGTGCCTGCGCCGTCGCAAGCTTGTTCGGGTCGAGCCGGTAGCGCACCGTCACGCCCAGTCCAATGTTGAGTCCCTCACGCGACTGCACCTCAAGCGCCGTCTTCGGCGCTGCGCCCTTCGCGCCTTCCGTCGCCAGACCGCCAGTAAACAAGTGATCGCGCAGATCGAACATCTCCACGTTGTCCACCAGCGGAGTAATGAAGTGCACGCCGGGATACAGCGTCCCCGGCAGCGTTCCGCCGATCTGGCTGATGCGTACGCCGCCCATGTCGCTCGGCACAACAACGATGCCGCTTGCAACCAGCAACGGCAGGCATCCGCCAATCGCCAGCGCAATCGGCATGCCCCACTCCATCGGCGCCGGTTCTTGCTTCGTTTCGCCTTCCGCCGGCGCGTGACGCGTGTTTTTAAAACGCAGCCACAGCGCATACAGCGGAATTCCAAATGCGGTCGTCAGCAGCACCGCTCCCACAACCGTCAGCAGCATCTTCAACGCAAGCATTTCGCGCCTCTCATTTCTTCTTTGTTCCTGTCTCTCCTGTTCATGGGCTCGCCGCGTCCGCGCACGGAGGACGAACGCGACAAGCGTTTTCCTCCGCGCACACCGCCTTTGGTTCCCGGTCGTGGAGCCAGCAACAACCGGACCAGTCCTCCAAACGTCAACTCCTCGAGCAACAACCCTGCCGCCACCGGCAGCAGAACCACGCCCACACCGCTCATCGCATCCGCAAACAATTCCATAGCCGATCTCCTTAGCGCGTTCCCGCAGCGGCAACCACTGCGATTGCATTTGCGAATAGGCCGGTCGTCTCCGCAGCCGGAGTCGTCACAGGCGTACTCTGCGCAAGCACGGGTTGCTGCGCCGCCGGAATCACAGGCGTCGGACCAAACAACCGCGCCGTCTCTTCGTTGCGCTGCCCGATCAACTCCACCGCATCGCCGACCTGCACCATCGGATACAGATCTTCAAGATCGGCCCTTGCCATGCGAATGCACCCATGCGACGCGGCTTTGCCAATCGAACGCGGCTCGTTCGTCCCATGAATGCCGTAGCCGTGAATGCTCAAGCCCATCCACCGCGTGCCCACCGGATTGTGTGGCCCCGCAGGCACGACCTTGCCGTCGTGCGAATACGTCGGATTCGCCACGCGACGCTCAATCGTGAACTCGCCCACCGGGCTCGGCGTAGAAGCCTTACCCACCGCGACCGTGTACACCTTCTTCACCTGGCCGTCTTCAACCAAAGCCAGCTTGCGATCTTCAAGGCTGACGATGATGACCCGCTTCGTAGCCTTGATCGACGGCGCCGGCTGCGGATTCTGCTCCTGCACGTCCGTCTTCTGCGCTATCGCCTGCACCGTAAGAACCGCCGCCACCGTCGCCGCCATCGCCAGTCTGCTGAGAATCCATCCCGTCATCTCGTGCCTCCAATTGCCTGCCCACAGACAATGCAGGCCGCACGCCAATCGGAGGCAACTGATTTAAAAGGAGTTGAGAGGAGATCGAATCGGAAAGGCCGTGTCACAAGGCGCACGCCGTGTGCAAGCTGACACGCATGAAATGCGCGAAGACATCCCGAAGGACATGCGCCAATTCAACAGTGCATTCGCTCGGGCGAAGGCCGCATGCCGTGGCCGGCGCCAAATGACGAGAACGGCGTTTCTCGGTACCAATCCAAAAGTTGTTTACTTCCGGGTTGGAGACGACGCGGGTGGACGACCCGGTTCCCGTCACGCTTTCCAAACCACAAATGAGGGTGCCCCCGGTCCCTCGCAGTTGGGGACCCGGGGATGCCACAGAGGCTCGCGGCCTGGAAACTAGGTTGCGATGATTCCGATTGCTCCCCGCAAGTCGTTCCGCCCGCCGGAGGCGCAGAGTTCGTTAGCCCCGCGCTTCAGCGTGGGGAAAGAAGTCGAACCAGAACGAGCCCTGGAGGGGCGACGCAACCCAGACGAGCCCATCGCCTTTCACAATACCTTCTCATCGATACTCGCCCACGCCCCATCTGCAGCCGCGCGGCTCCAGCCGATTCGCAGGTCCTTCACATCCTGCAAGACGAAAGCCCCATCGGCACTCCGCGGCGCCGTCACGGCAAAAAAATCCGCACGCTCCACAGCGTGCAAATGAAACGGAGGCCGCGCATCCGGCGTCGCGTACGCGATCTCTACATGGCTCATCTCGAGATTGCGCACATGGCGCAGAAAGAACCCCGACGCCGGAATCACTCCGAAGCGCCCAGGATCGGGATAAGCGTCCTCCTGTTCGGCCGGCTGCGCCTTGGCATCCTCCGCCGTGCCGCCGCCTGCAGTCTCTATATAAATGTTGGAAAACTTCAGATCCTCAATCGCGTATCCCGGAATGCCGCTCACGATCGATCCCTGCCGCTGCGGCCCGGCAAAGCAAGCCAGGTTGCTGATCGCGATCCGCCGCATCACGCCCACCTTCGTGCTCTCCTTCGGCCCGCGCAGCCGCCCTCCGAGCCGCAGAAAGAATGGCGGCGACACCAGATCGCGCATCGTCGTATTGGTGATGGTCAAGTCCTCGATGATCGCGCCGTCCACGCTCTCAATCGCGTAACCCTGGCAGCCTTCAAAAACGCAGTTCGAAATCGTGATATTGATGAAGCCGCCGTTCGACTCGGTTCCGCACTTGATGCGCCCCGTCCGCGGCACGCGAACCTCAGGCGCGAACTTCTTGAACGTTCCGTCCAGCACCGAACCCAGTTCGTAGTAGCCCGTCACCCAGCAGTTCGTAATCGTCACGTTGCGTGTGGGCCGCGCATAGCCCAGCCCATAACTCGACTTCGGACAGATGCCGTCGTCCCACGGCGAGTTCACCGTGCAGTTCGACACGCGCACATTCTGGCAGCAATCGATATCGATGCCGTCGCGGTCCGTGTCGATCTTGATGTTGTCGATCGTGAGATTGTCGACGCCCGTTAGCAGAAAGCCGAAGTGGCCACCCTTCAAAATGGAGAAATCGCGAAACAGCACGTTGCGACAGTTCTTCAACGCGATCGCTTTGTTACCCACGCCCGGCTGCTCGGCCTGATACATGGGATAGTCGCCACGGGGGCTGAAATGGCGCGGGGGTGGCGGAGGAGCCCCCGGATGTGCCGCCGGCGTGGCGCCAAAACCAGGCAACACGGTGGAAGACGAAGGCGCAGGTCCGGCGCCGAAGCTCAATCCTCTTCCATAAATCAATCCCGGCCCGGTGATGCTGAGATCGTGCAGGTCCTCGCCCCAGAGCAGCGAGTTATGCCAGTGATTGTGCCCGTAATCCTGATACGCGTCCCACGCCGTGTTCGGCTCGGCCGCGTCGTACGCTCCGCCGTTGTAGCCGCTCTGCTCGCCTGGCTTCGGCGAGTCGGCTGCGAGAATCGTCGAACCCTGACTCAGATACAAATGCACCTGGCTCTTCAAATGGATCGAAAAACAGAGATACGTTCCGGCGGGAAACATCACCATGCCTCCGCCCGCAGCGGCAGCCGCGTCGATCGCGCGATTTACTGCCTGCGTATCAAGGGCCTTTCCATCGCCCGTCGCGCCGAATCTGCGCACATCGAAAATGCCCGTTACCGATGCCGATGCGACCGACGCCTCTTGCGCCGCAGCAGCCAGAGAAAATGCCGGGACGCCGGCCACAGCGGCGCCAATGCCGCCCATCCGCAAAAAATCACGCCGCATCGCGTCAAACGATGTCATCGATTCCTCCGCTTGTTCTCTTGCGATTCATCGCCGCTCGAAGCCGGAAGTAAGCGTGCGCTTCGGCCGAAAAATTAAGGCGCCACGAGATTAACATTCGCCGCCGATGATCCGATGCACAAAAACTCTGCGTCCCCGTCCTTTTCCGGTGTGTATACTTATCGTGGTCTGACCTCCGAAGTTGAGACCGCAATCGTTCCGGCCAAGGAACCACGCGATCATGTTGCTCCACGAAGACCGACTTTTTCCCGCCGATCCTTCCACTCGATCCATCGCACGCGCTCTCTACGCACAGATTCGCTCCCTGCCCATCGTCAGTCCTCACGGGCACACGCAGGCCGGTTGGTTCTCGCACAACGAGCCCTTTCCCGATCCGGCAAAGCTGTTCGTGCAACCCGACCATTACGTCTACCGCATGCTCTACAGCCAGGGCGTTTCGCTGGACGATCTGGAGATCGGCAAGCCCGAGATCAAAGACCCGCGCAAAGTGTGGCGCATCTTCGCCAGCCACTACCATCTCTTCCGCGGCACGCCCACGCGTATCTGGCTCGACTACGAGTTTCAGGAACTCTTCGGCCTCGAGCAGCGTCTCTCTGAACAAACCGCCGACCTTTACTACGATGCGATCGCAGCCAAGCTGCAGACACCGGAATTTCTGCCTCGCTCGCTCTACAAGCGTTTCAACATAGAAGTGCTCGCCACCACCGACTCGCCCCTCGATTCGCTCGCGGAACATGAAGCGATTGCGAACTCCGGTTGGAAGGCGCGCATCATTCCCAACTTCCGGCCTGACTCCGTCGTCGATCCGGAGTTTTCCGGCTTCTCGCAATCGATCGCCAAGCTCGGCGAACAGACCAGGGAAGACACATCGACGTGGAAGGGTTATCTCGCAGCTCTGCGCAAAGCGCGCCTCCGCTTTCAAAAACTGGGTTGCACAGCTACCGACCACGGTCATCCGACCGCGCAGACCGCGGACCTCTCAGCGGCGGATGCAGAAAAACTATTCAATCAGGTCCTCGACGGCAAAGCAGACTCTTCGCAGCAGGAGTTGTTCCGCGCGCAGATGCTCACCGAGATGGCGCGCATGAGCCTTGACGACGGTCTCATCCTGCAGATTCATCCCGGCTCGGTGCGCAATCACAACCGCGAGATCTTCGAGCGCTACGGACGCGATACCGGCGCCGACATCCCGCGCGCCATGGATTACGTCCACGCCCTGCAGCCGTTGCTGAACCGCTTCGGCAACGAGAAGAAGCTGACTGTCATTCTGTTTACGCTCGATGAAACGACATTCAGCCGTGAGCTGGCGCCGCTCGCGGGCCATTATCCTTGCCTGCGCCTCGGACCGCCATGGTGGTTTCTCGATAGCCCCGAAGGCATGATGCGCTTTCGTGAGTTAGCGACCGAAACAGCCGGCTTCTACAACACCGTGGGCTTTAATGACGACACGCGCGCATTTCTATCCATTCCCGCGCGCCATGATGTAGCCCGCCGCATCGATTGCGCCTTCCTGGCGCGTTTAGTCGCCGAACATCGCCTCAACGAAGACGAGGCCTTCGAAGTCGCCCACGACCTGACTTATCGGCTGGTCAAAGAGGCATATAGGCTGTAGCAGAGACGACGCCTTACTAGCTCACGTCTCTCAAAAGAATGCGCCGGGATCAGCAAAGATCCCGGCGCATTTGTATAAGCGTTCCTTATTCGAAGTCGCTGAAGCTGAACAAGCTGAACAGATCGCCAAGAGCGGGGCTGTTCACAGGCACATATGGATTGTCCGGCGTAGCGATCGGGTTGGGGAAGTTATCGCGGCTGCGGCGAGTAATCGTCGGCAAGCCCCAGTTGCGCTCAACGAATTTCATGATCGAGACGTGGTCGGAGTATTCATGGGAGATATGTCCGCCCGTGGTGTACTTGGAAACCACGATCAGAGGAATGCGGGTTCCGTCGCCGAAGTAATCGACTGGCTGAACATAACCCGAGTCATAGTAACCTCCGCCCTCATCGAAGGTGATGAAGATCGCGGTATCGGCCCAGAGCTTCGGATTCGCTTTCACCGCGTCGACGATCTTTTTGGTGAACCCTTCGAACAGGTCTAGCTTGGAGGACGCTGGATGGCCATCGACCAGTCCGCTGGGCTTGACGATCGAAACCGCGGGCAGGTTCCCGTCCTTAATGTCGTCATACAGGTTTGCCGTGTCTTGGATGTGAGCGGCGCGAACGGTCGCGTTACCCATAATGGACGTGTCGTACTGGAACGGGTTGCAGATGTTGCAATACTCGTCGCTGTTCTTTCCGACCGCCGCGAAGTTGAGCTGGTACGGATCGTTGACGTAGTTGTTCCACTGGTCGCCGTAGTACTTCCACGAGATATTCGCGGAGATCAGCACATCGCCGATGCTCTTCACCGACGAAGGCGGAATCGTGAACACGGTGTTAGCCGGATTGGTGTCGGTATAGGCGTTGTTGCCGTTGCCGAAGTAGCCGGGGTTGTAGTTGTTCAGCAGATAGTAGTGACCGGCCTCGCAGCGCGGATTGACCGGCGTCGGGAGCGACTTCAGATAGTTGCGGATCGTCGAAACGCCTGGCTGCGTCGTGTCCGCGCAATTCGTATACGAGCCTCCGCCGAATGAAGGCGCGCCAAACGAACCACCGCCGTAGCCGTCCTCTGAGTACCAGTTGTTGGTGTTGGCCGCTGCGTTCGGATTTTCAACCTCATCGACCGTTCCTGCATTCGCCGTTCCCGCCGCTACGGTCTGGTTGTGGGGAGGCGTTGCAGGATTGCCCTTGCCGTCGCTGAACCAGATCATGTCGGCGTGGCCCAGCATGATGTGATTCGCGCCTGTGCCGCCGTCCACCGACTGGTGGAAGTTATCGCTCATCGAGTAGTCGTCGGCGAGTTTCTTGAAGTAAGGAGCGTCTCCGTTCTGGACGTTGTAAAAGCCCATGGAAGTCGAGCCTTCACCCGTATCGACGTCGCCGCTGGCATAGTTGATGTTGAAGTTCGCCGGCTGCGTCGTTCCGTTTGTGCCGGCGCCCACCGTAACCTCTACCCAGGGAAACAACTGCGCATTGCAGCCGGAGGGATTATCCTGCGTCGCCTGTGCTGCGCTGCAGTTGAGCTGCTGCCACATTTGATAAAAACGATGCACCGGGCTGGCTGCGTACGAGTTATACGTGAATGTCTTTTCATTTGTGAGTTGGAAGGGACCTGCCGGCAACGCATTTACGTTCGTGATACGCGCATCCGGGGTGCCCGATGTCTGTCCGCTGCCGCCGGTAACGAGGTAGGCATAGTAATCAGCGGGCAAGCCATTCTCCGACTGCTTGGCCAGCGTGAGGCTGTCGTTCTTCACGTAAGAATCGGTCGGGCCGCCGACCAGAGGCGCAGGCAACACGGAACCAGTGAATGTGTTCGTTGAAGGATCAAGCAAATAGCCATCCGAGCTCGTGTCGGTAGCGGAAAGCTGCGCGGCCTTCGAGAAATTCTTGCCTGGCGTTCCGTCCGCCTTAATGATTCCTTCCGACAGAAGGTTCATCACTTTTTCGCCCTTCTTGGGCACATAGGTGGCGAACACGTGGTCGAAGCTGCGGTTTTCGCCAACAATGACGATCACGTGCTTGATCGGAGTGGCAGTGTCGTTATCGCGTGATGGCTTCTGGGCCGGAGAAGCTCCAGCGGCGAAGCTGTTGCCTACGGCGAACTGGAAGACCGAAACGGCTACCAGTCCGGTGCGCACAGCTTGCATCGCGCCGGATGCGAGGGACTTCACGGTCATCTAAACCTCCATGTTGAGGGTGGAGACTCAACTTGGAGAAAACTAAGTTCCCTTCATTGCGCGCATGCGCTTATTCCGTGAAAAATGCGTGAATCTTATGAGCGATTATTCCTTAGTCAGCGTCTATCTTTACCTTTACTTTATTCAATGAGAATTCATCGAGTCGAGGCGGCCATCGACACACTCGCGCGCATCTTATTTGGTCGAATTTCTCGCGGCCTGAGATTGCATCGTGCGAGTCGCTGGCGCTGGATCGACACGAATCGATCCCATCATCCCCTTGTCTTCATGCTCGAGAATGTGGCAGTGATAAACAAATGTTCCCACGATATTCGGATCGCGAAAGTCCATGCGTAGCCGCACGCTCGGATAAGTCAGGCCGCGTCCGTTGTAATACGGAACATTCACTGTATCGCGCAGAAAGTTTTCGCTGACGGGCCTGCCCATGTAATCAAGCAATAGAAAATGGAGTTGGTGAATGTGAAAGTCATGCAACTCGCTTGATCGGTTTTCGATGATCCAATCCTCGACCGTGCCTTGCTGCGCAACCACGTCCGGCTCGCTCGCAGTCATATCGAACATCTTCGGCTGCTTGCCTTCTTCGGTGAGATAAAACTCGACGGCGCTCGTCGGATCGTCCGGATTATCGAGCTTTTCTGAAAAATAGAAGCGGCGCACCCGCACGGGCGCAACGTTCCCCAGCCACTCCCTCTGCGCCGCAGCGAGCGGTTCCGCAGAACTGCTTAACTTCACGCGCGGTTCCGGGACATCGGGCGTCGCGACAATCTTCGCCAGCATGCGATTTGGATCGTTCTCGCCTCCCGGTCCCGTATCCACGGTGCGCGTCACCAGGAGCGCATCTTGCCCCGCATCCGGCCCATCGACGACGAACTCGACACGGGATCCAGGCGGAATGACAAGATGTTTTTGCCAATCCACCATCTCGCCTTGTGGATCGCCGTCACTCAGCGGAGCCCCGTCCATTGCGACAACGCCGAGTGGCTGCGGCGCACGCTGAAATAGGACTTCAATATTGAGATAAGTAATCGCGCATGCATTCAGGACCCGCCATAACTGGCGCTCCTTCGGCCTCATCTGAATAACTGCCGGAGGATAGTTCGGGTAAGGAACCGGAACATAGTTAATCGATAAGTCCTTCGCCGGTTTGCCAAACCCTGTACCGGTATTGGCTGCGTCGCCATCTTTATCCACCAGGAACTTAGGCACAACTGGCTCCGACTTAGCCGGCGGCGCATTCGGATTGACTAAGTCCTGATCGCGAATGATAAAGACGCGTTCAGGAAGCCCAGTCAACGCTTTCTTTGCGCTCTCGATTCCTTCCACGATAAGTGCGCCCGACGCGCCTCCGAGCAATTGCTGTTTGCTGAATCCATGAATGTGTGGGTGATACCAATAGAGTCCCGGCGGCTCATCCTCTGGAATGCGAAACCGGTATTCAAACTCCGCATCGCCGGGCTGCAACGATGTCTTGAGCACATCGTCCTGATGGCAGACCGGCGGAATCGTCAACCCATGGAAATGCAGGTTGGTTGATAAGGCGCTCATCACCGCTGCGCCGCAATCCTGAGCGCTGTTCGCACCATGCCTGTGTGTTGCGGCGCTCTTTGTATCATCCGGCGCAGAGAGTGCATTCCCTAAATGAAGGATGACCTGGTCGCCGGGCTTCACGCGAAGGTTAGGCGATTCGTGGCCCATCGCATCGACATAGCAATAGAGCATCGTCCCATTTGCCGCGAAGTTATGAATCGTCAGCTCTGCTTCAAGAACTCCATTCTGGCTGCGTAGGTCTTCAGGTTCCGGCACTACGCTGCCTTCCGCGGAGCGCGGACAGACATGCGCAGCCGAAGATTCAGCATAGAGAATCGTGCGCGCGGTCAGTGCACAGAATAAAAGAAGTAAAAAATATCCAGACTTTGCCATGGCGCCAGTTGCTTTGGGGGAAGTTATGCGCCTCCGAAAGTCAACCCAGCCAGTCTTGACGAGTCATATTAACCGCAGGTAAATACCGCGGAGTTATGCGACTTCTGCCTCGGCCGCAAAGCGAGCGAGCCGGGCCTGAAGGCTCTGCTTGTCGCGAAACGCCGAAGTTCCACCGCTTGCCGATACAGACAGTGCGCCCGTCATATTTCCCAACGCCAGCGCCCGCTCCACCGGCCAGCTTCGAAGCCATGCATGCAGAAATCCCGCGTTAAAGCTATCACCTGCGCCCACCGCATCCACAGCAGTGGCCTTTTCCGCCGCAACATGCCATGACTGCCCGCCACGAAACGCCGTCGCTCCCTCTGATCCTCGCTTGACTACCAGCAGCGGAACGAGCCCTCGCAAAACCGAGATCGCTCGATCTAAATCCGTTTCGCCAGCCAGAAGGCACGCCTCGCGCTCATTCGGCATTAGCACATCCACGTGCCGGATCGCGTCAAGAACGCCCCGGTCCCACTGATGCGTTGGATCGTCGTTCGGATCGAGCGAGATCGTAACGCCCGCCTTCTTCAGCCCCGCGAAAAGCTCCGGAATCCGAGGCGTAAGCGCGCGTTGAAGATAATACGACGACATGTGAAAATGGCGTGCAGCGACTAAATAATCGAGATCGAGATCTTCAAATCTCAAATCTGACGTTGGCCCGGCATAAGTAAACATGTGGCGCAGCTTTTTGTGCTGCAGATGCACGGTCACGCCCGATTGAGCGCCGTTCGCATGCACACGGCGCGACAAGTCGACGCCTGCCTCACTAAGTTCCGACTGGCACATTCGTCCGAAGTCATCGTCTGACACCGCGGAGATAAAACCGACCGAGTTGCCCAGCGCCGCGAGGTTGTGCGCCGTGATGGCGGCCGATCCGCCCACGCGAATCGCCATTTTGTCTGCGAGCAGTTCGCGTTCTGACGGAAGATCGTCGGGAAGGCCGTACATCAGCACATCGAGCGCAGTGTCGCCGGCCAGCGTTACGTCGAATCGCCGCTTCTCTCCACGAGGCTGCGCCGCTTTCTTCTCTCTCATGCAGCCTCTCCCGGCAATGCCGTCGATTTACGTCTCACGATCCAGAGAAGAACCCCTATCAGCGCCCATCCCGTGCCCACGGACTTCGCCAGAGGCCCGAGATTCCACCAGAGCAGAGCGCAGGTCGCGAATCCGCCCAACGACAACAGAATCGGCCCAAGCTGCGCGAAGCGTCCGTGACGCCATCCGCGCAGCATCGACGCGACATTGACGCCCATGAACGCGAGCAGCGCGCCGTAGTTCAACAGCTCTGTGCCCAGCTGATAGCTCAACGCCATGGCGCCCGCGATGCAGATGCCGCCGATCAGCAGCACATTGTTTCGCGGGATTCGATTCTTGGGATGCACCGCGCCAAAAAACTTCCGTGGCAACGCGCCGTCCTGCCCCATGGCGTAAAGCAACCGCGCAGCGCCTAGCTGCGAAGCCATTCCCGAACCGATATTCGCCAGCAACAGCGCCCCATTGACGATGAGAAAGAGGATCGGACCGCCCATGCGTCCCGAGACGTGAACATACGCCGTGTCGAGATCGGGGAAGGCCAACCCGCGCGGCCACACCAATTGCGCCGCGTAGACTTCAATACTGGCCAGCACGCCCGTAATCAGGCAGGTCAGCACGATCGCTCTCGGAACGCTACGCGCGGGATCCTTCGCTTCGTCGGTAAGGGTCGAGATGCCATCGAAACCAATATAGGTAAGCACCGCGATCGAAGTGCCGCGCAGCAAACCGGACGAACTGAACGTCGACGGATCGTAGAACGGCTGGAGGAAAAACTGGGCGCCCGGATGAGAGAGATGCAGCAACCAACGAACAGCGGCCCCCAGCACAAGCACGATCACAACGCCCAGCGCCGCAGCCATTCCCGCATTAATGCGCGCCGACGTCTCAACCCCTCTGCAGTTCAACCATGTGAAGAGCAGCGCGAAGAAGATCGCCCAAACGATATATGGAATCTCAGGAAAAAAATTCAACGCCGCGCGGCTGCACCAGATAGTGCAGATGAGCGGATTAAGAATGTAATCCATCACCAGGCACCAACCGGTCAGATAGCCGAGGCTGGTGTGAATCTCTTTGCCTACGTACAGAAACGCCGACCCACCATGCGGATATACACGCGCCATGCGTCCGTAACTCACCGACGTGAACAACATCGCGATCATCGCCAGAAGAATCGCGGTCACTGCGTGGCCGCGCGCCTCCTGGTAGATGACGCCAAAGCTCGGCATCGGCGCCGTGGGCTGAATCAGAATGATGCCGTAGAGAACCAGATCCCAAAACCGCAGACTACGCTTGAGACCGATCGCTTCAGGCTGGTTCTCCGACATGAGTTTCCTTAGCGCACGGCCACAGCGGACGTTGGCGTGAGTGTAGCTGGGGCGACATTCCAGCCTTCCACATGAATCTCAGGAGTGCTGCTTTCATTTTCAGGCAACAGCGCCGTCAAGGTTGTCGATTCTCCCGGCGCCAACTCGATCCAGTTGTCCGACCAGAAAACCGGCGCAATCAATTCATCCTTTGCCGTGCGCGCCGCGGCGTGAACCTGGAACGCAAGAGCCTGAGATTCGTTTTTCAGGTGTACGTGAATCTCGCGTCCACGTGACGTCGTCTCGATCTCCGCCTGCGCCTGAACATTGGCTGCGGGAAGTTTTGCAAGCGCCGTCAAATCTTCGTGCCGCTCTGCGGGCGTGGTTGTGTACTCCGTCTTTGTCCAATCGAAGACCGTAAGCATCGCTGGAACCCAATAGAAGTTGCGGCTCACAACATGACCGCTCACATCCGCCAACGACAGCTCAATAAAGAACAGGTGATCTTGTCCGGTGAAGAGTCCGTCCGGTAGCGAGACGACGCGTTGCGCGCTATCAGGCTGCGAAGTAAGGTCGGTCTCGGCGCTGTACAGCTCCTTCCATGACAGGTCATGCACCTTCACCGTCGCGTGCAGTTTTTCAGGCTCGCGATAGGTGCTGTTGACCACGACGACCGATTGATCATCGTACGAGTACTGGATGTGCAGTGGCTCGCATGCTTTCTTCGCCGCGAAATATCCGGCGCCGGCGTCGAGATAGTAGTCGTACAAATGCCAGATCATCGACGGCCATGCGTTGTTCAGCATCCACTGGACCACGCCCGTCGAGACATACTTGTTCTTGCTGTAGGCCTCGAACATGGCGCGCTCGGAGTCATACTCCATCGTCTGCGCGGTGCGCTCGTACTCTGCGGCAGAATGCGGAGCGCCGTAGACAGCCTTCATCGCGTCGTCGAAAACATTTAGATTTGCGAATCCTCCGCCCCCGTAGTGCAGGCTCCAATTTGCAGAAGGAGGCCACACCTCCGGATCGGACAAAAATTTGCGCCGGCTCGCCAGCGATGGAATCGCAGGCCCTGGGCTTGTCTCCGTGTTAAAGCCGTAGTTGCCGCCGTTGTGCGTATCGACGTACCAATAGCTCGGCGCCACGTAATCGTATGGCCCCGTCATCTTCACGCCGCTCGGCCCGGTCACGGTAGTCGGAGCTTGCGTCGCAGACGAGAGAATCGGGTTCGGCCAGTGCGTCTCCGATTCAATCTGCAAATAAGCTTTCTCCACATCGGCGGGCGGCGGATTGTCGCTGCCATTGAGCCACACCAGGAGGCTCGCGTGCTGACGCAGACGAAGCATCTGTGCGTGGAGAGAGGCTTTTGCAATCGTCAGATCGTCCGGAGTCCAGTCCTTCCAGTGCTCCCAGTGATCGCAGCAACACCAGCCCAGCATCACGAGAACGCCCTGCCGATCGGCGAGTTGAAAAAAATCTTCCGTGTCGAGCTTGCCCTCGAGACGAATCGTGTTCAGCCCGATGTCGCGCACCAAGCGGAACTGGTCGCGCAAGCGGTTCGCGTCCGTGCGCAGCAGCATGTCCTGCGACCAGCCGCCGCCGCGAATCAAAATAGGCTTGCCGTTTACGCGAAACAGCTTTCCGCCCGTGGCAGTGAACTCCGAGGTGATCTCGCGAATTCCGAAATCGATGCTTTGCTCGTCCGTCGCGTGGCCGGCTATGTTGAAGCTCATCGTCAGGCGCTCGAGGTGCGGCTCGCCCATCTGGTACGGCCACCACAGCTTCGGATTGTGAATCTTCAACTGCGCAAACTGCTCCGGCGTAAAAACAATCTCGCGATCCTCGTGCGCCGCCAACTCCACCGGTTGCTCGAAGTGAACTCCCGCAGCGGTTCCCGTCACCACTCCCTTGATTGGCTTATCTGTTGCGTTGTGCAACTCCGCATAGATCGTCAAGTCTGCGACATCAAGAGTCCCATCGCCAAAATGCGTAGTCGCCATCGGCGAGCGCAGCGTAACCGCCCCCGTCGTCGTGAGATCCACGGCGCCCCAAAGCCCCATGTCTTTGTCCGGCGGACAAGGATTCCAGTCGACCCAGTTGATGCCCAGATCCTTCTCCGTCGGCGCCATCGTCTTGACCGCGAGAATATTCGGCTTCCCGCTCTTCACAAGATCGGTCACATCGAAATCGTAGGTGCGATACGCGCCGGCAACCGTCGATGAGTCGGCGACTTTCGTTCCGTTCAGCCAGATCTCGCCGCGATAGTTGATTCCGCCAAAGTGCAGCCAAATGCGGCCATCGGACGCTGCAGCAGGCGCGGCAAACTCCTTGCGATACCACCAGCCGCAGCGATAGGGGCTGTCCTGCGGCATGGGGAGATTCGAAAAATTGTGCCCGACAGGGTAACCGGTTCCAGGAAGCTGCCGAAGGTTGTCGCCGAAATACGGATCGGGAACGGCGCCGGCGGCCACCTGCGCCGCAAGCACTGTGCTCGGGACGGCTGTCTTCAACCACCCGTCAACCGAAAATCCCGGCGCCGCAATTGCGTCCCCAGTCGCCTGCAACTTGCACGCCGACTGAATACGCCAATCTTCCTGCAAGTGGGTGACTGTCGCCGCGGAAAGCGTGATGGAACCCGCAAACACTGCGTACAAACAAGGCAGAAGTCTTCTCATAAACCCCCAGATTTCCGAACTCAACCGTGAACTCGATCGGCATCAACCAGCCGTCAAGAGAAGGACCAAACTTCGATTTGGTCCGATTCAATCGTTTGAATAAGGAATTATTTCAATCCGACGAGATTGTCAAGCGGGCGCTCCCCGAGCCAGCTTCGCCGCGCCTCTTTTTGCCGACGGCGCGCGACGTCGATGCGCGCACCACTAGCTCCGGCAGCGCCTTGTACAAGTGAACCGGATGCTTTTTGCCCTGCTCCCGCGCCTCGATTGCTTGCGTGGCCCACTGGGCGGCCAGCAGCCCCATCTCCCGCAGCGGCTGGCGAATCGTGGTGATGCCTGGCGTAGATACTATCGCGGGAAGAACGTCGTCGAAACCTACCACCGAACAATCCTCGGGGATACGCAAACCGGCTTCAGTCAGGCCGCGCACCACACCGAGCGCGGTCAAATCGTCGAAAGCGAGCACCGCGCTAAAAGGCCGGCCGGAAGCCAGCATTTGTTTCGCAAAACAAAGTCCGCCTTCAAAACCGGATGCCGGATCGGTGAGGTTCGGCAGTTGATAAACCAGGCTCCTGTCGATCTGAATTCCAGCTTCTTCGGCCGCGCGTTGAGCGCCGGCCCATCGCGGCTCGCTGTCGAACAACTCCTCAGGCCCACGGATCACCGCGATGCGCCGATGCCCGAGGTCGGCCAGATGCCGTAGGGCTTGTGCTCCGCCGGCCTCATTGTCAATCAGCAGCGAGCTGAACTTTCTGCTCGTCAAGTCTCTGCCGATGATCACAATCGGGACATGATTTTTCTCGATGTCGGCAAGCAGGTTGATCTCTTCGAAGATCCAGCTCGCAATGACGATCACGCCTTCGGCGCGCCGCTCCAAAATCATCTTCAGGTAGTTGTCGAAAAGCCTGCGCTGCGTTTGCGCGTCCATCAGCAGCGGTAGATAGTCTGCAGGTTGAAGGCCGGCCTGAATTCCACGCACGATGGGGATGCAAAACGGATCGGACAGGTCGTACGCAAGCACCGCGATGGTCTGGCTGCGCCGGCGGCGCAGCGAACGCGCATGAGCATCGGGGTGATAGCCGAGCTGTCGGGCCATCTTGCGAATGCGCTCGCGCGTCGCCGGAGCGACGTTCCGCGACAGTGGCGCCTCGCTCAACACAATCGAAACCGTAGAGACGGAATAGCCGCATTCTCGCGCGACATCGAGTAGCGTGACGTGGCCGGTCTTTCGTTGACCCACTCGTTTCCTCCTGGCGCCCTTCGTCCGTGCGTCGCGGCTTGCGTCATTCTGCCACAACATTGCGGCATGCATAAAAGTTCGTGCCCCCGATTGGCGCGAATAACAGTCAGCTCGGACGGACGTCGGTCATTTTTCCCTTGACATGAAAAAAAATCAATTTTACAGTCTTTTCACTAAGATTCAAACGTTTGAATAAATTCCTTTGGCCGGGGACAAGAACATGAAACTTACCGACGCATTCGCGTACGTCGCGCGCACCGCTATCATCCTCGCAGTTCTCTTCGTCTGCGCCGCCACAGGCTTTGCTCAAGCCGGCAGAGGCGGCATCAGCGGCATCATCACCGATCCCAGCGGCGCCATCATTCCTGATGCAAGCGTCATTGCTACGGAGCTAGCGACGGGGGTCAAGCTCTCTACCGTGTCCACTGCCGCAGGCATCTACTCCTTCGTTTCGCTCGCGCCTGGCAAATATCAGCTAACCGCAAGCGCAAAGGGTTTTGAGACGCTGCTCGAGAAGAACGTCATCGTGACCATCGATCAGGTTTCGACTGTGAATCTGAAGCTGACGGTGGGTGGGGCCAGCGAAGTCGTCACTGTCACCGAATCGGCATCGCTCATGGACACCAGCAACTCAACCGTGGGCCAGTTGATCTCTGCTGAGACCATCGATCGTGTTCCGCTCCTGACCCGCAATGTCTTCGACCTGATTCAGCTCAGCGCCGGCGTCACTCCAGCCAACGGCGCGCCCAACTCTTCAAGCTCATTCGCGATTGAGAACATCTCCAGCGGCCGCCCCGGCGTCGACGTTTCTTCCTACACCATCAACGGCGCCATCGTGGGCTCGGTTTACTACATGGTTGACGGCAGCCCCATCGGCATCGCCGAGAACAACGTAGCCGCCATCATTCCCGCGCTCGACATTCCCGAAGACGGCGTGCAGGAGACGCGCGTTGAAACGCAAAACACGCCAGCCTCCTATCAGAGCGGCGGCGCCGGCGTCATCAGCCTGGTCACCAAGTCAGGCACCAACGCGTGGCACGGTGACGGCTTCGGCGTCTTCCGTCCCGACGTGCTGGCGGCTAACGAATGGTTCAACAAGCAAAGCCAGGCAATCAACGGCACATCCAACACACCGCCATCGTTTCATCGCTACCAGGAAGGCGGCGCGATCGGCGGCCCGATCCTCCACAATAAGCTCTTTATCTTTGGCGACTACGAAGACACGCAGCAGCAGCAGTTCGATGGCTCCAACACATTCACTGTCCCCACCACTGCCGAGCGCACCGGCGACTTCTCGGCGGACAGCTTCACGATCTACAACCCGCTTGTTGCGGATAACCCAGACGGCACGCGCCAGGCATTCGCCGGCAATGTCATCGCCAATCCCAATCCCATCGCGTTGAAGTTTCTCTCTGAATTCCCCAAGTGCAACACGGGCGCGACCTGCGACGCTTCCTCGGATGATCTGACGCCCAACTTCTTCGCGCCCGGCCTCGATCCCACTACAGCGCACCGTTTCGACATCCGCGCTGACTGGGTGCAGAGCGACAAGCAAAAACTGTTCGGTCGCTTCTCCTTCGACCGTCTCTTCACTTCCACCTTCAACGCATTCGGCAACATGTGGGATCTAAACTACGCGCAGAACATCACCAATGGACGCAACGCGTTGTTAGGCGATGATCTGACGCTGAATCAGACGACCTTCCTCCAACTCCGCTATTCGTTCACCCGCCACTACGAAAACCAGGGCGGCGATCCGCGTCAGAACGGTTTCGACATCACGACACTCGGCTTCCCCTCATCGCTGGCGGATGAGGAAGTCACGAAGCTCTTGCCCTTCGTCCTCTTCAATGACAATGGCAGCGGCATCGGCGGCACGGCAGACTACAACACCTTCCGGTACGCCAGCGAAAACAGCGACGCCAGCGCCGCAATCACCAAGGTCAAGGGCAAGCACGAGATCTCCACTGGCTTCGAATACATGAAGCGCTTCCTGAATGTCGGCCAGCCGCCCGCAGCCTCCGGCTCCTATACGTTCGACATCTCGGCGACCGACCAGTCCGTCGCCTCCGCAAGCGGCGGCAGCGATTTCGCTTCGTTCCTCGTGGGCCAGGGGCCGACTCCTGAAAACGTGGGAGAGGGTGGGTACCCGAACTTCACCAAGGATCTCTTTGCTGCTGAGTCGAGCCCCTATTATGCCGCGTTTGTGCAGGACACCTATCATCTGACCAAATCGTTGACCATCGACGCCGGCCTGCGCTGGGACATTTTCGGCGGCAAAACCGAGCGCCACAACCGCTTCGAATACTTCGATCCGAAGGCAACCAACACTGTCAGCGGCGTCGCCTATACCGGCGCGGAAATCTACTCGAGCAGCGGCAATCGCAGCCCTTTTGATATCAACTGGAAGGATCTGGCGCCGCGGCTCGGCGTGTCCTGGCAAGCCGCTTCCCACCTCGTCGTGCGCGGCGGCGGCGGGTTCTACTTCGGTCCCAGCCCTCACATGGTCGGCGGCACGGGTCTCGACAGCGACGGCTTCTCGGCCGACACGACGTGGTCCGCCACCTGCTTGAACGCAGACGGAAACTCGGTGATCAACGGCAGCGACCAGTGCGCCTCCAATCCAGGCGCCGCCGATCCCAGCTCCACCGGTCCTTACTCTTTGAGCAACCCATTTCCCAACGGCGTCATTCAGCAGTACGCGACGCCGCCTACCGGCCTCGGCAACAACCTCGGCCAACTGCTCAACACCATGCTTCGCTCGCAGCGCACGCCACTCACCTACAACTTCAACTTCGGCCTCGAATATGAGCTGCCCCGCGCTGTGGTGCTGAGCGCGGCATACGTCGGCAGCCGCGGACTCTTCCTGCCCTTGGGAACGGCCGATCTCAATCAGCTCGACCTCGGCACAATCGCCAGCTACGGCGCATCGCTTTGCGTCGACCCATCACAGCCGACCTGCGCCATGGTCGCCAATCAGTGGGCGCCGATCCAGCCGACTACCAATAGCAATGCAGGCACAACGACGGTTCCACTCTGGGTCTCGCTACAGCAGTTCCCGCAGTTCGGCAACGGCGGCTACGGTTCAGGCAATGGCGTCGTGGTCCACGGTTATCCTGGCGGCGACTCCGAATACAGTTCTCTGCAGACGAAGATCCAGAAACGCCTCACCAGCCACTTCACCGCTTTGGCCAGCTTCACCTGGGCCAAGCTGATGACCGACGACGGCAATCCTCCGCTCGGCTTCGTCGGGTCGCACCTCGGCGCTCCTCAGGACTGGAAGAACATCAGCCTCGAACATTCCGTCAGCCCGCAGGATGTGAAATATCAGTTCACGGGAAATATCTCCTATGACCTGCCAGTCGGCAGAGGACGCGCGTTGAACCTCAGCGGCCCGAGCGACGCCGTTCTCGGCGGATGGACGGCTAACTTGATCGCCTATCTCAGCACCGGCGTCCCCATCGCCTCGCCCACGGTAGGAGCAGGAGTCTCCTACTTCAATCAACGGCCCGACCTGACCTGCGATCCCAGCCATGGCGCTCCTCACACTGCGCAGGAATGGTTCACGGCGGATTGCTTCGCATTTCCAGCCAGCCCGTTTGTCGCGGGCAATGCGCCGGCATATCTCGATCACGTCCGCACCATGGGCGCCAACGATTTCGATATGTCCGCCTACAAGCACTTCACGTTCGGCAAAGAGAAAGATCTCCGCTTCGAGATCTCTTCCTACAACATCGCCAATCGTAAGCAACTGGGAATGCCAAATCTGTCGGGTCCGACTCTCACCGTGCCCGCGAACTTTGGCCTGATCACATCCACGGTCAACCAACCACGCCAATTCCAGTTTGGCTCGCGCTTCACGTTCTAGACGCAGACTCGCTTTTCCAAGCTCCGACAATGCAATAAAAATGGGACTCTTGCGAGTCCCATTTTTATTGCTTAGGAAAAAACGCGGCCCTTAACCCATGAACCCCAGATACGGGCTCGACCCGAAGTTAGCGAAGTTCGGAAGCACCTGCCGAATCTGACTATCCGATAAGCCAAACCAGCGCGCCAGCGTGCCTGCATATTGATCCACCGACGTCGTCGGGATCAAACGCCCGGCGCCCACGTCGTTCGCCTGATCGGCGCCGATCACCGGGTACTGGCCGTACATATCGCCGCCCTGCACCGCGCCTCCCAGGACAAAGTGATGACTGCCCCAGCCGTGATCGGTGCCGTTGCTGTTCGAAGTGAGGGTGCGGCCGAAGTCGGAAGCGGTAAAGCTCGTGACCTGATTGCCCAGTCCAAACGACGTCATCTGCGCGTCGAAGTACTCGAACGCCTGGCCGAGCTGCGTAAGTAGGTTGGCGTGCAACTGCGCCTGGTTGTTGTGCGTGTCGAAGCTGCCGAGCTGCACATAGAAGATCTGCCGCGTGACGCCGAGACCGGCTCGCCCGCCAATGATGCGCGCAACCGTCTGCAGCGAGGTGGCCAGCGGATTGTCGGCAAGCTTGTTCGTCATCGGGTCCAGATATTGCGGCGGATTCGGTACGCCGCTGGCGCCTGCGGGCAGCATCGATGAAGCCAGCGTCGCTTGCGCCTGAATCGAGCGCTGGATCACGACCTCGTACTCCTTCGCAAAGAGGTTCGCCTCTTCCGCGCTCAGAATCGAGTTCAGTGCATTGGTTCCCCCCGAGCCGCCGAACAACGGCTGCGCCAGCCCGCTGATCGGAATCGGACCCGCTGAGGTGCAATTGAGCTGAAACGAAGTCTGCCCTGAAAGAAACAGCGCAATGCCGGCCGTTGAGATGCAAGTGAACATGGAATTCGAATTCATGTTCATGCTCTCGATCAGATCGGCGACGGAGCCGCCCCAGCCCACATGCTCGGCGCTTCCGCCGTTCGAAGCGATCGCCTGCCACGCGGCGGTCTGATCGAAGTGCGAAAACAACGACGCCGGCAGGGGCACCGAATTGGCCTCTACCTGCGCTTTAGTCGCCGGCACAATCAGCGTGCCCGTATTGGCCATAATCGCCAGCCGTCCCGCATTGAACAGATTCTGCAATCCGGGCAGAGAGGGGTTCAGCGCGAAAGTGCGTCCGCTCTGCGGCGTCTTCAGCGTGATCGGCAGCAGCTCGCTCTGTGGGTAGGCAAGTCCCGGCGCTCCCGATCTCGCCTGCGTGAATGCAGCAAACGAATCGGGATCGGTCGCAATCACGGTGCCGTGCCCGTCGTTGCCGCCCTGCAGAAAGACGCAGACCAGAGCCTTGTAGTCCGAGCTTGCATTCGATTGCGCCATCGCCGCCATCGAGTTGAGCCCCAGAAGAAATGGGCTCGCCGAGATGCCCGCCATCGAGGCATACGAAGCCGTTCTCAAAAATTGCCGGCGTGTGTAGTCAACCTTGCGCATCGTTGGCTCCCTATTGTTGTGCGGTGAAGTCTGGCGACGCCAGAGTCAGATAAGCTGCCGTCTCGACCCGGGCCGCCAGCGCTGCGTTATATGCGTCCTGGTCGCTCGTCGGCAGATTGATCGCGCTGACTGCATTCACAATCGCAGTCTCGAGCGTGCTGTTCATCTGGCCGGCCATCAGCAGCAGGTTCATGCGGTCCACCAACGCCTGCGGCGTGGCTGCAAGGCCCAGTTCCGGCCCATACGCAGAGAAGATATCCGGACCGTTCTGCGCGTTGGCGCCAATGGCGTCCTGCATGTAGTTCAGATAGCCGACCACCGTCGTCACGTTCGTCATCTGGAACTCCGGTCCCATCAGACCAGCCGCGGATATACTCGTTCCCGGCGGAACATAATTCGGAGCGAACCAGTTGAACACCGTGGGCGACCGTAGCGTCATTTGTCCCAATCCATAGATCGGGTCCTCCGAGCTGCCGATCCAGTAGCCGCCGTTGCGCGACTGCGCCGAGAAAGCCCTCGCCCATTCCGTGTACCGCAACAATGCTTCGCGCACCTTGCCGTACTGGCTGGCGGCCGTCGTATCTGTGGGCAGCGTGCGCGCCGCCGGATCGAGCAGGATTGCCGCAATCGTCGCCTGCAGATCGCCGCGCGCGCCTTGCCCATAAGTCACAGGCGTACCCGATATCGAGGTTGTGTACGCGCCTGTTTTGAATGCCGCAGAGCAGTCACTGATATAAGTCGGGCTTGGATTGCTCGTCACCAGATGCTGAATCATCTGCCTGCAGAAGAACGCCGGCGTGTTCGGATGATTAAAGATTGTGTCGAGCGCGGTCTTCAGATCGCCGTTCGGGTCGGGCGTCGTCGACGCGGGAATCGTGGCGCCCAGAAAATCCTTCTCCACTGTTGAGTGGTGATCGGGATAATCCGTCATCGGCAACAGATCTTCGCCATACCCGGGAGTCGCCCCAACGGGAGGCCCGACATACTGGCAGCAGTTCGACCATCCCGCCTCTGTCGTATCGCCCGGTATCTGCCAACTGAAGCCGGTGAAGACTGCAGCCAGCCCCATCACATCGTTGTTCGAATACGTCGGAATCGGATTGCCGCTTCCATCGAGCTTCTGCGAACCATCGTCGTTCAGTTGATAGAGACCGATCGTGAAAAGCTGCATCACCTCGCGCGCATAGTTCTCGTCTGGATCGGTCGTCGCGTTGCCTTTGTCGTTCCCCAGCATGTTCAGGAACTGGCCCATCTCAGGATTCAGCGTCACATCCTGCAGCAAGTTCCGGAAGTTCCCGAACGCATCCTTGCCCAGCAAGTCGTAGTAGTTCGCCTCGCCGCGCGGCATGCTTTGCACTGCGAATGTCTGGCCCGAGATCACGAATATCTCCGACAGCGCGTATTGCACCTTCTGCCGCAGCTCGTCCGGCGCGGTAAGCGCACTCTGCCAGAAGGCGTTCTGCACATACTCTTCGCTATTGGTGTTCTGCAGGAAAAGCGTCGCGTTGCACGTCACGTCGCTGGCCGCGCACGGCGGATTCGGATCATTCAGCACCAGCGCCTGCTCTACGCCCGGCTCAATCGTATTGTTCTGGGGCAGCGCAAACTGCTGGCTCAGCCACGCCTGATATCCGTTCTGCGAAACGTTGTGAATCTCCGCATCGGTCGCACCGAAGGTCGCCTGTTGCAGGAACCGTGATGCATCCGTCAGACTCACCGGCGGATTGAACGTGCTGGTCACGTCGGCGATCAGATCGGAAGAAGCCGCCGGCCCTGGACTGGGGTTCATCACCTGCAGATCGATGTAATTCCCTGGCTCTGTCGAAGTCGCAGTCACCGTCGCCGAGATCTGCGTTCCGTTGTTCGAAACCGTCCCCGCAACCTGCGTTCCGTTCACCAGAATCGACGCGCCGGAGATAAACTTCTGCCCCGTCAACGTCACCGGCGTCGCCTGGTTAGGCGTAAAGTTCGTCTGATTCGACGAAATAAGAATCGGAATCGGATTCAACACCGAAATGTTCTGGTTGATCGAAACCGTCGGATTGTCCACGCTGGTGATCGTCATCTGCACGACGTTATTCGGCGTCGGCACCACCGCAGGCGCCGTATAAGTGATCGAACCGTCGGCATTCGAAACCGCCGTGCCCACCGTCGCATTCCCGCCCGCCACGCCGTTGATCGCCAGCGTCACGCCGGTGTTATTCGTGCCCGTTACAGTAAGCCCGAAGCCGATCGAATTCGTTACGCGCACATCGCTACCGGTGTTGGGCTGCAACTGCAGCACGACCTGTCCCGGCGCAACCTTCACATTGGCCGTCGCCGAATTCGCCGAACCTGGGTCCGGATTGGTCACCAACAGAGGAAACGTCCCCGGATCGGGGGCAGCGATCTGGGCCACAAGCTGCGTTCCCGACACATACGTCGTCGTAACAGGCGCTCCGTTCCACGTGATCTGCGCGCCATAAACAAACTGCGATCCATTCACCGTGACGGTCGTGACGCCCTCGGCGAATCCGTCCGGCGTCACCGAATTGAGAATCGGAATCGGATTCAGCACCGCCAGCTGCAAGGTCCCCGGCGGATAGCTTGCGTTGCTCGGCACGGAGCTCGTAATCGTCAGCGTATTCGGCACTGGAACAACCGCCGGCGCCGTATACAGTCCATTCGCGTCGATCGTGCCCAGCTCCGCGTTGCCACCCGCAATGCCATTGATAGAAAAGGTCAGCGGCACGCCCGTGAACTTCTCGTTGTTCACGATCTGTAGCTGCTGATTCACGCGAATCGTATTGGCGGCGGAGATCGCCGCAAAATAGCCGGGATCGGTCACCTTGTATCCCGAACAGCCGGTCATCAGAAAAATCGCGCTGCAGAGCGTCGCCGCCGCAAGCGCGTAGCGTGAAGCACGCAGGCATTCAGATCGATTGCGCATCATGGATGCTCCTGGCTCATGTCACCGGGTTTTAAGCGCGAGGCTTGATTGGCCTGATCGTTTACTGGTCGCTGCAGATGCGGGATGAGTCGAGGGGGAAGAGCGAGTGTTCTGGAATCTATCTCGTTTTAACTAAACGCAAGGCCCAATGCGGCTCTAAGAGGCGTGGTGATGTAGTTGAGCAGCCCTTTCATCAAAGCATGCCGCTTCCTCCGCTCGCGACACGAACGTGGTAACACGGCTACACAAAAGTAATGTGCGAGGGGGAAGAGCAGGGGGCCGCTGCAGCGTGAACCGGATCTGTTCCATCAAGGGCGTGGCCGATCGCGCCACCACGTGAATCAACTGCGCAACTTTCTCGCGTGCAGCGCCTCGAGCGCATCGCATGCCCTCTTCACGCCGTCCTCGCCCGCGATCTGCTGCGCGACTGCCTCCGCCTGCTCGGCAAACTTCGGCTCATCCAGCATCGCCCGAACCTTGCGGGCTACACGCGCCGGTTTGTAGTTCGCGCGCTGGATCGTACGCGAGACCTTGAGCCGTCGCATGCGGCGCGCATTGTCCGGCTGGTCGTGCGAGTAGGGCATGATCAGCATCGGCTTGCCCGCGCGCAGGCACTGCGCCGTCGTTCCTACGCCCCCCTGGTGAACCACAAGCGCCGACCGTGAAAACAGCGCGGAGTACGGCGCATAGTCAGCCACGCAAATCGAGTCGGGCAAGGTCTGCCTCGGCCGGTTGCGCGCATCCGATCCAATCAACAACACCGCGCGTACCCCAAGCCTAGCCGCGGCTTTGGCCGACACTTCATAGAAATCTCCGGCCGCCAGCACTGCAGCCGAACCGAGCGTAAACACCACCGGCGGCGCGCCCGCAGCTACGAACTCCTCAAGATGCGGCGGAAGCGTCGCGTCGCCCGCATTCGCGTCGTAAAAACAAAAGCCCGTGATCAGCGTGTTCGGCGGCCAGTCCTTCTGCTCGACGCCCAGCACGCGCGAAAACAGCGCCAGAACCAGATTGGGTGAGTGCTTGGCGTCGAACAGCGGATGCGGGCCCCGCTCCAATCCCAGTTCACGCCGCAGTTCATAGATCGGCGCGGACCACTTGCGCGTCGTAAAGCGCGCCAGCCGTTTCATCACTCGTCCCATGCCGGCGATCTTGTCGGCGCGCGCGAGGCGCGGATACGGGGGCAGCACCGGCGGATCGAACGCAGAGAAGAACGACAACGGCGCCAGCACATAGCTCGCCCATGAAATGCCTGTCACCTCCGCAACCAGTGGCCCAGCGTAGTTCAGCTCGCCGAGTAACAGCAGGTCAGCGCGCTCCGGCTCCGTAGCCGCAGCCAGCAGGTCGTCGTAGGTCTGCCGCAACACCGGAAACAGAAACTCGCGCAGCCCCGTCTCTGTACCCTTCTTCACGTCGTAGACCATCTCGACGAGTTTGCTGTTTTTCGGGTCGATGTCCGGACGGACAGGATGAAAAGTGAGGCCCAACGGCTCGATCTTCGGCCGGTAAACATTGGGCAGAGCCATCACTGGCGTGTGACCGCGCCGGCGAAGCTCAATAGCCAGAGCAATCAGCGGATTGATGTCGCCAAGGGTGCCAATATTCGAGAGGACGATGCGCACTCGGAGATCCGTTCACCTGAATGAGGCTGCAGCGATAGGGTAATTGATCCGGGCGCTTTGACGCTTCATCCGCCGCTCCGGCGCCCAAATGCTATGATCGCCTTTTCTTGAACATGCCCAATCGGAGTGCCCCGATGAATTCCCTGCTGCGTTTTGCTTCCGCCCTCGTCCTTTCTATTCTTGGTGCAACCGTCCTCAACGCGCAATCTCTTTCGCCCAAATGGGAAGAACTCACCGCTCCGGATTTTGTCGCCGCAATCCACCAATCCCAGGGCGTCTGTGTGCTGCCCTTCGGCATCATCGAAAAACACGGCCCCCATCTTCCGCTGGGCACTGATCTGCTCGACGTGCGTTATGCCGTGCTCAACGCGGTCAAGCAGGAGTACGCCGTCGTCTTCCCCGAGTACTACTTCGGTCAGATCTTCGAGGCCAGGCATCAGCCGGGCACAGTGGCCTACAGCCTCTCCACGCAGCTCACGCTGCTGCAGGAGACCGTGAATGAGATGGCGCGCAACGGCTGCAAGAAAGTGGTCATCGTCAACGGCCACGGCGGCAACGAGTCCCTGCTGCCGCTCTTTGCGCAGTCGCAGATGGCTTCGCCGCACGACTACGTTGTCTACGTCTTCGGCCTGCCCAACACCAACCTCCCCGGCCGGCCAGCGAAGCGCAATCCCACCGACATGCACGCTGGAGAAACCGAGACATCAAACATGCTGATCGCCCGGCCCGACCTCGTTCACCAGGATCGCGCCACGCAACAATCGGGCGCCGATCAGAAGGGTGACCCGCTGCCTGAAGGCGTCTACACCGGCATCTGGTGGTATGCGCGATTCCCCAATCATTATGCCGGCGACGGATCGGCAGCAACCAAAGAGCTAGGCGCGTTCGACCAGAAGGCATGGTCGAGCCAGATCGCCGAAGCGCTCAAAGCCATCAAGGCTGACGATTCAAGCCTGAAACTGCAGAACGAGTTTTACGAAGAGTCGCAGCACCCCATCGACACGAAGCAATAGAGCGCCCAATTCGATCGGCAATCGCGGTCTTTTCAACTTTGCGCGTCTTAAGCATCGCTTCATTCTCCAGTGCAAGAATGCTTCGCAGACGCCCGCGAAGTTTCGTCAACCGAAATGGAGACCGCAATGCACACCAGGATTCGAGCCTTTTTCTCCGCAGCCTTTTTCTGTGGACTCACCGCGATTCCCTCCACGGCACAGCAGCCTTATCGCGTTATCGACCACTGGAAACTGCCCGACGCCGGCGGTTGGGACTATCTGCTCGCCGATCCGCCGGCGCATCGGCTGTACATCACGCGCGGCGACCACGTCGATGTCCTCGATTCATCCACCGGCAAGCAAATAGGAACAATCGGCGGCCTGCACGGTACGCACGGCATCGCGCTCGATACAGCAGGCAAGCTCGGTTGGGTCTCCGACGGCGGTGGCAACGCGGTCATCGCCTTCGATCGCTCGACCCTGGCGACGGTCGCCACCATCCCCGCCGGCCAGAATCCCGACGGCATCGTCTTCGAACCTGCGACACAAACCGTATGGGCCTTCGATGGCCGCAGCAAAGAAGCGACCGTCATCGACGCCACAACGAACAAAGTCGTCGCGACCATCTCTCTTCCCGGCAAGCCCGAGTTCCCCGCCGTCGACGGTCGAGGCACAATCTTCGACAACATCGAAGACAAAAACGAGATCGTCCGCCTCGACGCCCGCTCAAAGAAACTCACTGCGGAGTGGCCCGTTACAGGCTGCGACTCTCCCAGCGGCCTCGCCTTCGATGTCCCCGGCCACAGGCTCTTCGCCGTTTGTGATGGCAAGAAGATGGGGATCGTGGACTCGAACTCCGGCAAGACCCTGGCCACCGCGGACATCGGCGACCGCCCCGACGCCGCCGGCTGGAGCGCCGCACACAAGCTGGCCTTCGCCTCCTGCGGCGAGGGCGTGCTGTCGGTCGTCGATGCCTCGTCACCCGACTACAAGACCATCGAATCGCTGCCGACGCAGGCCGGCGCCCGTACCATGGCCTACGATCCATCCACCGACCGCGTCTATCTCGTAACCGCCGAATTCGGCCCGCGCCCCGCGGCCACGCCGGACAACCCACGCCCGCGTCCGCCCATGATTCCCGGCACGTTTACCGTAATCGTCGTAGGACGCTGACATCAGACAGCGCAGCGCTGGTCTTAGGCTCTACACTGCGAACTGTGAACTAAGAACTGCGAACTCCGCATGAAACTCGCCCTCATCCTCATAGCCGTCGCGCTTGTCATCGTCACCTTTGTCGCCGACTACAAATGGCGCAAGTGGATGGCCGACCGCAAGCGCGACCGCCAATAACCGCGAGCCAAACATGTCCTGATTCATCCCGCGACTTCCCCGCAAGCCAGCCATTACAATTTAGGAAACGGAGCCGTCCAAGACACATGTCTCGTTCTTTCGCTCTTCGCGTCCTCGCTTCGCATCCCCGTGCCGGCCTTATGTCGGGTATTGCATCCGGCATTGCATCCGGCCTGACCGCCGCCGTGCTGTTCTTTGCCGCCGCGCCCAGCGCCCACGCGCAATTTGCGCCGGCCGCGCCCGGCACCCAGGTACACGATCCCTCCGCGCTCAAGCCGCCGCCCGGCGCCCGCGTCGCCATCGTCGAGTTCGAAGACCTGGAGTGCCCCGACTGCGCCCGCGCCAACCCGCTCCTCAAAGAAGCCTCCGAGAAGTACAACATCCCCTGGGTCCGCCACGACTTCCCGCTCCCCTTTCACCCGTGGAGCATGCAGGCCGCCGTCAATGCGCGCTGGTTCGATACCAAGAGCAAGAAGCTCGGGGATGACTACCGCGACGCCGTCTTCGCCAATCAGCCCTCATTTGCTGAAGACCCCAACCGCATGCGCCAGTTCACCGAAAAGTTCGCCGCCGACCACAAACTGGCTCTGCCCTTCGCCATCGACCCCATGGGCAAACTGCAGTCTGAAGTCAAAACCGACTACGCTCTCGGCCAGCGAATCGGCATCGAACACACGCCTACCATCTGGATCGTCACTGCCAACAGCAAGGGCGCGCCCTTCGTCGAAGTCGTCGATCGCAGCAAGCTCTACCAACTCATCGATCAGGCGCTCGTAGACACCAAGGCAGCGGACACGCGCATCTCACACAAATAAGCCGGAACGAAGCGGTTCAGGGCCCCTCCAATGTCAACGTTCCGTTATTCAGTTGAAGTGTTTGCGCCGCCAGAAAAAGTGTGGGAAGTTCTGGTCGACGTCGAACGCTGGCCCGAGTGGACTCCCACCGTCACACGTGCGGAACGTCTTGAACCGGGCCCCCTGGCCTTGGGCAGCCGCACAAAAATCTGGCAGCCCAAGCTCATGACCACCGCCTGGCGCGTCACCGCCCTCGATCCCAATGCTGGCGTCTTCGTCTGGGAGACTCGCCGCCCTGGCATCAAGGTGATCGCCACGCATCGCGTCGAGCCCGTCCGCGGCGGCGGCGTGCGCCTCACCCTCGTGCTCGAGTACAAAGGCATCCTCGGCCCATTCATGGCCATTCAACTCAAAAATCTGAACTGGGAATACCTCACCAAAGAGGCGCAAGGCCTGAAAGCCCACTGCGAGCAGTCGCCCAACTTCCCTACCTAGAGCTGTAAGTTAAAAGGCGCGGCAAAGGCCGCGCCAAACTGATTCCTGACCACTGACAACTGTTTTTAGCTCGTCTGAATATTCACCAGCGCCGGAGCCTCAGCTCCATGTCCACCAGGCGAAACCATATCCGTCTGCGGCGCGCGCCAGTGGTCGATATAGCTGATCCGGTGCACGCACCCAATCGTGCAATTCGGCGCGCAGCCCTTCGCAGTCAGAAACTCGCGCTTCACATCCGCCGTCGTGTACTCGGCGATAGGAACGCCCGGATAGCCGCGCTGCTGGCTGCAATAGTGCACCAGCCCGTCCTCGCAAATGTAGAGATAGCGCGAACCGGCGCGACAGCGCCAGTCGTTCGGCTGTCCCTTGGCGATCGCCTCCTGAAACTTGTCGAACTGCGCATAATTGGTCTTCTTTCGGTTGGTCATCGCGAAGTAGACCTTGGCCTCGTCGTCTTTCAGCGGCTTCAGTTGCCC
>DATHNJ010000002.1:0-15148 GCA_035486155.1 Occallatibacter sp. | reverse complement strand
CCTGGACGTGATCGCGTTCTCAGAAGAAGAAGGCGTACGCTTCGGCGTTCCATTTCTCGGCAGCCGCGCCATCGCGAACCGTTTTGATCCGGCGCTGCTTGCGCTGAAAGACGCTGCCGGCGTCACCCTCGAAGAGGCGATCCGCGGCTACGGCCTTGATCCGGCCCAAATCTCTGCCGCAGCCGAAAGCGAAGGCGCCATTGGATTCGTCGAGATTCACATCGAGCAAGGTCCTGTACTCGAAGCAGAAAACCTCAGCGTCGCCGCAGTCGCAAGCATCGTAGGTCAGACGCGTTTGACCATCAAATTCACCGGCCAAGCCAATCACGCCGGAACAACGCCCATGCATCTGCGCCGCGATGCACTGGCGGGCGCGGCGGAGTGGATCGGCGCCGTAGAGCAACGCGCAAAGCGAACCGAAAGCCTCGTCGCCACTGTCGGCAAGATCGACGCCACGCCCAACGCAAGCAACGTAATTGCAGGAACGGTTCTGCTTTCGCTCGACGTGCGTCACCCCCACGACGCGGCGCGGCTCGCAGCCGTGAACGAACTCACCGGCGCCGCCAGCGCAATCGCCGAACGGCGGGGTCTTGCGATGCAATGCACGCGACAGATGGAGCAGCCCGCCGTTTCGATGGATGAACGCCTGACCGCATTCCTTGCCGATTCGATGGAAGTTGCAGGCCTGTCGCTGAAACGCATGCACAGCGGCGCCGGGCACGACGCCATGGTGATGGCCGCGCGCATGCCCACGGCAATGCTCTTCCTGCGCAGCCCCGGCGGCGTCAGCCACAATCCCGCCGAAACGGTGCGCGAAGAAGACGTAGAAGCGGCGCTGCACGTCATGCGCACATTTCTCGAACGGCTCGAAGCCGAGATTCGCTAGAATCGAACAACCGTATCTTCCCCGACGAGGTCGAGCTTGCATCATTTGGGATCAACCCGGAGCAGCCTGAAGGCGGATCACCTGCTGCAAACGCCGGACACATTCATCCGCACGCCTCTGTCAGGCGCGCCGAATGTCGACTTCATCGTGCATATCGCGCCGCAGCTCGGAGCGCGCTTTATGCAGATGACAGCGGAGTTCGCTGCCGGCGGGTCGCTTGGCCCAACGCCGGCCCAGCGATTCGTCTACGTTCTCGACGGTCACCTCGAGGTCCATGCCGAAGGCAAGACGCAAACTCTCGGCTCCAAAGGATTCGCCTATCTGCCGCAAGGCCTGGAGCACACTGTCCGCGCAGCAGAAAAAGCCCGCGCCGCGATCATCGAAAAAAACTACCAATCACATCCCGGCTCGCCCGCGCCGCAACTCGTCATCAGCAACGAGGCTTCTGTCCCGCCGGTATCGTTGATGGGCGACGAATCCCTGCGCGTACGCTCGCTGATGCCCGACGGCGACGCCTACGACTTCGCAGTGAACACCATGACCTACGATCCCGGCGCCGCGCTGAGTATGGTCGAGATTCACGTGATGGAGCACGGACTGCTGATGCTTGAAGGCGGCGGCATCTACAAACTCGGCGACTCGTGGTATCCCGTCGAAGCCGGCGACTTCATCTGGATGGCGCCGTATTGCCCGCAGTGGTTCGGCGCGATCGGCAAAAAGCCGGCAAAATACCTCATCTACAAAGACTGGCGCAGGCATCCGCTGGGAGAGTAGAGCTATGACAACGCGCCCGACGCTCGCCTTGACCATTGACCGGCTTATCGGCGAACTCAATGCCCTCGCCACGATCTCCGAAGCCGAACCACCGGTGGTCACGCGCGTCGTCTTCAGCGAAGCCGATATGCGGGCGCGATCCTACGTGAAACAGCTCTGCGCGGACGCAGGCCTGGCCGTGACCGAGGACGCGATCGGCAACACGTTCGCCCGCTGGCAAGGCAGCGATCCGGCTTTGGCGCCGATCGGCACGGGCTCACACATCGACGCGATTCCCAACGCGGGCCTCTACGATGGCTGCGTCGGCGTCCTAGGCGGCCTCGAAGCCATACGCGTCTTGCAGCAGCTCGGATTCAAGCCTCGCCGCTCGATTGAATTGGTCATCTTCACATCCGAAGAGCCCACGCGCTTCGGCATCGGTTGCCTCGGCAGCCGCATGATGTCCAGCGTGCTCGCGCCGGCGAAGGCGCGCCTGTTGCGCGACAAGGAAGGCCGCAGCCTCGACGAACTCCGCAAGGCAGCAGGATTCGAAGGCGATCTCGAATCGATTGCTCTGCCTTTGAGTCGCTTTCATCAATTCGTCGAACTGCACATCGAACAGGGACCGATCCTCGAAGAAGAAAAAATCGACGTCGGCCTCGTCACCCACATCGCTGCGCCCGCCAGCATGCGCATCGTGATCGAAGGCGAAGGCGGACACGCCGGCGGCAAATTGATGCCGGGCCGCAAAGATGCGCTGACAGCGGCCGCGGAGCTGATTCTTGCCCTCGAAGCCGCCGCCAGATCGACAAGTGCTATGGACACTGTGGGCACCGTTGGCGTCTGCGAAGTTTTTCCCGGGGCCGTCAACAGTATTCCATCGCGCGTACGTCTTGAAACCGACATTCGAGACATTGATGGCGCCCGACGCGACTCCGTATTAAACGCGCTTCGTGAAAAATGCGACGAAACGGCCAAACGCCGCGGCGTGGCCATTGCAACCGAAGTCGTCAACGCTGACCCGCCGGCGACGTGTGATCCGGCGATCCTTGCGGCTCTCGAACAGTCCGCCGTCGCAGCCAACAAGACCTACAAGAAGATGGTCAGCCGCGCCTATCACGATTCGCTCTTCATGGCGCGCATTGCGCCGGTCGCGATGCTATTCATTCCCTGCCGCGACGGCGTGAGCCACCGGCCCGATGAATACGCATCGCCGGAATGGATCGGCACGGGCGTCCACGTGCTCTCACGTACGCTGGCGATGCTGGCTAGCTAAGAGGCTGCGAACCATCAGAGGCGCCGTCGCGGAATATCTGACGCCTTCGCTGGTTTTGCATTGAAGCGAGTTCGTTGTATGCTATGCCTCAACCTGTACGCTCTGAGCGCGGTTTTCATCCGATGAAAACGAATGCGAAAACCCGCATCGTTGGCTCGTCTGTCCCCAGAAAAGAAGGCGTGGACAAGCTGTTGGGCCGCGCCCGCTATGTCGACGACCTCGAGCGCGAGGGCATGTGGCATGGAATCACGGTGCGCAGCACGATTCCGCGCGGAATGATCCGTTCGATCGCATTCGATCCCAAGATCGACTGGGCACAGTTCGCTGTCGTTACGGCAGCCGATATCCCCGGCAAGAATCATATTCAGCTCATCTTCGCCGACCAGCCCTGCCTCGCCGACGGCAAAGTCAATCATTGCGACGAAGCGATCGTCCTGCTGGCGCATCCCGACAAATGCGCGCTGCGCGAAGCCGCGTCCGCGATCAAGATCGAATACGAACCGCTGCCGCCAGTCTTCACCATTGAAGAGAGCGAGAAGCAAAACGTCATCGTCTGGGGCGACGACAACCTGTTCAAGAGCTTCCTGCTCGAGAAAGGCGATGTCGATGCTGCTTGGGCCAATGCCGCGCACATCGTCGAGGGCGAATACCGCACCGGCGCACAGGAACACCTCTACATTGAGAACAACGGCTTCATCGCTGAGTACGACACAGACAACGGCGTCACTGTGTGGGGCTCATTGCAATGCCCGTACTATGTGCACAAGTCGCTGCTCGCGGTCTTCAATCTTCCTGAAGATAAGGTTCGAGTCGTCCAGACTGAGACCGGCGGAGCGTTCGGCGGCAAAGAAGACTACCCATCGACGCTCGCCTCGCATGCTGCGCTGCTCGCCATGAAGAGCAGCCATCCGGTGAAGATGGTCTACGACCGCATGGAGGATCTGGCCTCCACAACCAAGCGCCACCCCTCCCGCGTCCGCCATCGCAGCGCGCTCGACGCGAGCGGCAAACTGCTCGCGATGGATATCGAAGTCTGCACCGACGGCGGCGCCTACTCCACGCTCTCGTCGACTGTGCTGTCGCGGGCCACGCTGCACTCGCCCGGCCCTTACGTGTGCCCTAACGTGCGCGTTCGCTCCCGCTCGTGGGCCACAAATACGGTGCCCTACGGCGCATTCCGCGGCTTCGGCGCGCCGCAGGCGATCTTCGCCGTGGAACGCCACATGGATGAGATCGCCGCAGCCATCGGCATGGATCCGATCGAGCTGCGCCGTCGCAACTTCCTGCACGACGGCGATACGACCGCTACGCAGCAGGTCATGCGCGAGCCGGTGATTCTCGATCAGCTTCTCGATCGCGCCCTCGCCGAAAGCGGTTATCACGCCAAACGTGCTCGCTTTGCCCGTGCAAATGCAAACAAGCCAGTCAAACGCGGCATGGGAATCGCTGCCTTCTACCATGGCGCGGGATTCACCGGCTCCGGCGAACGCTATCTCAACTCGCTTGCCGGCATCGATGTCACACCCGACGGCAAGGTCCGCGTGCTTGTCTCGAGCACGGAGTTTGGCCAGGGCACCAACACCATCCTTACGCAGATTGCCGCCGAAACCATCGGCGTCGACTACGAAGACGTCATGATGGCGCCGCCCGACACAGGCATCGTTCCGAACAGCGGGCCCACTGTCGCCTCGCGCACGTCAATGGTGGTAGGCCGGCTTATCGAAAGAGCCGGCCGTCAATTGATCGCGCTGCTGCAGGAACACGCGAGCCTTCTGCAGTCCTACACGCCGGAAGAATTCTTCGCAGCCTGCGCGCGCTATCGCGCGACGAAAGGCGAGGTCGTCTCACTCTGCCGTTATGAGGCGCCGCCCAATATCTTCTGGGACGATCAGAAGTACCAGGGCGAAGCCTATCCGGCGTTTGCGTGGGCGATCTACGTGGCGCAGGTTGCAGTCGACACTCTCACGTACTCAGCCGAGGTCGAAGAGTTCTGGGCGGTGCAGGAAGTCGGCCGCGTGCTTAATCCTGTGCTCGCCGGCGGCCAGATCGAAGGCGGCGTCGCACAGGGCGTCGGCTATGCGCTCTATGAAAAAGTTCTGCTCGAGAACGGCCACATGGTTAACAACCAGATGACCAACTACATCATGCCGACGGCCGAAGATGTTCCTCCAATTCATGTCTACTTCGAAGAGATTCCCTTTAACTACGGGGCCTACGGCGCTAAAGGCATCGGCGAGTTGCCGCATGACGGCCCGGCGCCCGCAATCCTGAATGCGATTCGTGATGCGGTCGGCGTTTCGTTCAACTCCATTCCGCTGTTGCCGGAAGACCTGTTCGCGAAACTCGCTCAACATACGCCGAAAGAAGAGGCGGCTGCCGTATGAGCGCGAACTGGCCTGCGATCGAGCTCGTAGTGAACGGAGACAGGCGTAGCGTTCACGTCCCTCCCATGAAGCGGCTGCTCGACGTGCTGCGCGAAGACCTGCATCTGACCGGCGCGAAAGAAGGCTGCGGCGAGGGCGAGTGTGGCTCCTGCTCCGTGCGCATGAACGGCGAGTTGGTGAATAGTTGTCTGGTTCCAATCCTGCAGGCGCAGGGCGCGCGCATCCAGACCGTCGAAGGACTCGCCATCGACGGCGATCTACACCCGCTGCAGCAGGCGTTTCTCCACTGCGGCGGCGCGCAGTGCGGCATCTGCACGCCCGGCATGCTGATGGCCGCAACGCATCTGCTCGCATCCAATTCCCATCCCACGATGGCCGAAATTCGCGAAGGCCTCGCGGGCAATCTCTGTCGCTGTACTGGGTTCAAACGCATCTTCGACTCGGTGATCTCGGCGGCTGGGCAATCCAGCGAGGCGCATGCGCGGTAACGCCGAGGCTCACGAACTCATCGCGCCCGGCAGCATGAATGCTGCGCTCTGTCGGCTCGCCGAAGAGCCCGGCCTTTGGACGCCCATCGCAGGCGGCACTGAATTGATGGTGGCGCACGCCGCGGGCAGACTCAGCGCAAAGAAGCTCCTGAGCCTGTGGGGAATCGCCGAGCTTCGTTTCATCCACGAAAAGTCCGACTCCATCTCCATCGGCGCCTGCACAACCTTTTGCGATCTGCGCGCCAGCCGCGCCATCGCCAAAGACTGGCCGCTGCTGGCGAAGGCCGCCAGCTGGATCGGCTCCATCGCCAATCAAAGCCGCGCAACGATTGGCGGCAATCTGGTCAACGGCTCGCCGGCGGCAGACTCCTCGCCCGCGCTTCTGGTTTACGATGCAGAGATTGAATTGATCTCGATACGCGGAAGCAGGCGTGTTCCCTACGCGCAGTTTCACACCGGCTACAAACGAAATCTCTTGGCGCCGGACGAGCTCGTCTTCGCAGTGCACGCGCCGCGGAGGTTTGCGAAGCATCGCCAGTATCTGCGCAAGGTGGGAACGCGGCGCGCGATGGCCATCTCCAAAGTCGCGCTCGCCGGAACCGCTCTCGTGGAAGATGGCATTGCGCGCGAGATTCGCGTCGCTGCGGCAAGTCTCGCGGCTTATCCAACCCGCCTCTATCGCACGGAGGACGCCGTCGGCAATCATGCGGTCACGCCTGAGACAGTGCAAGCCGCCAGGCGCGCGCTTCTCAGCGAGGCCGCACCCATCGATGACATCCGATCGACCGCGGAGTATCGCAAGGCAGTTGCGGCAAATCTGCTCGAAGAGTTTCTGCGCGGGCTTGACGGGGAGGAAACAGCGTGATGCATCCGGCAGCCATAGTGAACCCGGTATTGGACGCGTGGAATCGCGCGGATGACGTTTCGGCGCGCACCGCGATGCTTGCCTGCTGCGGCGCAAAACGATGGGCCGATGCAATGGCGGCGTCCCGCCCGATCGTCACCATCGCCGAGTTGAGCGAAACTGCAGATCGCATCTGGGCCACAATGGATGAACCCGATTGGCTCGAAGCATTCGCGTGTCATCCACGCATCGGCGAACGCAAAGCGGCTCATGCAACGGCGCAATCCGCCGCCCAATCGGCTGAATGGTCACGACAGGAGCAGTCCTCAGCGACAACAGCCTCAGACCGAACCGTCGCAGATCTCGCAGACGGGAACACGCGCTACGAGCAGAGCTTCGGCTTTACTTACATCGTCTGCGCTACCGGCAAAAGCGCGGACGAAATGCTGGCGATCCTTCAGCGCAGGCTTGGCTCCGATCGACACACAGAGCTGCGCGAAGCCGCCGAACAACAGCGGCAAATCATGCAGATTCGCCTGGGAAAGTGGTTGACGCAATGAGCAAAATTTCAACCCACGTGCTGGACGCAGTGCTGGGCAAGCCTGCCGCAGGCATTGCAATTCGTCTTGAAGCTGCGCGAGGCGGCGACTGGACTGCGATCGCCGACGGCGCCACCGATGCCGACGGCCGCTGCCGCGACCTCGCGCCCGATGCTCCGCAAGGCATCTATCGAATCACGTTCTCGACCGGCGACTATCTCAACAGCAAAGGGCGCACAAGCATCTATCCGGAGATAACCATCACGTTTCACTGCGACGGCGCGACTCACTATCACCTGCCGCTGCTGCTGAGCGACAACAGCTACACCACTTATCGAGGAAGCTAAATGGCGCGACTGGGCGAGAATCGCTATGGAAAATCGCGGGTGCGGCTGTCGCGCATCACGCGGCGTGGAGACGTTCACGAGTTCAACGAGTGGACAGTTGAGATTCTGCTGGACGGCGATTTCGACGCCAGTTTCACGGCCGCCGACAACAGCAAAATCCTGCCCACGGACACGATGAAGAACACTGTCTATTTCATCGCCCGTGAATCGAAGACCGCGACCATCGAAGAGTACGCAAAAGAACTCGGCGACTATCTGCTCGAAAACAATCCCCAAGTATCGAAGGTCAGCATCGAAGTCGCCGAAAAATCCTGGGAGCGCATGCACGTGAACGAGTCGCCAGAACCGGCGACCTTCAAGCTCGGCGGTCCGGAAAAGCAAACCGTCCACGCCGAGCGCGAAAAAAATGGGCCATGGGCGATCGCCTCCGGCATCGACGGCCTCACCATTCTCAAAACCACAAAGTCGGCCTTTACCGGATACATCAAGGACAAACTCACCACGCTCAAACCGGCGACCGATCGCATCTTCGGCACAAGCGCGACCGTCACGTGGGATTACTCCGTCGATGCGCCCGACTACGCCAGCGTACGGGCGCGCATTCTCCAAGCGCTGCTCAAAGAGTTCGCCGCGCACCACAGCATGAGCGTCCAACATACTTTGTTTGACATGGGCAAAGCCGCGCTCGACGCCGCGCCAGAGATCGCGCGCATCACGCTCATGATGCCGAATCTGCATCACCTACTGGCGGACCTCAGCCCCTTCGGACAGGACAATCCCAATCACATCTTCGTGCCCATCGATGAGCCGCACGGCTCGATCGAAGCCACCATCGAACGCTAGTTCTCGTTCAAATGGGTCAGGTCTTCCGGCCGATCGATATCCACTTCACCGCCTTCGAATGACACGGCGATCAGCGCGCACGGCGGCTTCGCCAGCAGCGCTCGCGCGCCCTTATCGCCATGCAAAGCGTGCAGCTTGGGATACACATTGCGTGGAAAGACAGCAGGAATACCGTAGCCGCCCGCGTAGGTTGATGCAATGATCGTAGGCTTGTCCTGCGCCGCGTAAGCCTGCAGCAAAGTGCGCAGATGTTCCGACGTCAGGCGCGGCTGATCGCAGCTCATCACCAGCGCCCCGAAAGCTTCTGGCGCTCGCACCTCCGCCTCGTGCAACCCCGCATGGATCGAGCTCGACATCCCTTGTTCCCACTTCTCGTTAAAAACGGGAATCGCGGCGTTGAACGGAATGGCCGCGCAGATCGGCGCAAAGTTGGCGCCGAGCACCGCCAATACAGGCGACGCGCCCGCTTCTTTCGCTAAGCGCAAAGCGCGCTCCAACAGCATCTCTCCGGCGAATCCGACCAATTGCTTGGGCTGCCCCAAACGGCGGCTGGCGCCTGCAGCAAGAATGATGGCGGCGACTGGCATGGCATCAAGTGTAAAGCGATTCCAGAGGATATGCATCGTCGCACGGCTGGGCTGGTTGACGGAAAGACCGCGGCTCCGCATTCGATCGACTCTCTGGAATCGCAAACGCCCCTCGGTTCTTGACGTAAAGCCGACATCCATCCGAGACTAGGGCAACCGGCAACAATTCAACTGCGAGAGGCAGGACCGTGACCGACCAGACGAGTACGGCAGGAGAAGTGTACGCAGAGAACGTCGTACCGGAGAGCTATGGATTGCACGCCGGCGTGCTCGGTCCTGTCGAAACGCTGGCGCAGTCGATCTCGGCCATCGCCCCGTCCACCTCGCCCTCGCTTACCATTCCGCTCGTCTTCGCCCTTGCCGGCAACGCCACCTGGTTCGTCTATCTTGTGGCTACCGTCGCCATGCTTCTGGTCGGCTTCTGCATCAGCCGTTTCGCCAAGCTCTCCGCTTCGCCAGGATCGCTCTATAGCTACACGGCAGACACTCTGCCTCCGTTCTTCGGCGTCATCGCGGCCTGGGGCCTGCTGCTCGCTTACATCACTACGGGAGCGTCGGTCGCGGGTGGCGCTCTCTATTACACCAATCTGCTCACGCAGCAATTCCTGCACTGGTCGCCGCAGCCCCTCGTCACGCTTACGCTCGTCTGCGCAGTCGCGGGCTACATCGCCTATCGCGACGTCAAGCTTTCCGCCGAGCTGATGCTTTGGATCGAGATCGGCTCAGTCAGCCTGATTGTGCTGGTGCTCGCCATCATGCCCATCCGGCTTGGGTTCCACCTCGACATCGATCAGCTTCACCTGAAGGGCGCCACGCTCTCATCGCTTGGGCCGGCGCTGGTTCTGTCCATGTTCAGCTTCGTCGGTTTCGAAAGCGCTACGACCCTGGGCAGCGAGGCGCGCAATCCTCTGCAGACCATTCCCCGCGCAGTGCTTCAATCGGCAATTCTCGCCGGCGTCTTCTTCATGCTCTGTTCGTACTCCGAAGTGATGGGCTTCCGTGGCGAGTCAGGAAAGCTGAGCGAGTCGACAAGCCCGCTGCATCATCTGGCGGTAAAGGCCGGCGTGGCGCCGCTGGGCGCCGCCATCGATTGCGGCGCGCTCATCAGCATGTTCGCGTGCGTGCTGGCATGCACCACAGCATCAGCGCGCGTTCTGCTGCGTATGGCGCACGGAGGCCTGCTTCCCAAAGCGCTCGAGCAGACCGATAAAAAGCACGGCACGCCGGGCGCGGCCGTGGGGCTTTCGGCCGGACTCATGCTCGCCGCAACCGTCGGCATGCAACTGCAGTCGTTCACCGGCTCCGACATGTACGACCTGCTGGGCTCGCTCTCCGTGTTCGGTTTTCTCACCGCCTACGCGCTCGTGGCGCTGGCGTTGCCCTTTGCGCGCCGCGCCGTCGGCCAGCATTCGCATCTGCTCGCGGCCGTCAGCATTCTCACAGTCGCCGTGCTCGTTCTCATCGGCATCTTCGATCTGCGATCAACCACAGATGCTCTCCACGCGCGCATTCCATGGATCTATCTCGCCTACATCGTCGCGGGCAGCGCCTGGTTCCTGATCCGGCGCGAGAAGATTGCCGGCGCCGCTTCCTGAGCGCCTGAACTAGGTCCGTGACCGCATCTTCTTGCACCCCTGTTGGGCGCCCCATCCATGAAGCAGTCTCATCGCTTCATGGGTGGAAAAGCACGAAATCACACGGACAGAAAACTAGACCTCAAGGCTGTGCGTCGGTCTCGGGCTGAATCAAAATCAGCAGCACAATCCCAACAACCGCGAACATGCGGAACGCGGCTTCCTGGCCGTTCCATATCCGCGACTGCCACATCAAAAACCACTCGGCTCCGACAGACAAGAACGCCACCAGCCACATCAGCATCGAAAGCGTCAGCGCAATGATCGCAATGCGCTTCGACGTATGAAAAACCGCCGACGGATAACGAAGGCAGCGGAAAAGATGCCAGACGCCCCACCACAGCAGCGCCGTCGTGACCAGCTCCCACGCAATGAGGGAGAGATAAAACACAAGATGGGCAGTCGGAGAGAGCAGCGCGCGCCACATGCCATGATTGCCGGGAAACGTCGAGTCCATCGAAAGCACATGGCGCACGAACTGATAGTTCGAATCGAAATCGGTGAGGTTATTAAAGACCACCAGCGTATAAAAAAGCGCAATGGCTGCAACAAGAAGAATCTTTGCCGATCGAGTAATCACCGTGCGATTTCTTTCCGAAGCTCCGCCTCGCTCCTGATCGTTTCGTGCCTTGTCGGACGGGAAGCCTACATTGCCAATGCTACCGTGCGCTCGCGCCAAATCCAAAGAGTCTTCATCCGCTGCGTGCTACAGTCGAAGGGAAATGGCTGCCAGTCCAGAAAAAAAACTCGCCGCTCTCGGGTTTGCGTTGCCTGCATCGCCGGCGCCGGGCGGCAATTATGTATCCGCTAAACGCGTCGGCGCGATAGTTTATCTTTCCGGCGTCATTTCGACTGGCCTCGAAGGCGTACTCACAGGCACAGCCGGCGCGGATCGCACAATTGAAGACGGCTACGCCGCGGCCCGCGCTTGCGTGCTCACGCAGCTTGCCGTGCTCAAGCGGGAACTCGGCTCCCTCGATGCGGTCGCCGAGATCGTCTCTGTGAATGGATACGTGAACGCTGTCGGTGGTTTTGCTGATTCGCCGGCGATCATCAACGGCGCGTCTGACCTGCTGGTCCAGGTTTTCGGCGAAGCGGGTCGTCACGTGCGCGCCGCCGTAGGCGTCAGCGCTCTGCCCCGCAACGCGCTGGTCGAAGTGCAAATGTCGGTACGCGTAAAAGAGTCATGATCGAGCACACGCTGTCCGCCCATCCCACCCATTCGGTCTGGGACCGTTCGCTTCAGCCGCGTCTCCAAATTCATCCCGGCGACGAGGTGCAGATCGAGTGCGTCGACGCCAGCGGCGGCCAGATCGCACCGGGCATGACGGTCGCCGAGTATCTCGAGATCGATCGCACCCGCATTCATGCGCTCACCGGCCCCATCTGGATCGAAGGCGCAGAGCCCGGCGATGTGTTGCAAATTGATGTCCTCGCGACGCGCCACTCCGGATGGGGCTGGTCGAGCATCGTCGAAGGGCTTGGCTTTCTGAAAGACCGCTTTCGCGAGCCTTATCTCTTCCACTGGGCTCTCGACGGCGATGTCACTCGTTCGCTCGCGCCCGCAGTTGTGCCGGTTCGCCCCTTCCTCGGCGTGATGGGCGTGGCGCGCGCCGAAGACGGCAGTTTCCGTACGCGTCCCCCAGGCCCATTCGGCGGCAACCTCGACGTGCGCGAACTTTGCGCCGGCTCGACCCTCTACCTGCCCGTCTACAATCCCGGCGCGCTCTTTAGCTGCGGCGATGGCCACGCCGCACAGGGCGACGGCGAAGTCTGCATCAACGGCATCGAGTGCCCGCTCGCTGTGACCCTTCGGTTCATCCTGCACAAGCGCCAGCCGCTCGCTGGTCCCATCGTCGAAGCCAGCGAACGCGCCGCGCGCGACTCCACTACCGATGCATGGATTGTCGTAGAGTCGGGAACCGACATTGCCGCAACCGCACGCGCAGCGACCAGCCGCATGATCGATCTGCTTGTCAGCCGCTGGGGTTTCACCGACGTCCACGCTTACCTGCTGTGCAGCGTTGCGCTCAAGCTGCGTCTGAGCCAGGTCGTCAACGAGCCCATGTTCACCGTCAGCGGCGCCATCAGTAAGCAAATTCTTCCCGCGCGCGAATTATTCCCACTCCCATGACCATCAACGACCCGGAAGTCATCGCCGAACTCGAAGCGCTCTACCCGCAGTACGAACAGGCGCTTGTGACAAACGATGTGGAAAAACTGGTCGCAATGTTTTGGGCCGGTCCGCAGGTCATGCGCTTCGGCGCCGCCGAAAATCTCTACGGCCCGGAAGAACTCGAAGCCTTCCGCAAAGCGCGGCCTGCGACCAATCTCGCTCGAACGGTCAAACGGCTCGACATTGTGAGTTTTGGCCGTGATTTTGCAAGCATAACGCTGGAATTTGAACGAATGTCCAACATTGCGACAGTCCGCGGACGCCAAAGTCAGGCCTGGGTCCGCCTTCCTGAAGGCTGGCGCATCGTGCAGGCCCACGTCTCGCTTCTTCCCGCCTGAATTGGCCGTCGATTCGTCCCATCCATATCAAAATCTTTAGATGAACTTTATTTCCCGCCTATTATTCTGTTCATAAACCGCAGGTCGCACTGAACCTGAATTGAAGCGGCCCAGACTTCTGGGACAGGCTTCGCTTTTTCCTTTTTTGCGAAACCCAGAATTTAAGAACAACTGCCCAGCCGAGAGGTTTTTGAACACCAAAAAACCTTCGCGGGAAACTTCTATTTTCCGAGGCCCTTCTGCTTGAGGTATTCCATGAGACTGTTCTCCTCTCTGCTTTCCCGGCTGCTGGCAACCGCGGCAGTCGTTGCGCTGTGTGGCTCATCCATGTTGGCACAGCAGACGCTCGGCGGCATCACCGGAGACGTAACCGATCCCTCCGGCAGCGTAATTCCCAGCGCTACCATCACGGTCCTCGATGAGCAGACGTCGCTGACGCGCACGATCGTCACCAACGGCGCAGGTTCGTTTTCCTTCGTCAATCTGCCCATCGGCTCCTACACCATCACATTCGCCGCCAGCGGTTTTGAGACGCAGAAGACGCCGCACATCACCGTGCAGGGCAACCGCACCGCAACGCTGAACGCGCAACTCAAGATTGCCTCGACCGTGGGAACCATCGAAGTCGATGCAACGCCGCTGATGAACGCCGTCGACACCACCAACGGCTATGTCATGGACAGGACGCAGATCGACGCAGTGCCGCTAGCCACCGGCAGTTTTACCGGCCTGGCTGTTCAATCGGCTGGCGTCAACGCCGAACTCTCCGGCGGAACCGGCGCCAACTCCGGTCTCGGCAACGCGCCCATCTGGTCCAACGGCCAGCGCGACACTTCGAACAGCTTTCTGCTGAACGGCGTCGACGCCAGCAACCTGTTCAACGGCAAGAGCACCAGCCAGGTTCCGTCTGCCCGCGTCATCAACAGCACCGGCGTCTCATCGAGCACCGGCGCGGGTGGCGTCATCCAGACGCTCGCTTCCATCTATCTTTCCATCGGCAACGCAATTCCCACGCCCGCCCCAGAGACGCTCTCCGAAGTCCGCGTTAACGCTTCGATGTACGACGCCACGCAGGGCTCCACCTCCGGCGCGCACATCGACATGAGCACCGCTTCGGGCTCCAATCAGTTCCATGGAACGGCCTATTGGCATCGCGGCACCGACTGGCTCAATGCCGCGCCGTTCTTCTTCAACCAGGACAATGACATTCCTGCGAACGACAAAGTTCCGCAGTTGCACCGCTACGTGCTTGGCGGAAGCTACGGTGGACCGATCATCAAGGACAAGCTCTTCGGCTTCCTCTCTTACCAGCACATCCACGTCTCCGATGAGGAGATCGGCGATTCAGTCCTCGACGTGCCCGTCGGTTTAACGGACGATCGCTCCGCCGACGGGCTGGCCACCGTGACCAACAACTCGTTCGGCACAACCCTCACGGGCGCCAACATCGATCGCACAGCGCTCGCGCTGTTCAACTCTCCGGCGCTTCCCGGCGAGCCAGGCAAGTGGCTCATCCCCAACGATGGGCTCTCGCCGCTGGGCCAAACGCCCACCGCCGCTCACATTGACAACGCGTTTCTTCCGGGCACGGGCCGCTTCACCGCCGACATGGCGGTCGCCGACATCGACTACAACGCCACCAGCAAGGACACCCTGGCGCTGAAGTACTTCTACCAGCACGATCCGGCCCTCGCGCCCTACTCCTACTCCAGCGTCCCCGGCTTCACTGAGCATCTCGACGCCGGCGCGCAGGTGGCTTCGATCAACAACACCTACATCGTGAAATCGAACCTCAGCACGACGCAAACCTTCGGGTTCATCCGCGAAAAAATCTGGGGCGACAACGAACAGCCCTTCGGGCCCGATGCAATTCCAGGCGGCGCAGCCGGCACGGCTTCAATCAACATGTTCGGGTCCAAATACTTTCCCGGCATCTCGGTTTACAACGTGCTCGGCAGCTATCAACCTTCGGGCGAATCCCAGGCAATTCTCAATATCGGCCCCAACGCCGAGGGACAGGCGGCGAACACAGGCGTCTTCCAGAATCGTTGGG
>DATHNJ010000001.1:0-21287 GCA_035486155.1 Occallatibacter sp. | reverse complement strand
AAGCCATGCGCCGCCGATTTTCATCATTGAGCCGCGCCGCGCGCGCCAGCAGATTGCTCACGCCCGCGCAGATGTGCACCGTAGGACCTTCAACTCCCAGCGAACCGCCCGACCCGATCTGCATCGTGCACAGCACAAATTTGCCGATGGTATCTCGCGCCGCAATGAATCCCGAGCGCCGCGCGAACGCCACCTTCACTTGAGGAATGCCGCTGCCCGCCGCTGCCGGAACCAGAAAATACAGTCCGAGTCCACAGATGAGGCCGCCCAACGCCGGACACAGAATGGTCCACGCAATCCATGCGTGTCCTGAGGGGTTCGTATATCCGGAGGCAGCGCGATCGATCAGCAAGCCTTCGACCCACGCGATGCTCAGATGAAACGCCACCGCGGCCAGGCCGCACAATCCGCCCGCAAGAATCGTAAACGCCAGCAGCCGCTGGCGCTCATTGGGCATACGCCGAATCAGCCACGCAATAAACCGGGTATAGAGTCCTGCGAACCAAACCCAGAACTTCAAGAGGGGAGCGACCTCGCGGAGAACGTTTGCCGTCTTCAGTATAGGAGTCGCCGAATGCGGACGGGGTTACTCGGGTCCCCGCACAGTTATTGTTTGGGCTCGGTTGCCTGCATAAACTGCGCCAGGTCGTCCTTCCACACCGCCGCCATTGTGTGCGTTCCATGCCCGCGCGTCGCGTCCGAGGTCGGAATCAAAATGAACTTCGCATTGGGAATCCGCTTCACCATCTTCTCGGCGATTCCCAATTCTGGCGGATTGATGTAATCATCGGCGGAATTGATCCACAACACCGGCGCCTTGATCTGCTCCAGCTTGGGACTGGGATCGTAGTTGCGGCTGGCGTCCAGGTAATAGATCATGTCGTTCGCATCGGGACTGGGCCGCGCCCAGAACTTATCCACGAACTGCTCCGCCGCCGCGCGCGTCGGATAATGCTCTTGCATCTGCAGCGGACTCGACCCCATCACCAGGATGAGCGTGTTCGCCAGCCGCAGTCCGTCCGCCGGTTCAGTCTTGTACTCGCCGTTCATCCACGCCGGATCGAGCTTGATCCCCTGGATCCCCATGTAGCGCATCATGCGATTGCGTCCCGCAAGCTGCACGGGCAGGCATGCGAACGGCGCCAGCGCGTCCATGAAATCGGGATAGGTCTCGCCCCACACAAAACCCTGCATGCAACCCATCGACGTGCCCAGAATCAGCCGCAGATGATCGACCTTTATCTGATCCAACATCATGCGCTGGCTGCGCACCATGTCGTCGTAGTCGTACGCAGGGAAGTGCATGCGTAGCCCGTCCGACGGCTTCGAACTCTGCCCGTGCCCGATATCGTCCGGCAGGATGATGAAGTATTTTTGAATGTCCAGCACGCCGCCGGGAACGAAGAGCACGTCGGAAAAGACCGGATTCAGCAGCGAGTGCGCGTCGCCGCCTGTGCCATGCAGCAGCAGAACGGCATTGTCGACATGCCCGGCGGCGTTGCGATGTGGCGTGCCCAAAGTGAGATAGTGCAGCTTCAACTCCGGCAGCGCCTCGCCTGTTCCGAACTTGAAGTTAGACAAAGTAACCCAACCGTCCTGCGCCGGCCATTTGTGCGCCGCGGGATTCGACTGCCCAAACGAGGGCATGCAACAGAAAAACATAGCCGCAATCAGCACGCGCGCCGCGCGAAGAGACATGACCTACCTCCGGAGATGGAACCGCTTGTGACTCGCCCGTGAGTTCCCAGCGGAATGGTTGCGATTATAACCATGCATCCTGTGCCCAGGTTCTCATCGTGAACGTGGTTCTAATTCGGGCCACGTCGGCCTCGTCTCCCGCCTGATTCCCAGTCCATACCGCGCTGCGGTAAAATGCCTGACGACATCGATGCGCAATTTATCAGGACATTCCGGGCATCTGCTCAAGCGCTTCCGCCGTGGGCGCCATGATCGCGGCCGCCGTTTTTCCCGCTGAAGCATCGATCTCCGGCGCCGACCTTCGGATTCTGCCGCTTGAGCGTGCGCGATCGCAAGCCCGCGACGAATTGGAATGTCTCTCCTTTATCCAGAACGGATCCGCATGCCTGCGGATAGAAAGGTTCCGATGAACAGCTTCGCCGCAAAAGCCGCCCTTGTCTCTGGCGGTCGCTCTTATACCATCTACCGTCTGCCCGCTCTGGCCGCACGCGGCTTCAATCTCAGCCGCCTGCCGTTCAGCCTCAAGATTCTGCTCGAAAATCTGCTGCGCCGCGAAGACGGAGTCAACGTCACCTCTGCCGACATCGAGTTCCTGGCCAGGTGGGACGCCAAGGCCGAACCAAGCCGCGAGATTGCTTACATGCCCGCGCGCGTGCTCATGCAGGACTTCACCGGCGTGCCCGCCGTCGTCGATCTCGGCGCCATGCGCGACGCCATCAAGACCCTGGGCGGCGACCCGGCGCGCGTCAATCCGCTCATCCCCGCCGAGCTGGTCATCGACCACTCGGTTCAAGTCGACGAGTTCGGCACGGCCCAGGCCTACGACGCCAACTCGCTGCTCGAGTTCCAGCGCAACCGTGAGCGCTACGCCTTCCTCAAGTGGGGCCAGACCGCTTTCCGCAACTTCAGCGCGGTGCCGCCGGGCATGGGCATCTGCCACCAGGTCAATCTCGAATACCTCGCCCGCGTCGTCTTTACGACCGATATCAACGGCGAACTCACCGCATATCCCGACACGCTCGTCGGCACCGATTCGCACACCACGATGATCAACGGACTCGGCGTTCTCGGCTGGGGCGTTGGCGGCATCGAGGCAGAGGCCGCCATGCTCGGCCAGGCTGTTTCGATGTTGGTCCCGCAGGTCGTCGGCTACAAGCTCACCGGCAAACTGCGCGAAGGCGCCACTGCCACCGATCTAGTTCTCACCGTCACGCAGGCTCTGCGCAAACTGGGAGTCGTCGGAAAATTCGTTGAGTTCTACGGTCCCGGCGTCGCCGAGCTGCCATTAGCCGACCGCGCCACCATCAGCAACATGGCGCCCGAGTACGGCGCCACCTGCGGCATCTTTCCGGTCGACGCCGAGACATTGCGCTACCTGCGCCTCACCGGCCGCAGCGAAGACCAGATCGCGCTCGTCGAGGCTTATTACAAAGAGCAAGGACTCTTCCATACTGCTGGCGCACCCGAAGCCGAATACTCGCAAACTCTCGAGCTCGATCTCGGCGCCGTCGAGCCCAGCGTCGCCGGCCCCAAGCGTCCGCAGGATCGCGTGCTGCTTAAGGACGCCGCCGCCAGCTTCGCGCAGCAGTTGCCGTCGCTGCTCGCCCCCACCGCAAAGCCGCTCGGCGCCCGCGCCGCAGCCGTATGGGAGCGCGCCACCACTGTGAGGGACGCGGCCGTAGCCGCTGAAGAGAACGAGGGACCGACGACATCATCGGCGACCGCTCCTGCAGCCAACACCGCTCAACTCCACGTCACCACCACGGTAAAAGAACGCTTCAACGTCGATCCCGACAAGTATCTCGATCACGGTTCGGTCGTCATCGCGGCGATCACCAGTTGCACCAACACGTCCAATCCATCCGTGATGATCGCCGCTGGCCTGCTCGCCAAGAAGGCCGTCGAGAAAGGCCTCTGCGTTCCGCCGTGGGTGAAGACCTCGCTCGCGCCGGGTTCGCGCGTGGTCACCGACTACTACGAAAAGGCGGGCCTGCTGCCTTATCTCGAAAAGCTGCGCTTCAACGTCGTCGGCTACGGCTGCACCACCTGCATCGGCAACTCCGGCCCGCTGCCTTCCGACGTTTCGAAATCCATCGACGAACACGGCCTGGTCGCCGTCAGCGTCCTCAGCGGCAATCGCAACTTCGAAGGGCGCGTCAACGTCGACGTGCGCGCGAATTATCTAATGAGCCCGCCGCTCGTTGTTGCCTACGCGCTCGCCGGCCGCATCGGCCACAACTTCGACGCCGATCCACTCGGCAAAGACAAATCCGGCCAGCCCGTTTTCCTCAAAGACATCTGGCCCACGCAAGGCGAAGTCGCCGCAGCTATCGAGAAAGGTCTCTCCAGCGAAAGCTTCCGCAAAGAGTACGCGACGGTGAGCGACGGCGACGCCAACTGGCAGGGCCTCAAATTCCCCACCGGCGACGTCTACAAGTGGGAGCCTGACTCCACCTACATTCGCAAGGCGCCGTACTTCGACGGCATGGCCAAGACGCCCGCGCCCGTCACCGACATTCTCGGCGCCCGCGTTCTCGCCGTTCTGGGCGACTCGGTCACCACCGACCACATCTCTCCCGCAGGCTCCATCAAGGCCAACGGCCCGGCGGGGAAGTACCTCGCCGAGCACGGCGTCAAGCCCGCGGATTTCAACTCCTACGGCTCGCGCCGCGGCAATCACGAGGTGATGGTGCGTGGAACCTTCGCCAACGTGCGCCTGCGCAACAAGCTCGCGCCCGGCACGGAGGGTGGCGTCACACGCCTGTTGCCCGAGGGCGAGCAGATGTCCATCTTCGACGCCAGCGTGAAGTACGCCGACCGCAAGGTCCCGCTTGTCATCCTCGCCGGCAAGGAGTACGGCTCAGGCTCCTCGCGCGACTGGGCAGCCAAGGGGCCGAACCTGCTTGGCGTCCGCGCCGTCATCGCCGAAAGCTTCGAGCGCATTCACCGCTCGAATCTGGTGGGCATGGGCATTCTTCCCTTGCAGTTCGAAGAGGGACAGAATGTCGAGTCGCTCGGCCTCACCGGCGAAGAGGTCTACGATTTCCCCGGCCTGACCAAGTTGCTCAAGGAAAAATTCGCCGACGGCCGCAACCTTCAGGTAATCGCTTCGAGCCCAAAAGGCGAGAAAAAGCTGCTCAATGCAATTGTCCGCATCGATACGCCGCAGGAGATCGAGTACTACGAACACGGCGGCATTCTGCTGTACGTGCTGCGGCAACTCGCGGCGAAGTAGCGCTTCACGAAAAAATGAATGGGCGCACAGATTCAATCTGTGCGCCCATTTTTGTTTTAAAGATCTGAAGTATGGGGTGAACCAACTTACGGATTAGAAATCTTAGGCGGGTTCGGCGAGGGATAGCGGCGCAGCGGCGTCTTGCGCGCAGACCGCCTCGCTTTACTCCCATCTGCATCGGCTGCCGGCTCGGGAATTGTCTCCTGCTGCGGCGGCGCCAAAAACCGCACGCCCTCTTTCTGCTCGCCCAGCACATGCAACCGCAGAAAATTCGTTGATCCCGACTTGGTGCGCGTTCCGGCCACAATCGCGATCACTTCGTTTTTGCGCACGTAGCCGTATTGTTCGAGCAGGCTCTCGGCCACATCCACCAGCGCCTCGGTCGAGTTCACCTTCGGACATCGCACCGGCGTCGTGCCCCACAGCAGATTCAGCCGATTGATCGTCACCTCGATCGGGCTCAGCGCAAAGATCGGCGACGTCGGATGATACTTCGAAAGCTGACGCGCCGTGGCGCCTGATTCAGTGAACAGTGCAATGCCGCGCAGATCGAGATCGTCGGCCGCGTGCGCCGTCGCTTCGCAGATCGTCTCGGCGATCGACAACTGGGCCTGCCGCACCCGCGTGTCGGCATAGATTTCTTTCTCTTCCTTGATGTGCCGTTCGGCCTCGCTCACAATGCGCGCCATCATCGAGACTGTCTCGACCGGATACTTGCCCACAGCCGATTCGCCCGACAGCATCACCGCATCGGTCCCGTCGTACACCGCATTGGCTACGTCGGAAACCTCGGCGCGCGTGGGCCGCGGGTTCTCAATCATCGACTCCAGCATCTGCGTCGCCGTAATCACCGGCTTCGAGTACTCCACCGCGCGACGAATGATGTGCTTCTGAATCGCCGGCACCTGCTCGGGCGGCACTTCCACGCCGAGGTCGCCGCGCGCCACCATGATGCCGTCGGCGGCTTGCAGGATGCTGTCCAGATGTTCGATGGCCTGCGGCTTCTCGAGCTTGGCGATGATCCACGTCTCGCCGCCATACGCCGACACGCGATTGCGCACCAGCCGCACGTCTTCCGCCGTCCGCACAAACGAAACCGCGATCGCGTCCACATTGTTCTTTAACGCGAACTCCAGATCCTCTGAGTCCTTGTCGGTCAGCGACGGCACGCGCACCGGAATGCCCGGAAGATTGATGCCTTTGTTTTCTCCCAGCATGCCGCCGTTAATGATGTCGCACACCACATCGGCGCCATCCACGTCGTGCACGCGCAATTCAATCAATCCATCGGAGAGCAAGATGCGCGAGCCCTGCTCCACATTCTCGGCAAGCGTCTTGAACGTCGTTCCCACCAGCGACGCTGTGCCCTGCACATCGCGCGGCGTAATCGTCAACCGCCCGCCGGCCTTCAGCATCACTGGCTGACGGTCTTTGAGCTTGGAGGTGCGAATCTTCGGGCCCTGCAGGTCGGCCAGAATGCACAGAGGCTTGCGCTCTTCGCGCGCCACCTTGCGAATCATCTGGATTAACGCCTGTTTCTCCTCGTGCGTTCCATGCGAAAAATTCAGGCGGACCACATCAACGCCAGCGCGAACTAACTCACGAAAAACCGGTTCTGTGTTGGAAGCGGGCCCCAGCGTCGCAACTATCTTGGCGCGTCTAAGAATGGGGGATTCATTAAGGCTCGTTTCGGCATACGGCATTTACATTAACTCCAGGTTTTGTTTGCGCTAGGGATTGGGGTTGATATAAGGGCAATCCGTTTTATTGTACATGGCGCGTTCAAACGTTTTTTTCGGGCGACGGCCCGTAAACAACGCTCTAATCTCTAGACTTATCGGCGTGAGGCGAATGTTTCTGCAATCTCCAACGCCGCAGCTCCATCCAGTCGCTCCCGAAACAGCACTCCATTCAGCTCCGCTCCCAAAAGAGCGCTGAACGAGCTCAGATAGAGCCACACCAGCGTCGCGATGCCCGCGCCGAACGGCCCATAGAAGCGCGAGTAATTCGCAAACGTGGTCACATACCAGCCGAAGGCCAGCGTCGCCGGAAACCATACCGCCGTCGCCGCAACCGCGCCGGGAATCACACGCGACCAATGCTCGGTGCGCCGCGTCCCGAAGTGATAGAGCGCCACCAGCACCGTCACGCTCGTCGCCAGCGCAATCGCCCATCGCACCAGCCGCCAGAAAAACAATACTGCGTGACGGAGCTCATGCGCGGCGTTGTCCACCATCCAGTGTTCGATCTGGTGGCCGAACACCAGCAGCAGCGTGGCCAGCGCCAGCGGCAAATGCACCATCGGCACCAGGAGAAACGCCCGCAGCCGCTTGGTCCAGAAGCCCCATTCGTTGCGCGGCAGCCGATAGGCGCGCCGAAACCCCTCCATCAGCGACAGCATCATGCCCAGTCCGGCGAACACGCTCAGAATCGCCGCGGAAAACATCAGTTGCGCCGAGAAAAATTTCCGCGCCTGCATCGAAGACAACAGCAGAGAGTACGTCTCTGCGGGAACGAAATTCATGAAAGTGAAGCGAATCTGCCCCATGATCGACGGACCCTCTGGCACAAACGCCAGCAGCGTCGTGACCACCACCAGGGTAGGGAAGAGCATCAGCATGCCGGAATACGCGGCCGCCTTCGCCGTGTTGAGCATGTCATGCTCAAACGCCAGCAGCATTGCCTTCCGAAAAGCGTCCATCCAGCGAACGATCCGCATCACATGTCAGAGTAGAGCATTCCAGGCGTGGCGACGAGAGGCGCTTTGGTTTCTCCCGCGGCAATTACTATCGTGTCGCTGTCCGCAGTCCTGTCCTTCTTGAGGTCCGATGAATGAGAGATAAACAGAACGCCTGTTGGGTTTGGGCGTGCGTCCAACCGTCAGGCCGCATCTCCAAACTCAAGCGATTTATCATAGCCGGGTCATGAAAACCGCATTTCGTCGCCAAACCGTTGCGCTTCTCGGCTCTCTTCTCTTCGCCGGACCACTCTCATCTCTGTCCTCAGCTCAGGCCCGACCCGTCCCCAATGCGCAGCTCGCGTCGAAAGAGGTGAACGCCCGCGTCGAATCGTTGTTGAAGAAGATGACGCTCGAGGAAAAGATCGGCCAGCTCGTGCAATATTCGGCCGGCTTCGCCACCGGGCCGGCCCAGTCCAACGTCACCTATGACGATCTTGTCGCCAAAGGCCAAGTCGGCTCCATGCTCAACGTCGTCGGCGCGGACAAGACCGATCACTATCAGCACATCGCCATGGAAAAATCGCGCCTCCACATCCCCATCATCTTCGGGCTCGATGTGATTCACGGCGATCACACCACATTCCCCATCCCGCTGGCCATCGCCGCAAGCTGGGATCCCGCCGCCGCCGAGACCGTCGCGCGCACGGGCGCCATTGAAGCCCGAGCCGATGGCATCGACTGGGTCTTCTCCCCCATGGTCGATATTGCGCGCGATCCGCGCTGGGGCCGCATCGTTGAATCGAACGGCGAAGACCCATACCTCAGCTCCGCCATGGCGCGCGCCTGGGTCAAGGGCTATCAGCAGGACGACATCACCAAGCCCGACTCGGTCGTCGCCTCCGTCAAGCACTTCGCCGCCTACGGCGCCGCTATTGCCGGCCGCGACTACAACGCCACCGACATGAGCGAGCAGACGCTGCGCCAGATTTACCTGCCGCCGTATCACGCCGCGGTCGACGCCGGCGTCGCCACGGTAATGAGCTCGTTCAACTCCATCAACGGCGTTCCCGCCACTGCCAATCCGCTCACGCTCACGCAGATTCTTCGCAAGGAGTGGGGCTTCGACGGATTCGTTGTCTCCGACTGGGGTGCGGTCGGCGAGCTCAAGAATCACTCCATCGGCGATGGTCCTACCGTCGCGCGCAAGGCCCTCGAAGCCGGCCTCGACATGGACATGGAAGGCAATCTCTTTGGGACTACACTTGCTTCCCAAGTCCGCTCCGGAAAAATCTCCGAGTCTGTCGTCGATGAAGCCGTCCGCCGCATTCTGCGCGTCAAGTTCGCCATGGGCCTCTTCGATCACCCCTATACGAATCCCAGCCCAGCTTACGAAGCAACTCCAGAGCGCCGCGCCGTGGCCCGTAAAGTCGCCGACGAAACCATGGTCCTGCTCAAGAACGATCCAGTCGAAGGAGTAGGCGCGTTGCTGCCATTGACCTCAAAAGCGAAAAAAGTTGCGCTCATCGGTCCACTCGCCGACGATGCGCGCGATCTGCTCGGCGCTTGGTCGGCAGGCGATCCCAAAAACGTCATCACCTTGAAACAAGAGTTAAGCCAACGCCTCGGCGATCGGCTGATCTATTCGGTAGGTTGCAACCCGCTCGCTGGTGAAGACGAGAAGATCCTCGAGTCGGTTGTGTTCGGAGGCTCGATCGCCGGCTCTCAGAATCAGGCCACGCTCGACGACGACAAGAGCATCGCCGACGCCGTCGAAGCAGCCAAGCAGTCTGATGTGGCGATCCTCGCGCTTGGCGAGCCTGCCAACTGGATGGAAGGCGAAGCCGCCAGCCGCGTGCATCTCGGCTTTACCGGCAATCAGGAAAAGCTACTCGAAGCTATCGTCGCCACAGGCAAGCCCGTTGTCCTAGTCGTTCTCTCCGGCCGTCCTCTCGAACTCAAATGGGCCGCTGAGCACGTGCCCGCCATTCTCCAAGCATGGAGCCCTGGCATCGAAGCTGGTCCCGCAGTCGCCGATGTTCTCTTCGGCGACGTCAATCCCTCCGGCAAGCTGCCATCCAGCTTTCCCCGCGCTGTCGGCCAGGAGCCGCTCTACTACGCGCAGCTCCCCACCGGCCGCCCTGCCGGCCATGTCGACCTGACCCACATGCCGTCCAACTCTCAGGAAAAATTCGTCTCGCGTTACGTCGACGAGCAGAACTCCGCGCTGTTTCCCTTCGGCTGGGGCCTCAGCTACACACGCTTCCATTACTCCACGCCGACGCTGAGCAAAGACGAAATCCCGTTGCAGGAAGTTCTAACCAATCACACGCCCGTCACCACAGTCGGCATCGACGTCACCAACACCGGCAGCGTAGCCGGAACCGAAGTCGTGCAGCTCTACATTCGCAACACCGAGGCCAGCGTCGAGCAGCCGGTGCGCGAACTCAAAGGCTTCGCCCGCGTCGAACTCGCCCCCGGCGAGACGAAGCATCTCACCTTCCCGCTGGGCTTCGACGAGTTGAGCTTCTACAACGCCGAAGTCCACCGCACCGTCGAAGCGACTACCTACAACATCTGGGTGGGCGGCAGTTCATTAGCCGATCAGCAGACCGAATTCAAAATCGTCGAATAGCCACACAAGTAAAAACGGGGCAGAGTAATCAACTCTGCCCCGTTTTCTTTTTTCTGATCCCTGGCAACTGACCCCTGACAACTCGCCTCATCCAATCTCCAGCATCCTATCCAGCGCCACGCGCGCCCAGTGCTTCACGCTCGCCCGGACCTGAATCCGATTCACCACGCGGCCCTCAATCAAATTCTCCAGCGCCCAAGCCAGATGCTGCGGGCTGATGCGATACATCGTCGTGCATAGGCATCCGGTATCGTCCAGCGTGATGATCTTCTTTCCCTCGGCGGCGAAGCGCTTCGCCAGCCGATTGATCAGGTGAATCTCCGTTCCGATCGCAAACATCGTTCCCGCAGGCGCATCCTCGACAATCTTGATCAGCCGCTCCGTCGAGCCCAGCGCGTCGGCCTTCTGGCACACCTCCCAGCGGCACTCAGGATGCACGATCACCTGAATCCCCGGATACTTCGCGCGCACCTGGTCCACATGGCTCGGCAGGAATCTCTGATGCACCGAGCAGTGCCCCTTCCACAAGAGCACGCGGCTGTCGGCGGCGCTTTGCTTCGTCTGCCCGCCCTGCAGCCCCCACGGGTCCCACACCGTCATCTGGTCCAGGCCAATCCCCATCGCAAACCCCGTGTTCCGCCCCAGATGCTGATCGGGTAAAAACAAAATCCGCTTGCCGCGCTCAAACGCCCATGCAAACGCCTTGTCGGCATTCGACGACGTGCACACCAAACCGCCGCGCTCGCCGCAAAACGCCTTGATCGCCGCGGTCGAATTCATGTACGTAATCGGAATCGTCTCGTCCGCCAGCCCAAACCGCTCCAGCGTCTCCCAGCAATCCTCAACTTGTGAAATCTCCGCCATGTCCGCCATCGAGCAGCCTGCGTTCAGGTCCGGCAGGATCACCTGCTGTCCATCGCGTCCCAGCACATCGGCGCTCTCGGCCATAAAGTGCACGCCGCAAAAGACGATGTACTTTGCGTCGGTCTCGGCGGCGACCTTCGACAGTTTGTAGCTGTCGCCGGTGTAATCCGCAAAGCGAATCACCTCGTCGCGCTGATAGTGGTGTCCCAGCACAACCGTGGTCGCGCCCAGCCGCTTGCGCGCCGCCGCGATCCGCTCATCCATGGTGTGGTCAGGGAGGACAAGATAATTTTCGAGGCTGCAACTCTCCGCGGCCTCCGGCGAGGTCGCCGTCACGTCGTCGATTACCAGGTTCACTGTATTCCGCCTTCAGTTCGGCTCGCGCCGAACGGGGATGTTGAAAGCTATCGCAAAAACCAGCTCTCGCCGGCTTTGCCGTGGGCCAATCGAGCGGCCCCCAGACTGCAGTGAATGCGCCTTTCCCCAAGCAAAAAATGCTCAAAGAAATCCACCCACGGGGTTGTTGCAGCCCTTTCACAATTATAGATGTCCGTCCAGTCGTCTGGATGCGCAGACGTCACTGCGGTAATGGCGCGTTTGGGTCTTGGTCCTCTCCTTGTCAGGCAGGTATCATTACCCTTCATGGCGCCTCCGCCCACAATTCAGCTCGGCAGCCTCGGCATGGCGGACACGCTCATCCTCATGGTCATGGCGCTGGTCGTCTTCGGCCCTCGCCGCCTGCCCCAGATTGGCCGGCAAATCGGCAAACTCATGTACGAGTTCCGCAAGGCCTCCAACGACTTCAAATTCCAGATGGAAGAAGAGCTGCGCCTGTCGGAAGATGCCGACCGCCGCAAAAAGGAAGAAGCCCAGCGCAAGCAGCAGGCCCAGGAGTCCGTCTCCGCAACTCCCGCCGTCGTGCAAGCGCTCGCGTCGTCAAGCTCCGCCGAAACTCAAGCGCCCGATCTCATCGAATCGAAGTCCGCCGAAGAAGCCCCGCGCATTCTCCCGCCCTCAACAGGTGAAACAGTCGCCGCGCGCCTCTCCGAACAGGCCGAATTGACCGAGCCGCCTGCGGATTCAGTTGCAGCCGCCCCCTCGCCGGCGCCCAACGCAATCGACCCGGCAACGCCTCAAACATCGAGCCCTACTCCTGAATCTTCGCCTCAAACGGTAAGCCACAATGGTTGACGCCTCGTCCGCCATCGACAAAGCGCGGCAAACCGTCAGCCAGCGCGCCGAACTCCCAGGCATGAGCCTGATGGAGCACCTCGACGAGTTGCGTCGGCGCATCGTTCACTCGGCAGCCTATCTCGCCGTCGGCTTCGTCATCGCCTACGTCTTCCGCGAGAGCCTTTACGGCTTCGTGCAGAAACCGCTCGATCAGCTCCACATCAAGCTCAACTACACCCACCCCATGGACGCGCTGAACCTGTATCTGCAGGTTTCGCTCATCGGCGGAGCCATTCTTGCCTCGCCGTTCATCCTCTATCAGGTGTGGCTGTTCATCGCCCCTGGCCTCTATCAAAAAGAACGCCGCTTCGTCATCCCCTTCATGGGCGCCACCGTCGGCCTTTTTCTCGTCGGCGCCGCCTTCGGTTACTTCTTCGTGCTTCCCGGCGCGCTCAAAATTCTCATCCTCGACTTCGGCAAAAAATTCAATCCCATCGTCACCATCGAGGAGTACACCGGCTTTTTTCTCTCCATCATTCTCGGCCTCGGCATTAGCTTCGAGCTGCCGGTCCTCATCTTCTTCCTCGCCCTGTTCGGCATCGTCAGCCCAAAGTTTCTGTGGAAGAACATCCGCTACGCGGTTCTGGTGGTTTTTATCGTTGCCGCGTTCATTTGTCCTAGCCCCGATCCGTGGACGATGTGCATCTATGCCATCCCCATGCTGACCCTGTATATGATCGGCATTGGCGTGGCCTGGTGGGTCCATCCCGACCGCCGCAAGTCCAAGGAGACTGCTTAGAGCAGCACTCGATCGCTCTTCACCACACTTCTTTTTTCCGCAATAATGAAAGATGCTATGTCTCAGCAACAATTCCAGACTGAAGTAAGTCAGCTCCTCCAACTCATCGTCCATTCGCTCTACTCTCACCCGGAGATATTTCTCCGCGAACTCATCTCCAACTCCTCCGACGCGCTCGACAAGCTACGCTATCTCACTCTCGCCGACGACAAGTACAAGGCGCTCGTCGGCACGGCCATCGACTCGCCGCGCATCGATCTCGACCTCGACGAGGCCAACAAGACCCTCACCATCTCCGACACCGGCATCGGCATGAACGAGGAAGACCTGGTCTCGCACCTTGGCACAATCGCCCGCTCCGGAACGAAAAATTTCCTTGCCCAGCTCTCCGGCGACGCCAGGAAGGACTCCAACCTGATCGGTCAGTTCGGCGTCGGTTTCTACTCCGTCTTCATGGTCGCCGACAAGGTTGAAGTCACCACGCGCAAGGCCGGCGAAGACAAGACGTATAAGTGGACCTCGGACGGAAAGTCGGGCTTCGACATCGAAGAAGTCTCTGGCGAGTCTGCGCGCAAGAGCGCCGGAACCACCGTCCTCATCCATTTCAACGATGAGGGCGCGCAGTACGCCAACAGTTGGCGCCTGCAGGAGATCGTCAAAAAGTACTCCAACCACATCGCCTTTCCCATCTTTCTCACCTACGACAAGAGCGAGTGGAACGAAGAGAAAAAAGAATCCATCAAGACGCGCGTGACCGAGCAGGTCAATGTCGCCAGCGCCATGTGGCGCCGCTCCAAGTCCGAGCTCAAAGATGAGGACTACAAGGAGTTCTACAAGTCCATCACCGGCGATTGGGAAGACCCGCTCTTCTGGTTTCACACCCGCGCCGAAGGCTCGCTCGAGTACGTCACGCTCTTCTTCATCCCGGCCAAGGCGCCAACAGATCTCTATCAAGCCGACTACAAGGGCGGCATCAAGCTCTACGTCAAGCGCGTCTTCATCATGGACGACTCCCGTGAGCTTCTACCGCAGTATCTACGCTTCGTGCGCGGCGTCATCGACTCCGAAGATCTTCCGCTCAACGTCTCGCGCGAGATTCTGCAGCAGAACAAAATTCTCACCACCATCAAGACCGCCAGCGTCAAAAAGATCCTTTCCGAGCTGAAAAACATCGCCGAGAACGATCCCGAAAAATACGCGACGTTCATCGCCGAATACAATCGCCCGCTGAAGGAAGGTCTCTACGGCGATTATGCCAACCGCGATACGCTGCTCGACCTCATCCGCGTCAAATCGACCAGCGTCGAAGGCCTCACCTCTCTTGCCTCCGTCAAATCGCGTATGCAGGTCGGACAAAAGGCGCTTTACTACATCACCGGCGGCTCTGAGAGTGGGATTCGCAACTCGCCCCTGCTTGAGATCTACAAGAAGAAGGGAATCGAAGTCCTCATCCTCGACGACGACATCGACGAGATCGTCTTTTCCTCCATACCCAAGTACGGCGACATCGACTTCAAGGCCGTCAACACATCTACGGCTGGCGACGATCTCAAGGATGAATCCACGCCGGAGAAGGCCGAGGAACTGAAGCCTCTTCTCGAGAAGATCAAGGCCACGCTCGGCGAAGAGGTCAAGGAGGTGCGCGCCTCATCGCGCCTTGCCGACAGCCCTTCTGTCATCGTCTCCGACGAAGACGAGCCTTCAGCCCGCATGCGCCAGATGATGCGAGCCATGGGGCAGAAGGAGATGCCTGAGCCCTCGCCGATCCTCGAGATCAATCCCGACCACGAGATCATCAAGAAGCTTCTGGCCGACCCCAGCAACGCGAAGGTGGAAGACGCCGCATGGTTGCTCTTCGACCAGGCTCTGCTGCTGGAAGGCGTGCCGCTGAAAGATCCCGCTGTCTTCGTCCAGCGCCTCAACCGCGTGTTGAACCAGTCCATCTGATCCGATACAAATGCGCCGCAAATAGAAACGCCTCCCGTAAAGGAGGCGTTTCTATTTGTCTAAAGGCGGCTGCACAAATTGTGTTTGAAGGGGCACCGCTTCAGCCGTGCCGCAGATGGCTAATCCATCCGCAGCGCGATCATAGGCTCCACTCCGGCAGCCCGCCGCACCGGCGCCACTGACGCCACCAAGGCCGCCAGCGCGAGCAACAGCGTGGCCCCCGCCAACATCACCGGATCCCACGGCTGCACGTCGTACAACTGATCCTTCATCAACTTCCCAGCCAGAATCGCCAGCGGAATCCCCAGCCCCAGGCCGATCCCAATCTGCCAGAACGCTCCGCGCAGCACCATCGCAATGACGTTTCCGCGATTCGCGCCGAGAGCCATCCGCAAGCCGATCTCGTTGGTGCGTTGCTCCACCGTGTACGCCATCACGCCATAGAGTCCCACCGCCGCCAACACAAGGCCCAGCAGGCCAAACAGCGAGGTCAGCGTCGCAATCATGTTCTCCTGATGAAAGTCGTTGCTGACGACCGTGCCGTACGGGTTCACGTCGTCGATCACCAGGCTCGGGTCAACTTTACCGATTGCCTTGCGCACCTTCTCTTCCATCCCCGGAGGATCGCCCGGCGCCCAGATCACGATGTTGTAGAGGTAGTGCGACCACTTCTCGCCGGTTGCCCAGTTGGGATCGTCGTAACTTGCCGTCTGCGTCTCCGAGGCCCAGTACATCGGCCCTACTGGCTTCTTATAGTCATAGGTCATATACCGGATGTCTTTGACCACGCCCACAATCTGAAAGTTCGAGGCATATTTGATGCGGCCCGGGCCGAAGTGCTGCCCGATCGGGTTCTGGCCTTTGAAATACCTCTGCGCAAAAGCCTCATTGACCACCGCAACAACCGGCGTCGCCGCCGTATCGTCGTTGTTGAACTCCCGTCCCATCACCATCTTTGCGCCGATGGTTTCGAAGAACCCCGGCATCACGCGCACATAGCCTGCGCTCATGTCTTCTTTGGGTCCCGGCTCCGGCCTACCCTGGATGCGAACGCTGTTGTTCCAACTATCGCCGGTCATCGGCGCGTACAGCACAGGCGCGACCATCCGCACTCCGGGAATCTCTTTCAGGCTGTCGTCAATCTCTCGGAACCGTTGCTCCATCTGCTCGGGCTTGTCGTTGCCCAGCGTCGGATTGATCCAAGCGATGTAGCGTCCCTGCGTGTCGAAGCCGAAATCCTGGTGCTCCAGATTGCGCAGGCTCTGCGCCAGCAGGGCCGCGGCTGAAAGCAGAACCAGCGACATCGCCGCCTGCGCGATCACCAGCGACTTCTGCGCCCACGAGCGGCGTCCGCCCACCGAGCGATTGGCTCCGCGCAGCGCCTCCACCGGATCGGCATGCGAAGTGATCCACGCCGGCGACGTTCCGAAGATCAGGCCTGTCACCAGCGAAACGCCCAGTGTAAACAGCAGCACCGGCCACGAGGGCGTCGGGCTCACCGGAACATAGTTATTCGGCCCTCCGATCTGGAAAGCCAGATACAAAATCAGTCGCGTTGCGCCATACGCCACGCTGATTCCAAAAGCGCCGCCGATCACCGCCAGCAGCACGCTCTCCGTCAGCGCCCTGCGCACCAGCCGCAGCCGCGAAGCTCCCAGCGCAACGCGCACCGAGACCTGCGCCCGGTTCTTCAAGCCGCGCGCGAGCATCAGGTTCGCCAGGTTGCCGCACGCCACCAGCAGCACGCATCCAGCGGCAATCAGCAGCAGCTTGAGTCCGTCCTTGTACTCATCCCGCATCGCCGCCACGCCCGCACCGCCTGGGACCACATGCAGCGTCTGCTGCTGCCAGAGCTGTTTCTCGCCCGGCTCCATGTCCGCCACATGGCTCGCCTCCCAGTTGTGGAACTCCACGCGCAGCTTGGCTTCCAGCGCCTGCGGATTAACGCCCGGCCGCACTCTGCCCAACAGGTCGAGATAGTTTTCGTTCGGGCGCTTGGGCCGCGCCACATCCGTGGCTAGAACCAACTCAGAGGTGATCGGTATCCAGATATCCGGCATGCCCCACCCGGCGAGCTTCGCGCCATAAAACCCTGGCGGCGCCACCCCAATCACGGTGAATGCGTGCCCGTTGATCTCGAAATTCGCGCCGACCACAGACGGGTCCGAGGCGTACTTGCTCTGCCACGCGCGATAGCTCATCACCGCCACCAGCGGCGCGCCCACCTGATCATCGGCGTCGCTCATCAGCCGGCCCATCCACGGCTGCACGCCGAGGGTGCGGAAAAAGTTCCCCGAAACATACTGCCCATTGCGCGTATCCACCGGCCCCTGGGATCCGCCGCGCCGCACGCCCAGCGGCGCATTGCCGGCCTGCAGGGCCGCCAGGTCGGCGAACTCCGGCGTATGTTCGCGGAAATTCTTGTAAGCTTCCCACGAGAACAGCGAGAAATCCCCGTCATCGCCCTGCGTGTAGCCGCCCCAATTGCAGCAGCGGTTCTTGTCCCCGATCCGCCACAACTCCTCCGGCTTCGTCACTGGCAGCGACTTCAACATCACCTGATGCACCAGCGTAAAGATCGCCGTCGTCGCGCCGATGCCCAGCGCCAGAGTGATCACCACCGTCGCCGTAAATCCGGGCGCCTTCCGCAATTGCCGTAACGCGTCACGCAGGTCCGCCAGCATTCGCACTCTCCTCCGCCGGCCAGTCAGTCAGAACCGGATCTGTTACCGTGAGTAGCACGCGATTTGCCGTTCCGGAAAGAAAGCGATTCTGAAAACAAAAAGCTTAGGAGGGTTGAAACGCCTTCTGCTGTCCGAAATCAAAATCCCGCGTCCGGAATCGGACAGTATCTTCGGGCTGACTCGCCGAGCCGCGCAACGGCGCTAACTGGCGGGTCTTGTCTTGAAAGCAGATTCCGCGACACTACGCCAGCATGGCCTCAATCTCGCGGTTGCTCTGAAGCGTGGCGATCTTGTCCTTCATGTATTTCAAGCTCACATCGTGATGTTCGCTGTCATACGAGTCGATGCAGTCGCTCGCCAGAACCACAGGCCAATCCCGCTGATACGCGTCGATGGCGGTTGTGCGAATGCAAGCGTGCGTATTCACGCCGGCGATCACAAGCGTATCCGGCTGCAGCCGGCGCAAAATCTCATCGAGATCGGTCCCGAAGAAAGCGCTGTATCTCTTCTTCACGATCACAGCGTCTGACGAGGCCAGAGCCAGCTCGGAAACAAGCTGCGCTCCCGCCGTTCCCTGATCGCTACACGGATGCCTTTGGCCCTCATCTCGAGGAAAGCATCGCTCAAATCAGGTTCGAACTCCTGCCGCACCCAAATCACCGGACGAGACGCTCTGCGCATGATCTGAACCAGTTCATTGACAGCGCAAATCAATTTATTCCTGCGCGCAGGATCCCACTTGTCGAGAAAGTCATTCAGCATGTCAATCACAAGCAAAGCAGGTCTCTGCATGTCGGCACATTAGCACGTCTCACAGATCATTCGCCGTCCGTTGGTTCGCATTCGTGAGTAGGTTTTAATCCGGGCAACGGCAAATTTCAACAACGCACTCGACACGCGACGCAAAGAAAAAGAAATAGTAGTGCGCTCAATGCAAAGCACTCTTCCTAACGCCCGTCCTTACGAAAAACTAACGCATAACCTACGGAAACCTTTGCGTTGAAAGTTTGTACTGTTCTCTGGCCGGGCTCGTTCCCGGCGTGTTTAGAGGTCACTTCAATGGTTACAGACGAGTCGACGATTCGCCCCGATTCTGTCGCTGCACATTTACTGCTACGCATTCATTTGGAGCGCATGATCATGTTTTCGCAAATTAAGAGTGAGAAATCCAAAAATAATTCGCAACGCAAGGTTTCCCACTCCCGTTTCAGTCCGCGGCGGCTTCGCGGCGGGCACGCAATTATCGCTATCTTTCTAATGCTGCTTGCGCACGCAACGATGCACGCACAATCTACAGCGGGGAGCATTCGCGGCGTGGTGCAGGATAAGACCGGCGCAGTAGTCCCTGAGAGCCAAATCACGCTGCACAGCGACGATGAGAATATCGATCGCGTGATAAATGCCGATGCATCGGGAGCCTTTCTTCTGGAAGATTTGAAGCCCGGTAAATACAGCGTCCATGCAAAGCACGATGGCTTTGCCGATACAAACCTCAGCGGCATCGTACTGAATCCGCGTCAGGACCTGCGTCTCACTGTGGAGCTCGCCATCGCAGAGACAAGCACAACGGTCGAAGTAAGTGAGGGCGCCGAACAGATCAACACAGAGAACGCGACGCTGGCCGACCTGAAAACAAATGAACAGATCACTCAGTTGCCGCTCAACAATCGCGCCCAAACCACGAGCCCTCTGGGCGCGCTCGCTTCGTCGTCGAATGTGCAGCAGGATAGCGCCGGAAATATCGCGTTAGGCGGTTCGAGCTCATCCATGGTGAGTTTCTCCGTCGACGGTATCTCCACCGCCAACGTGCGACAGAACGGCGCGCTGCAGGATGCCTATCCATCGCAGGAAGGCATTTCGGGAGTAACAGTGTCAGCATCGAATAACAATGCTGAATTCGCCCAGGCCGGAGACGTAACTTTCACGACTAAGAGTGGCACAAACAAGTATCATGGCAGCCTGTTCGAGTACATGCAGAACGATGCGCTCGATGCGATTCCGTACGGATTCACGGGCAAAAATCCCAAGCACTTCAACACATTCGGCGGATCGCTGGGCGGCCCCGTTTCGTTGCCGCATCTTTATAACGGCAACGACCACACCTTCTTCTTCTTCGACTACGAAGGCAACCGCCGCGCAACGGCCGTGGCCGAGCAGTATCTGGTTCCGTCAGCGCAGGATCGCGAAGGCAATCTGACTGACATTGGCGGCCCCGTACTTCCTGCGAGCAGCATCAGCCCGACGGCCCAGGCGCTGCTGGCTTTTTACCCGCTGCCAAATGTTACCGGGCAGGCTAACTTCAACTACGAGACGTTCCAGCCCACGCCGTCCGAGACCGATGGAGTGGATCTTCGCGTCGACCAGACGATCAATTCCAAGCAATCGCTCTATGCGCGCTTCAGCCGCAAGAACATCACGTCTGACGTCGTCAATCCGCTGCTTCCGAACGATGCCGACAGCATCCACAACCGGAGCATGCTGGTCTCTTACACCAATAGCTTAACGTCGAAGATGGTGAACGAGTTTCGTTTCGGTTTCACCAACGTCCTCACCGCGGTGAACTTCCCCATCGAGGGCGCGGACGCGCTGAACCAGCTCGATCTGACCGGCGTCAATATCAGTCAGCATCCAACCACGCACGCGTTTCCCACGTTTAACTTCAGCGCAGGAACGAACTTTACTCCGATAGGCCGAGACAAGGCGGGAGTAACTAAGTCCAGCACCTATCAATTCACTGACAATCTGACCTATGAGCTGGGTAGGCACAGTCTGAAATTCGGCTTCGATGCGCGCCGGGTGCGCTACGCCGACCTGGAGAGCTTTGCGCCAGAGTACGCTTCGGACGATTTCGGGGACTTCACCTTCAATCCGACTTTTACCGGCAATGCCTTCGGAGACTTCCTGATCGGCGCTCCGACTACACTGACCTTCGCTGTCTCCAGTCCGGACGTAGCGGGAACGGCATGGCAGTACAGCCTGTATGCGCAAGATGAGTATCAGATAACGAGCCGCATTACGCTGAGCTATGGTCTGCGCTGGCAGGTGCTGCCCTCTTTCCAATTAGATGGAGGCAATGAGGCTAACTTCGATCAGCGCAATAACTCGATCGTGGTGCCGGATAACCTCGCGGCATATCTCCAGCAGCAGAACATTCAGGCTTCGAACCTCGCGTTTCAGGAGTCGTTCAATGCCTGCAACCTGAACGTCACCACACTTCCATGCACAAACTACGTGACGGCCAGCCAGGATCATCTGCCCAACGGCCTGCGTAACACGTACAAGGGCGATTATCAGCCGCGTGTCGCCATCGCCTATCGCCCGTTCAATGACACCAGCACGGTGGTGCGCGCTGGATTCGGCCTCTATACGATGACGAACCTCGGCCCGCTCTCGTTCAATAACAGCGGCAACCCCACATCGAGCCTGTTTATCTACAGCAACAGCGCTACGGCAAACGGAACTCCGTTGATTCAGTTCCCGAACACCGCGCCGCCTTCGACCGGCGGCCCCACCTATGGGGGCGGGGGATTGGACCAGGGCGTCGATCCTAACTATCGCGACCCCCAGTCGGCGCA